>DUKH01000139.1:5656-10394 GCA_013329415.1 Methanosarcinaceae archaeon | reverse complement strand
ACTGTCAAAGTTAGGTTATAATGGTTTCAGATATGCCTAAAAAAAGCATATATTTTTGGAAATATGAGTTCTGAAAAATGGTACTGACAAAATTGTGCTGCAAAATGGTACTGACAAATTATGCAGGTGATAGTACGGATCTGCCAAAATCAGTTTTTCTCATTTTCAGCACTTCCCTCCAGCCTCCCCCGCCTTTATCATACACCTCAAATAAACCTGCGCCCAGACAAAAGTGATCATCGACCCTATAACCGTACCCGCAACCAGCCCCCACCAGACTCCGAGCAGCCCCCATCCGAATCCATAGGCAAAGAGCAGGGCAAAGAGGGGAGTCATTACAAGGCTCCGGAGAAGGGTTGCGATAAGGGCGCTTGTGCCTTTTCCTGCGCCCTGGAAGAGGGAGGCTGAGATCATCCCGAAGGCGACCGAGGGGTAGAAGAAGGTCATGATTTTCAGGAGCCGGGTCAGTTCAGGGGCAATCCGGGCTGCGGTTTCGGCCTGGGTGAAGACGGCTGCAATATCGGCGGCAAGGAAAAAGATCACGATCCCCATGGCGGCTTCCACCAGGACCCCGATTTCCGTGGCATAGATGTGGGCTTCTTTTGCTTTTTTATAGTCATTTTCCCCGATGGCAGCCCCGCCGATTGCAACCATGGCGCTGGCAATCCCTACCAGGGGGGCAATCGCAATGGTCGCAACCCTCCAGCCTGTGGAGTAGACCGCAACCCCATCCGTACTGCTCACCTCGACTATGATGAGGTTCATTAGAAGGGCGGTCATGGCAAGGGCCACCTGCTGGACCGAGGAGGGGATGCCCACCCTGAAGATGTCCATGATAATCTCCCGGTCGAACTTGAAGCCCCGGAAGGAAAACGAGACGTAGGTGTCTTTTTTCACGAAGAACCAGTAAAACATCAGCACCCCGGATATGGCGTAGGAAACGATCGTTGCCCAGGCTGCTCCCGCTATCCCCAGGTCAAAGGTGTAGATAAAAATCGGGTCGAAAATGATATTCAGGACCGAACCGATAACCAGGGCCTGCATGGAACGCTTTGAGTCTCCTTCGCTCCTCAGGATGGAATTTGCCGAGTTGCTGAAAAAGAAAATAAAGCTCCCTATAAAGAGGACCCTTGCATAAGCCACCCCGAGCCCTGTTACATCTCCCGCACCGCTGTACATGAAGAGGTCTTCTACGAGATAGAGGGCAAGCGCCGTAAAAAATACCGTCAGTATGGCCATCATCACAAAGGTATGCACGGCAACGTTGTCCACGCCTGCCTTGTCCCTCGCCCCGATCCGCCGGGAAATTGCAGCCCCTCCGCCGATCGCGAGTCCATTGGTCAGTGCCATCTGGATAAAAAAGAAAGGAAACGCAAACCCGACCGCAGCCAGGGCGTCCGCCCCGAGCCCTGCCACCCAGAACGTATCGGTCAGGCTGTAAACGGTCTGCACTGACATGGCAACAATGATCGGAATCGAGAGTTTGATAACAGCTTTTTTCGGGTCCCCCAGAAGGATATCGACTCCTACCGTGGTTTTCCCCGTGGGAGGATGAGCTCCGAACTTCTTGCTTTCCGCTTCGCCGTTTACCATTTTTCCCCGCTGTTTCCGGATCCTCTGTTTTCAGGGCTCCTTTGTTTTAAAATTCTTTTTTAAATTTTATTCTTTTTATGTTTCCTTTCCCTTTAACATTTTCTTAATTTATGGATCTGGTAAATGTTGTTATTTTTATCCCTATTTTATTTCTCGGTGCGATGCGTCATGCTATGAATACAGAAGGGGCGTTTAAAAAGCTTCTAAAAGGCTTTTAGGGTTTTTAAAAGGCTTTTATCCAACTTTTAATAATTATGCCCATATATAAATGCAAAAATTGTATGATGTTAATGTAAAATATTTACAAATTTTAAATTATGCCAACAATCTATATCAGTAAAATTATTTTAATTAAGTGTTGCTCATGCTACTTATTTATACTATAAATTGACAACTTATATTGTCCGGTTTATACGAATTTTTTACATCTGGAATATTAATTTTCTCACAGGTTTTGTGCGTTTACATGTGCTAATTTTTGCACAATGTTTTCTGTGATTTGTACACTAATTTGAACTTAATTGCATTTTAATTTCTTATGATGTTCGTATAAAATTTAGTTTGAAGTTCTCTGAATAAAGGGGGTTGATTATGAAATCCGGAGACATCTCTCAAAATAAAACAGGTGTTTAGAAAAAATTTTTATTTTTATTTTCAATCTTTTGTTTCGTTTTAATGACGGTACCGACAGCCTCTGCAATAAATACCCGGCACCTATCTATGGATACTGAAATGGAGAATCTCCTGGATAACCTTGCTTTTGTTTCTGAAGTGCGCTATGGTGATCTGGGTGGAGCGCCAACTTTTGAACGCAATATACACAAAAAATTTACCTTCAACGCGGTGCACGGACATGCAATCTGGGTCAGTGGGAAGCAAGAATCTTTCAGGCTGGAGTATGACCCCGGTAAGAAAAAAGGAACATTCATCGTTGATGGCATGTATCCGATGGAATTCACTTTTAAATCTCATGGTGGAACTTTTACGGACCTATTCATCTGTGCCAGAGCCAAAGGGTCAGATGTGACAGGTTCAAGATTGCAGGTTTACAATTTGAAGCTCAACGGAAACCCGATATCCGGTTATGTGGATGCTGACGGTATGGGTGGTTCTACTGCTTATGATATCCTGTGGATTAAAGATATTAGCCCGTCCATTGAAAATGGTTTTACTCTTGAAGGCAATTTCAAGCTGGAATGGTCGGGTGAATACCCCAAAAACTCCAGGCTTACGTTCCAGGCAGAAAGAACCACATTGGAGGAAACAACTCAGATCCCGGAATTTCCCACGATGGCCTTGCCAATGGTTGCAATACTTGGGCTTGCATTTGTTTTCATGAGAAAGAAAGAGTAATCAGGGCTTAATTTCTTTTTTGCCCTAAGAATGCTTCTCTAATTTTAATTTTTTACTATTGTCTTTGATTGCTCTTTTTCCGGAGTCGTTCAATTCTTTCTTTACCGTAACTTATTTTCATAAAAAAGGCCGCAGGAGCTGGATGTTTTTTGGAATTTAGGTCTCAAACGTAAACTCTCAAACGTAAAAATCTGAAACTTCAGAGTTTAATCCGGCATTTCCAAGAGATAAGGTTTTTATGCCTATTTTTATTGATATAAATTTTTAATTTTTTAAGAAAAAAGTATTTAATGCTTGAAGATTATTATTATATGTTATTACTAAACTATAATTTAGTATTACTACATCTTTCTATTAATACTAAACCATTCTATAAATGCCGGAGGAACACAGGTCAATTACAGGGGTCTGACACCGGGATTTCCTTTTCGTTTTCCCTTTTTGTTTTCTTCCGGACTTATGATGAAAAATTGAAATTTGTGAGGGGTAAATTCTTGAAGCAGGAAGCTAAGGTACTGGGAATAAATAAGGTCCCAGCAAGGAAAAAAGACGGTTTGCAGGCTCAGGGAACTCGGGGCAAGTTTTCTCCTGCATCTGCACCTGTCAATTCTCCTTTTCCTGCTTCTTTCCCTGCTCCTTCTTCTTCTCCCACTTCTTCTACCGCCTCTACGGCTTCCTTCCCTTTTCCCTTTTCCTCTTCAGGTTTTTCTACATCTGCTGCTGCTGTCCCTGCTGCTGTCCCTGCTGCTTCCTTTCCCGCTCCTGATTACCTGCCTTTCCCGCCTTGCCCATCTTACCCGGCTTTTCCTTCCGGGCTTCCGCCTCTCAATCTGAACATTTACCGGGAGCCCAGCATAAAAGCCCTTATTAAAAAACAAAGTGGGGACCTTTACCGGCTAATAAAAAAGGTGCATTTTGACGGGCGGTATTACCGGGTAAAATGTGTGCGCTCCGGAGCCTGGGAACATTGCTGGGAGCTTGCAGTGAGAGTCCAGTTTTTCGGGATGATGCAGGGGCTGGCTGTCGAACCGGGGCGGGTCGTTTCCGCAAAATCCAGGAAAATCATCTACAGATCCCTTATTCTGGTAAATCCTTACGAGTTGTGGGACGAGGAACTTGTTGAAAGGTTATGGAACCTGCAGGAGAGAATCGAGTTCCTTATCTCAAAGATCCTCTTCCACGAATGCATCCATGTCCTGATCTTCCTTGGAAAAACCCTGCCCGCGGGTTTCGGGCAGACGGACATTTTCCTTGAATTCAGGGAACTCCTTGAACTTGCAAACTCGGAAAAGTTCTACGTAAAAAGGCAGGAAGTCAGGCACTGCCTCCTGAATCTGGCCAGGCTTTCTCACAGTTTTCCCGAAAAGCCGGGGAAAATGCCGCAGATGGGGTCGGAGCCAGATCCAGGACCGGAGCCAGATCCAGGACCGGAGCCCGTCCATGAACTCTATGAATTCCTGGTCCACGAAAAATACAGCATCAAAAAAACCGACCTGGCTTTCGGTCTTTCCTGGAGCAACGGGAAAATTGCCAGGGACTATGCGAAGATCGCAGCCCTGAAGTTTGGCTCCTGTCCCGTTTCCGATAAAAAGCTGTGGGAAGCAGCAGTACGCAGGCTGCGCAGGGCTTTGAAAAAGCTGTACGACAGGCTTGACGAAGAGCAGCACTCCCGACAGCCGGATTGAAAAATTCAACTGGATTGAAAAGTTCAACTGAAATTTCCGAAGTTCTGAATTTCCACATTGTAACCCTAATCGTAAATATTCATACTTATTTTATAACCACGGAAGAC
>DUKH01000139.1:0-5230 GCA_013329415.1 Methanosarcinaceae archaeon | reverse complement strand
GTGTTTTCTGTGTTTTCTGTGCTTTTCTCAATAATAATTCAAACAATTTTCATGATGCCATATTCCGGAATTGATTCCTGAACTGAATTTGATAAATAATATCTGCCTCAATGCGGCTATAGATATTCCCATTCTTAATTTATATATAATGGGAAGTATTTTTATAGTCCACGTATGCCGGATGTAATTAATCACCATCACTCTTTTGTAACGAATTCTTCGACCACAATACTTTTATTATGAATTTCAGTAATCCTAAATATAATTTGTAAAGTTGCGGGACAAATATGGAACTTTCCATTTCACAGGTATAGAAAGTTCAGGGAAAAACAAATAAATCAAAGAAAAACCGAGGGGTGTGCTGCATTAAAAACAGAGAAAAACCGGAAAAGCTCAGGAATGAATCAAGCAGAGAAGGGGAATTTCCGGACCGATTTTTTTCAAAAAATCCAAATCCTATAATCCGCGCGGAAAAAAGCGGAAAAATCGTTTGTGCAAATAGCGCAGCTTTGCCCCTGCTGGAAAGCTTGGATATCAGGGAAGGGGGGAAGCTTCCCTTAAATATCTTGCAAAGTGTGAATAACGCAATCCTCCGGAAACAACCCGATGAACTTGAGCTGGAAGCCGGGGGAAGGGTGTATTTGCTAACATGTTACCCCCTGCCGGGAGAAGCTTCGGCAGACCTCTATGGGTTCGACATTAGCAGCCGGAAAAGGGCAGAAGAAACAATTAAAGCCCAGCCCTCCCGTTCGGGGGAGTTGCCCGAAAAAGGGGCTCAGGTAAGTTCTCAAAAAGATGGGGTGCTCCTGAAGGAAGTTGTAGAGCTTAAGGAAGTTGAAAAAGCCTTAATGGATAAGCTCTGGTTTCTGGAAACAATGATAAGCACGATCCCTGTGGCTTTTTTTTGCAAGGACAGGGAAGGGAGCTACCTTGGCTGTAACGAACTCTTTGCAAACCAGATACTCGGGCTCCCGAAAGAAAAAATCCTCGGGCGAAAACTTCCCGAGCTGGAGACAGGTATCTCTCCTGAACTTGCCCTGGAGTACCAGAGGCTTGACATTGAACTCTTTGAAAAAGGAGGGCAAGATATCTTTGAAACTGAAATCATGTGCTCTGACGGGGTTTCAAGGACTTTCTTGGCCACAAGGGCTGTTTTCCCCGATGATGCGGGGAAAACTGCGGTTCTTGCCGGGGTGATGCTTGACATAAGTGGATTCAGGAAGACTGAGATAACTCTCCGGAACAACCTTAGCTTATTCGAAACCCTCCTGGATGCTATCCCGGTACCTATTTTTTATAAGGACATGGATGGGGTCTACCTGGGCTGCAACGAACTTTTTGCCAGGAAGGTTGCGGGAATCCCGAAAGAAAAGATCATCAACCGCACCATTTACGAGATGGAGCATAATATCCCGGAAGACCTTATTCCGATCTATGAAGAATACGACCGGAAATTGCTGAGAGAAGGAAGACCCCAGTCTTACGTGGCAAAGGCGATGTGTGCAAACGGAGAACTGAGGGAGTTTCAGTTCAACAAATCCTTTTATAACGACACCTCCGGAAAGAAGCTCGGAATCATCGTTGTGATGCAGGACATAACCGAGCTCAAGCAGGCACGGGATATCCTGAAAACAAGCGAAGAAAGGTACAGGCTCGTTGCCGAACAGACCGGGCAGATCATATTCGATTACAATATGAAGACAAAGGTCATAGATTGGGCAGGGGCTATCCCTGCGCTTACGGGATACGGGGTTGAGGAATTCGGGAAATTCGACTGGGAAGCCTGGCAGGAACATATCCACCCCGATGACCGGGAAAAGGCAGTAAAAACAATTGTGGACTCCCTGGATAGGGGGGATAAGTATGTTCTGGAATACAGGTTCGGGAGAAAGGACGGAACTTATTTTTACGCAGAAGAAAACGGCATCAGCTTCATAGATGAAGCTGGAGCCCCTTTTCCGGATGGTTGGAGTAATAAAGGACATAACCGAGAGCAAACTCGCCCTGAAAAAGCTGGAAAAAAGTGAAGAACGCTTCCGCACGTTCATGGAAAAATTCAGGGGAATTGCTTTTCAGATGGATATTGATTTCAATCCCATTTTTATGCATGGGTCTGTGGAGGAACTTACCGGCTACTGTATAGATGATTTCCTTTCCGGAAAAACAAACTGGGTGCGAGCCACTTATCCCGAAGACCTTCCAGGGGCAATGGAGGTCCTGGAACTAATAAGGAACACCCCTAATTTTCTGATCGAACATGAATTCCGGCTCAGGAGGCGGGATGGAAAAATAAGGTGGGTTCACGGGATCATACAGAACATTGCGGATGATGCAGGAAACTTCCAGTATTTTCAGGGTACCCTTTACGATATCAATGAACGCAAAATTGCAGAGGAAGCTCTTGAAAAAATAGAAGTGGTCCGGAAGAAAGAAATCCACCACAGGATCAAGAATAACCTGCAGGTCATATCCAGCCTCCTGGCGCTCCAGTCCGAGAATTTCAGGGATGATGCCGTCGTCGAAGCCTTCCGCGAAAGCCAGAACCGGGTCATTTCAATGTCCCTTATCCACGAAGAACTGTACAAATCAAGAGACGTGGAGACCATCGATTTTGCGACTTACCTCCGGGAACTGACCTCAGACCTCCTCCAGTCATATAAAGTAGGGAGCTCCGATATCCGGCTAAAGCTGGACCTGGATAACATTTCCCTGGGAATAGACAGCTCAATCCCGCTCGGAATCATTGTCAATGAACTGGTTTCCAATTCCCTGAAGCACGCCTTTCCTGAGAGCGGGAAAGGGGAAATTCGCATCAAGCTTTCCAGACTCTCTGAAGCCAAACAAAATATCTCCGAGCCTGAAGACAGTATCGGTGAAAAAAACAAGTGCTTCACATTGCTTGTAGCTGATAACGGGGTCGGCTTTCCGGAATATATCGATTTCAAGAGTACCAGTTCCCTTGGCATGCAGCTTGTAAACACCCTCGTGGACCAGATCGACGGCAGCATCACGCTTAAAAGAGGCGCCGGAACTGACTTCATTATCCAGTTTCCGGAATGAGATCTATTATCTGAAACGGCCCCGGTTTGCGACCTGGCTTAACTTCGATTTTAAATCCGGTTTTTATATTCTTCGGATTGTGACCGGGTCCCTCACCGCTTTCGAAGAAAGCGGCTCTTTCCGAAATCATTGAAAATGAATGATTGTGGAATAAACTGTCGGCAGGGAGCTTCACTCTTATTCGATATGCTACTTTATGGAAAAATCACAACCTGAGAAAAGATTTCTGCAAAGCGGAACAACTTGAATTAATTGAGGATTTTGCAGGGATTCCGGGTTTTAAGGAGTTCGATGAATTCGGCATCTTCCAGGAGTTTGATTTCTTTATTGAAACCCAGGCGTTCAGAGCTTGCGTTTTTCAGGACAGGCAGGTTCATTTCTACGATAGTGTCCCGTAGAATTTGAGAAACGTATGGCTCGTCAAGTATGATCAACTATCCCACTCCCCAGGTTTATGAATTCAGGTTTTTTGAGTATACATTCTTTATTGAGGAACTAACACTTAATCTCCTCACTTCTCCAACAAAACCTTCAAATTCTCCCCTTCTTCCTTCATATGCACCCTGATATCTTCAACCCTCTTCCCTGCAACCTTTGAAAGCAGCCCCCCAAACCTAAAAGAAAGCGTAGCAGTAAAAACACTCCCGCCATTGTAAGGATCTATCGAAAATGACCCTCCTGAACAGATAAGAGACTCCGGGAACAGCACCTTATACTCGATCAATTCGTTCGGTACACAGTTGGTAATCTCAAAGCTTAATTTTTCCAGTTTGCCCCCGAGGTATTCCTCGGCATAAAGAACGGAGCCTTTTTCGAAATTTTTTCCTTTGACCCACCTGGCAAGTACGTGGTCTTTGTGCCAGGACCTGTAGTTTTCCGTAAAATGGGTAAACCATTCGAAGATTGCTTCCGGTGGTCGGTTTATTATTACGGAATCTTTCAATGTCGTCATTTTTACAGCCCCATTCTCCCCGTGTTTATATTATTGGCTGCAATACTTGTTTTTATCTCACCGGTCATCCGGTACTTTTTGATTCCGGCTTTATTCGTTTTTCACAACTGTTTTGAAATTTAGATTTGTTTACATCTCGTTTGCTGGTGCTTCTTCTTTTTGGGTATGCTCTTTTTAATTTTTATTCTGGAAAGGCTGGACACCTTTGGTGTCCGGTGAGAGCCCCGGGACCTGAAAAGCAAGTCGAAAAACGTTTAATGGATATGAGCCCACAAATGAATATACTGTATTACTGATTGTACACTGATTGAATACTCCGGTAAACCGTAAAATCAGGACTCGATGAAAATGGATTCGAGAAGTTTGCTCTTAGTTCTTGGGATGTGGTTTATATTCGTTATTGCGGCTATCCTTAACGGCACTTTCAGAGTAGCGTTCATAACTCCCAGGGTAGGTGAATATGCGGGGCACGTTATCAGCACGGTCATTTTTATTTGCGTCATTTTAGCCGGGACTTACCTTTTTCTCGGCTATCTGGATGCCGACCTTTCCAGGAATGATTTGCTTTTGATCGGGGCTCTCTGGCTTGTGTTGACTGTTGCGTTTGAATTTCTCTTCGGGCACTATGTTATGGGGCATTCCTGGGAGAAGCTGCTTGCCGATTATAACATTTTTAAGGGGAGGGTGTGGGTTCTCGTGCTTCTTACCACTTTTCTTGCGCCGTGGCTGGTTGGGACCTATCTGAGGAAATAAAATAATTTGAATCAGTCCTCTTGAGCGAACGAAGTGAGCGAAAAGGACCCCGTGCTGTTGCACTTACAGTGCAACTCCCAGAAAATCTCCGATTTTCTGTGATCCCGAAGCGGAACTCGGCTGGGACAGGCTGCTTGCCGATTACAATATTTTGAAAGGCAGGGTGTGGGTTCTTGTGCTTCTTACCACTTTTCTTGCTCCGTGGTTGGTTGGGACCTATCTGAGACCATGAAATAAACAGTCCTCTTGAGCGAACGAAGTGAGCGAAAAGGACCGCGCACTGCCGAGCCGCAACTCGGCTGGGACAGGCTGCTTGCCGATTACAATATTTTGAAAGGCAGGGTGTGGATTCTCGTGCTTCTTACCACTTTTCTTGCGCCGTGGTTGGTTGGAACTTATTTGAGGAAATGAAATAATTTGGGGAGCAGGTGCTGGGTATTTAATGTAAATTATTCTTTTTTAAAA
>DUKH01000186.1:26775-29874 GCA_013329415.1 Methanosarcinaceae archaeon | reverse complement strand
GAACTACTGAGGTAAGAAAAAAGGATAAAAACTCAAGGGAAAAGACCTCAAATCCAGCCGATAATAAAGTAAAGGCCGGCTAATAAGGCAAACCTTTAGATGCTTGTCATCAGATTTCCAGTTTCCATTTAGACGACTTGGTTCACCCATTAAGACGATTTAGATCTCATTTAGGCTCTTCAATCCTCATTGAGGGTTTTTAGTTTTAACTTAGGTTTTTCAGTCCCCATATAAATAGTCCAGTCCTCATTTTTTCGTTGCAAAGTAGATCGTATAAAGTGCAGCAAGCCCCACAAGCGAATATACGGCTCTGGAGATTGTGCTCATTTCCCCGAAGATAGCTGCCACCAGGTCAAACCCAAAGAGACCAACAAGGCCCCAGTTCAAGCCCCCCACGATGACAAGTACCAGCGCAATCCAGTCAATAGCAGTCTTTTCTACCATAATAACCACTCCCTTTTGTTTGGCCCTTATATTGGCCAGACTAATATAATAATACAAATATAAATATAGTTTTTATTATATCTATAAATGGCAGAAACTCAATTATTCCGGACTTATCTTCACCAGCCACACCTGAAAAAAAAGAAATCGTTATTCAGGGACCCTGAACTCTTCTTATCAGACATAAAGCAGAAAACGTTTAGGAAACTGTTTTCAGGAGATCCAAACCCTCTTTTCTTAAGTCACTCATCGGAAAGATACCTGGCCACATAAGCGTCCACATCAAACTTCCGCCTGGCGCCCGAATAGTTCATGTAGCGGAGTTTTCCGAAAACCTCCCTTTCCCTCCAGGCACGGTCGTGAAGCCCTCCGATGCTCCAGAGAATCCCTACATAGCCGTTAGGGTCCCTTCCGTCCAGTTCGTACCTGTCATTGAGGTAAATGGCGGTCTTAAGCGCCTTTTCCGGGGATTCACTCCATTCAATGATCTTTTTTGCCCAGTACATTCTCATGTACCCGTGCATCTTCCCGGTGCTGAGCAGCTGGACCTGGCTTGCGTTCCAGAGAGGGTCATGGGTCTTTGCGAACTCCAGTTCTTCCCGCGTGTAAAGGTACTCCCGCCGGTCCTGCCTGTGGACATTCAAAGTCTCCTTTGCCCAGGCAGGAAAGCTCTCAAAACTGTCATACGCCTGGTTATAATAGCAGAAATTGTCCGTGAGTTCCCTTCTCACGATTAGCTGTTCCAGAAAAGCAGCCTTTGAGTCCTCGCCCACCCTGGCTTTTTCGACCTCAAGGGCAACCCTCTGAGCTGAGACCTGCCCGAAGTGCAGATAAGGAGAAAGGTCCGAAGACCCGTCCTTTGTAGGATCATTGTGCAGAGCACTGTAAGAGTCCAGGCGTTCGGTTAGGAAAGTTTCCAGCACTTCCAGGGCGGCGCTTTCCCCCGGGACGAAGTGACCGGGTTCGAAATAAGGATCAGCATCTTCAACCTTTAACCTTTCAGGCAAAAGTTCTTCCGTATTCCTGCCCCTGGGACTTTCTTCAGCCTCATTTACATCTATTTTCTCTCCTGCGTCCCCTCTTTTCTCCCATCCTTCTTTCTTCCCACCGGCTTTTTTCCCGGCAAAAGTTTCCGGGAATTCGGAGTTAGGTTCCAGTTCCGGGAACTCGACCAGAAACTCGGGGAGCAAAGCGTTGACCTTCGGACGGAAAGTGTAAGCCGCATATTCCTGTTTCCCTGAAGCAACCCAGCAGGGTACGATGTTGTGGGCATCCACCTCGTAAAAGGGAATCTCAAGCTTCAATGCAGTTTTTTCCGTCCACTCCCTTTTGGGCCTCAACGGACTGAAATCAGTAACAAGGGTACCAATTCCGTATTTATCCGAAAAAGAAGGGATTTCTTCCCCGGGACTTCCCCGGAGGAACATTAAGGGGATATTTTTCAGGGAAAGGGAACGCTTGACTTCCTGCAGCCCTTCCAGCATGAACTGGTACTGTCTTAGCCCGGCCCCCAGAAACTCATCCACTATGCAAAAGATAACCACCAGAGGTACACCTGCGCCCTCTGCAATTCCCCGGGCAAAGAGGAGGGCCCAGTTGTCCTCCACCCTCTGGTCCCGGCTCATCCAGTAAGCAACAGGCCCACTTTCGGGTTCCCCGGGTTCAAGGGTTCGGATCCTTTTAGGGTTCATGATAAATTTTAATTCCCCCTCTATAAAGAGATGCCAGAAGGATAAATAACACTGCAAAAGAGGGGCTAAATAAGGAGTTTAAAGGGGGGAGAAGAAGAATAAAAGAGGAAAGCAGGAAGAGGAAATTGAGGAGAAAAGTTGAGTGAAAAAAGGAGTGATTATTCAGCCTTAGAATTCAAAGACCTGCCCGTCGTACCCCAGGGGTAAAAACATCGATTCGATGTCATGAGGCCGGTAGAAGTGACTTAGGTGCGTGAGCACAACTTCCTTTGCATTGAGTTCACTGGCAAGTTCCATGGCTTCCTCGGAATTCATGTGCTTTTTGATGTGGATTCGAGGAGGAACTATGGCATCGGCAATCGGGAGATCGGGGTTTTTCATGAGGTCAAGGCTTACTTTGGGAATGTCTTTGTTTGTGTCCCCCGTTACCACCACTTTCGTATCCCCTTCGCGGATAACAACCCCTGTAGGAATGTCGACAGGGGGGTGGTTGACCTGAAAAAGGGTAAATTCCAGTCCTATAAGCTTGAAAGGCTCGTAGAGTTTCACGTAATGGTATCTCGGTTTCAGGAAATATACGAACTGGTTGATGTAGTCCAGGGTTTCGGGAATCCCGTAGACATCGACTTTATGCTGGACCCTGTAAAACTCCCCGAACCCCGAGTAATGGTCATAATGCCCGTGAGTCCAGATTACCCCGTCCACACAGGTCCCGTCCGTACAGGAGATATTTTGCCGGAGGAACTGCTGCCGCAGGTCCGGGCTCGTGTCAATAAGTATCCTGCCCTCGGAAGATTCCACAAGGATCGAGAACCTCAGACGCTGGCTCTTCCCCCCTTTACGGGCATCCATGCAGGCAGGGCAGGTGCAGCCTATTTTCGGAGTCCCGATGGCATCCCCGGTCCCAAGAAGTGTTAGTCTCATTCTTCGAACCTCATATTGCTAAACTCGTTTTACTAAACTC
>DUKH01000186.1:20425-26414 GCA_013329415.1 Methanosarcinaceae archaeon | reverse complement strand
CTAAACTCGTTTTACTAAACTCGTTTTACTGGCTCCGCACTTAATCCCCGCCGTATTGCTCGGACTTGAGCCCTGCCCTTTCGTCAAAGTCCAGCGCGGCTTCCAGCAGGTCCTGCTGATTCAGCACCTTGCGTTCTTCCAGAAGGGCACTCAGGACAGCTTCCCGGATTACCATGCGCAGGTCCGAACCAGAGTAACCTTCGGTCATTTCCGCGATTTCCTTCGTATCCAGGTCCCCTTCGATATACCTGGTCACCAGATCCAGAATTTCCTTGCGCATCTCGATGTCCGGTAGAGGGAAGTGAACAATTTCATCAAAACGTCTCCATGCAGCACTATCAAGCATCCGGGGGTGGTTGGTAGCGGCAATCAGGAGGACACCGTGTTCTACAAGGCTGATCTCGTCAATTGCTTTCAGGAGGGTGTTGACAGCCCGCTTGATTGCAGCGTTCTCGTCCGAGGTCCGGGCCTTTGCAACGAAGTCCAGTTCATCGATAAAAAGGATGCAGGGATTCAGTTTCTTGGACAGCAGGAAGACCCTGTCAATGTTCTTTGCAGTCTCACCGAGGTACTGGTCCGTAACCATGGAGAGCTTGACCTCCACGAAAGGAATGGAAAGCCGCTCGGAAAGAGCCCGTGCAACAGAGGTCTTCCCGGTTCCTGGAGGTCCTACGAACAGGAGCTTGCCTATATCATGCAGCCCGATTTCCCGGAGGTATTCCCGGTGTTTGATCGCTTTCAGGACCTTTTCGACTTCTTCTTCCTGATCCTTTGTGAGGACAAGGTCCTTGACTTTCTGCTTAACGTCTTCCGGGGCGATGATAGATACCAGTTTGAGCATGTCTTCGCCCTTATCCTCCTTCCGGATTTCAGCAATCAAGGACTCGATCCATTCCCTGTCAACTTCTTTCGGCCTTGCCCTCGCCTTTGCCTCGACATAGCTTGCAGCTTCCAGTTTTCTGATTTCTCCAAAGTAGTAAGCAAGAACAGGGTTATTTTCAATTCGATCCGTGGCTTCTTCCTGCTTTTCGAACCATTCCACTGCAAGGTCAAAAGCGCTCAAACGGATTTCAAAATTAGACCTGTCGGTAACTATGAACGGCACATTCCTGACACTTTTTTCAACATTTTCAATGCCGTATAATTTTTCAACCCTGGAAATCGAAACCAGAATAGGTTTGGGGACGGTTTTTTCCGTACTGCTCCAGTAGTGTTTCCGGATCTCCTTTGGGAGATCATTCACGTCAAGCTCAGAGTAGCGGTTATAGATCTCTGCGGTAAGCAACAGCTCTACTATAGAAATTATGGTACCTGGCATGTTTTTTACCTGTTACGTGCTTAGGATAATTCACTTTCAAGTGCTGGGCCCTTAAGTGCGGTAAGTTATGAAGTCCTTGTTTAAGTGGCTAAACCCTGTAATAGGTTTTCTTCCATGATATAATTTACTAAGCGGCAGACAGAATTTCGGAGTTAAAACGGCTCCCTGATGATACATTTATCTAGCAGAAAGACATTATCATCTACTCCGTCTTTCGGGGAAAAGCCATGGGCATTCGTTTCGAATAACTTTTTCGCATCTGGAAATGCTTCAAACGTTCCTGAAAAGACAAATCTTGTTATCACCAATAAAAGCTCTATTAAAAATCTATTAAAAATCCATTAAAGTTTATTAAAATTCTATTATTGTCCGGAAGTCCCTCTGTTTCCGGGAATAAAGAATAATCCTGAGAGGATCACTTCATGAAAAGAGAACAGCTCTATTCCGGGAAAGCAAAGACCATCTACACAACTGATGATCCCGACGTCCTCATCTCCGAATTTAGAAACAGCCTGACGGCCTTCAACGGAGAAAAGAAAGGGGAAATGGAAAAGAAAGGGTATTACAACTCCCATATCTCAAAGAAACTCTTTGAGATGCTGGAAGAAAACGGGATCAGCACACACTATATAAAGATGCTTTCCGATATCGAAATGCTGGTGCGGAAAGTTGAGATCATAAAAATCGAGGTTATTGTCAGGAACATTGCCGCAGGTTCCATTACAAGGAAATATCCCATAGAAGAAGGCACTGTTTTCGAGTCCCCTGTCCTGGTCTTTGACTACAAGAGTGACGAGTTAGGCGACCCCATGATCAACGACGACATAGCTCTGGCTCTTGGCCTGGCTACCCGGGAAGAAATCGCCACCATCCGAAAGCTTGCCCTCAGGATAAACGAACTGCTTGTGCCCTATCTGGACAGGCGGGGAATCCTGCTCCCCGACTTCAAACTCGAGTTTGGGAGGAGCGAAGGGGAAATCATCCTTGCCGACGAGATCTCCTGTGACACCTGCCGTTTCTGGGACAAAGAAACAAAACAGTCTATGGACAAGGACGTCTTCAGGTTTGATAAAGGAGACATCTCAAAGGCTTATGAAGAAGTTGCCCGGCGCATCGTACCCGAAATCTTCGAATAAGGTGCAAAAAACTAATTTTTATTTTTGATTTTTAGGTGGATGCCCCATCCACCAGTACTATTTTTAAGGGACCTTGAAAAAGAAAAAAGTAATGCTTCGGCGTTATACAGCCAGGAGATTACATCTTGGGCTTTACATTAAGAATTTTACATTGAAGGTTTACATTTTGAAATTCAAATTTCGGGGTCACATTTGAGATTCAAATTTCCGGTTTACATGTTGAAATTCAGATTTTGAAAAAAGAATTCAGTGTGGTCTGAAAGCGGAAATCCGAAAGCATCCTGGCTTTTTGTATCCATTCGTCCCTGGGGGTGCATACCCTTCCTGTAAGGTCCGAAACTGCGGCTTCAACGGAATCAAAGGTTTGCGGCGGGTTTTTGAGGGCGTTTTTCACCCCTTCCCTGACTACCCAGACTCCCAGGGGTGCCCAGTAATCAGGAGTGATTTCCCTGAGGATGAAGACCGAAGCCTGCCTTCTGACCTCTGCAAGGTACTCAAGCACCGGAAGCCTTGCCGCATAGTAACCTCCTGCCAGGGAAGAATATTTCTTTTTTCCGTCCAGGCCCTCACTGTCTTCCCCGATCCAGCTTGCTTCCCCGGACCAGACGGTCTTTGGGAGCCAGGCTTCGATTAGTTCGAAAGAGTAGACTCTCGGGAGGAGGAGGATTTCGAAGTGATTCCCGAAATGGGTCCCGCTAAAGAGCGTGATTTCGGAAACCCAGGGGTAGTCCAGAATTTTGTCCGCCAGTTCCTTTCCGGCCATGTCGTCCACGGCAGTAATGGACCAGCGGGTGGGCACAACTTTTCGCTCTTTTCCTAGCAGACCGATAGAAAAGAGGCGGGTTATCTGCTCCCCTGAAACGTCACCTTTGTAAAGTTCGAGTACTGCGTCTTTTGCCAGGGCGTCGGTATCGTAGACAAGGTAATCTACTTTTTTCGGGACATTCGGGTTTTCGGCAAGCTCGAAGTTCTTTACAAGCCCTGAAGGGCCCATAGGAGTGTGGATCGCATCGAATTTAAGTTCCTGTTTCGGGGCTTTGAAAAACCAGGCTTCCGTATCCACGGGGTTTTTGGAAAGGGCAAGTTCCTGCGCCTTTACCAGAAGAGGATTTTCCGTGCCCCGGGCATCCTTTACATGGAGGGTCGTGTTTGCTCTGACCAGGCGGGAACGCATTGATATGATGTCCTCGATCTGCATATTCGCCCATCTGGCAGGGTCCTCAAGGAGCAGGACATCCTCCTCCTGTGCAGAGGGAGGGATCAGGGGGCCCGCAGATACCCTGGGGTAACCGAAACTACCTACAAAAAGAGCCGGGGGAGAAGCTCCGAAAACGGAGTTTCCGGATATCTCGGAAGAGATTGACTGTACAGACTTGAATTTTTCAAGAATAGGACATCGAGGACGCCCGCACAGACCCTTACCTTTGCATCTGATACAGGTTTTGGCATTCACTCAGAATCAATGTCTCCACAAATGCTACAGGACTCCACCCCAGGAGCGTTTTTGTACAGCCAGTCGGATTTCTGAACAAACTTGCATACGTTGCACATCCCCTGGACTTTTTCCTGAGAGGACAACTCTTTATTCAGGAGAACTGCTGCAAACCTCCGGATATCTTCCTGGGTCTCTAGAGAGAAATCAACCTCAGCCCCACGTTTTTCACTTACATACTGGGATACTGCAGCTCTTGAAAGTTCCAGAATCTCCGCTACATCCTGCTGAGTGCATCCATGTTCGAAAATCAATACCCGCGAAAGTTCAGCCCTGATAGCAGGCAGTACTTTCTGTACCATTACTTCACATGTTGTTTTCATGAGAGACCTCACTTGCACAGGCTAAATACGGATACCGGCATTCTCAACTACTGCACATTATTTATTCAAATAATTCTCCAGAAGGAGCTGAACTCTCCTTACTGCAACACCAGGGCACTGCAAGTTGCCGAAAAAAACCGATAAAAAATATGTGTGCAACTCCGGTAATCGGAGAAGTTGCTTTATCAGAAGGCCCGCTCTAGCCCTGAAGAGCAAAAATTCAGCCTTTAATTTTTGATTTGTTCAGCAGTGAAACCTTTTTCCATAAGTACATCTTTCATGCGGGCCAGATGGTTGCCCTGGAGTTCGACCGTATTCCCTTTTACGGTACCTCCGCATGCAAACTTTGACTTAAGGTAAGTGGACAGTTCGTGAAGGTCAATTTCACTGGCGTCGAAACCCTCTACAACCGTAACTTCCTTTCCATATCTTCTTCTGTTGACTTTCACTGTGATTCGCTGCTGCTCTTTCGCAACCTCTTCGCAAATGCAAAGTTCGTTTGGAAGCCCGCAAACCGGGCACATTCCGCTGCTCATTTGTTGGTATATCCTCCAAATTTGTAATAAATATATATGTACATTACATCTAAAAATTAATGAGTGGATATAAAGTACTTATCGATGAAGGTATTAAAGCCTAATGGTATTTTCAGGCATTCTTATGCCGAATTTTGCACACAGTATATAAATTTGAAAGATCTGCAAAAAGCATAACACCTGAACCGGAGCTTTATGTTTTATTGTTTACTCCAATATATTATATTATTGATCATGTTATTTTACATTATGTAACGCTACATGGGTGGCCTAAAGGGTGTTTTCACCGGTCTGCAAAGCGAAAAACCTCAGCAGACGGGCAATCTATGCAGCAAAGGGAAAACACCTGGGCAAAGAAAAATCCCCAAAAACTGCCTTTCCACTGAAAAAAAACACGCTTCAGCGGCGAAAAGCTAAATATAGCTTGAACTCCATAGATTTATATAGCCCATTATATTTACAAATATATGCACTCTTAATATATAAAAATAATCGTATAAAAATTATGAGAAATAATGGGACAAAAAGATAAGGCATATTCGGGAGGTGCCAAATGAACGAGTTAATAGGTTTTGTGAACGGAAGCAATGCACGGCAAAAAGTACTCTCCCTGCTCGCCTCGAAGGGAGAAATGGAAGGGAAACGCATCGCAAAAACACTGCACATCGTATACCCGGCCATGGAAAAAACCCTCGGGGAACTGGAGGAAAAAGAACTGGTCTCTAAAAAGGAGGAGAATTACTCCCTGACCGAAAACGGAGCAAAAGTGGAAAAAATTATCCAGCAGATCTAAACGTTTTATATACTCCAGAGAAAATCAATTTTTATTTTTTTACATGAAGCCCGGGTATCACCCAGGGTAGAAGTTACTTTTTTTGCAGTATACCCTGCAGACTTTTCCGGGCACTGAGTTTACGGATAATTTTGACCGATTGGATATTGACCGATTGGATATTGACCGATTGGGTATTGACCGATTGAATCTTCGAACATTTTCAGAAGACCGGGTTTACGGACAATTTTGATCAACCGAATCTTCATACTTTTTTAGCTGCCGGGTTTACGGGCGGATATTATTGATAGAAAGCAAGATTTTATAGTCAAGGACCCAAATTTCTTCACAATTCCTTCACCGATCTCAAGTGAAAGTTTAACCACAGAAAGCACAGAAAACACGGAATAAA
>DUKH01000186.1:17352-20076 GCA_013329415.1 Methanosarcinaceae archaeon | reverse complement strand
ATGTAAGTGTAAATATTTGCGTCAGGGACTATAGTCACCCATTGCCTCGCCGGACGTCTGCAGATAAAGACTTCTTCCTAAAGCCTCCAAGGTGTCCGCTGCTTATTCTATAAGGCACAAAGAAATCTTTATCTAATCCTTGTCCCTTTATGACGGCATAGTCTATTAACACCAATCAAAAACCCTGTATTCTCAGGGACCGATTATCAAAACAAACCTCAAGTTTCGGGTTCCCATAATAAACGAACCTGTGGGAGACCAGGAAAAGAAACCGGCATTCGGAAGGGATCGGAAACCAAACCTGCACCGGTCCGTCAGCAGCCCGGAAGGTCCCGGTTCCTGGCATTCCTGGAACATCCGAAAGAGGCTTAAGAATCAGAGGCAAGGCAATGTTACCTGAAGAAGACCTGAAGATCATAAAAAAAGAACTTGGGCGTGAGCCTAACCTGGTAGAGCAGGGCTGCTTTTTAAACCTGTGGAGTGAACACTGCTCATATCGTTCAAGCGCCCCCCTCCTGAAGACCTTCACCACCACGGGCGAAAATGTCCTGATCGGCCCGGGAGACGACGCTGCAATCATTAATTTCGAAGACGGGTACGTGCTCTCCATAGCCATGGAAAGCCACAACCACCCATCCTACGTGGACCCTTACAACGGGGCAGCCACAGGGGTAGGAGGCATTGTAAGGGACGTCATTTCTATGGGAGCACGTCCGATAGCCCTCATGGACCCGCTATATTTCGGCCCCCTTGACACCCCGAAAAACCTTTTCCTCTTTGAACAGATCATAAAGGGAATCGCAGGGTATGGGAACTGTATCGGAGTTCCGGTGGTTAACGGCGAGACCTTCTTTGACCGGCAGTACAGCGGAAACCCTCTGGTAAACGTGGTATGTGTGGGGCTCTGCAAGGAAGAGGACGTCATAACTTCCATCGCTAAAAAAGCAGGGAACAAGCTGGTCCTTGCGGGGTCAAGCACGGGAAAGGACGGGCTTGGCGGAGCCTCCTTCGCCTCAAGAGACCTCTCGGAATCTGCCGAAGCCGATGACAGGCCAAGCGTCCAGGTAGGCGACCCGTATACCGAAAAACTTGTCATTGAAATGACCCTGGAAGCCACCGAAAAGGGTTACGTTAAGTCCTGCAGAGACCTCGGGGCCGCAGGCCTCGGAGGAGCAAGCTCGGAAATGGCTGCCAAAGGCGGGATGGGAGCCCGGCTCATTGCAGATGCCGTGCCCCAGCGCGAACCTGACATGAACGCTTATGAGATCCTGCTAGCCGAGTCCCAGGAACGCATGCTCTTTGAAGTGGCTCCCGAAGACGTGGATGCCGTACTTGCCCTGGTCGAGAAGTATGACCTTAACGGCGCAGTTGTCGGCGAGCTTACCGAAGAGCCAAACTACACAATTGAGTTCAGGGGAGAAACCGTCGCCAACATCCCTATCGACCTCCTTACAGGAGGAGCACCGACCTTCGAGAGGCCCTCGAAAGCTCCGGAAACCCGGGAAGAAGGCAAAAAACCTGAAAGTCCTGCAGACCTGAAACAGGCGATTCTGAAAGTCCTTTCCTCTTATAATATAGCCTCAAAGGAATGGATCTACAGGCAGTACGACCACCAGGTCCAGCTCAGGACGATGGTTCTTCCCGGAGAAGACTCGGGAGTCCTCAGGATCACCGACAAAAAAGGAATAGCTCTTTCCTGCGGCTGCCAGCCCAGAGCAACTCTCCTTGACCCCTATGCCGGCGGAAAGACCGCAATTATCGAAAACGCCATGAACCTTGCCGTGAAAGGAGCGGAAGGGCTGGCTATCGTAAACTGCCTGAACTTCGGAAACCCCGAACGCCCGGAAATCTACTGGCAGTTCAAGCAGGCAGTCCTGGGCCTCGGAGACGCGGCAAGGGAACTTTCGATCCCTGTTGTGGGAGGAAATGTTTCCCTCTACAACGAAAGCGACGAGTTAGGAACCGCAATTCCCCCAACGCCGTCCATCGGAATGATAGGAAAGGTGGACCTTGGGACCCCTCTTTCCTCAAGCTTCTTTGCAAAAGCAGGGGACAGCATTGTCCTGGTAGGAGAAACAACTCCCGAACTGGGAGCTTCCGAATACTACTCCTGCCTCGGAGCCCGGGAAGCCGGAAAAGCTCCGGTAGTCCCGGAAAATGCCCCGAAATTAATCGAAGCTGTCATCAAAGCCGTGAAAAGCGGGAAACTGAACTCTGCCCATGACCTCTCCCTCGGAGGACTTACAGCGGGCCTTGCCAGGATGTGCAAAACCCTCGGGGCAAAGGTTGACCTTAGCGAAATTTCCGGAGACCTGAAGGCAGACGAACTCCTCTTTGCAGAAACCCCTGCAAGAGCCCTCCTTGCCACTTCCGAGCCGGAAGCTCTGCAGGAAATCCTGAAAGACGTGCCATGCATCGTAATCGGGACTGTTAGTGAGGGTGCCCTGGAGATCAAAGGAAAAGACTTTGAAATATCTCTTTCCCCGGAAGAACTTACCGCAGCATACAAAAGCCTGACCGATTTTATGATGGGATAACTCCCATCATCCATTTCATAATTTTTTGCAAACTTACTTTTTTATCCGGAATAATTTTCCGGAATAATTTTTCACAGGATCATTTTTTCCGGGGTCTTTTATCACAGGATCATTTTTTCCGGGGTCTTTTATCACAGGATCATTTTGACCAGAATAATTTTTCCAGGGGTCTTTTATCACAGGATCA
>DUKH01000186.1:6042-16982 GCA_013329415.1 Methanosarcinaceae archaeon | reverse complement strand
ATTTTGACCAGAATAATTTTTCAGTGCTTGCTCCGGATTTTATCCGGAGTACCTGACCTTTTACCGTCCTCTAATCCGGCAGCGTGGGAAACAATAGGTTTTAGTACCTCAACCGTACATCATGATTATGTTATGAAAGCGGTATGCGTGTGCGGGGGGGTGCACTTGCCTTACAGTCCTAAATGGTACTGGCCCGTAGAAGGTTTTTCAGGGACACCTGAACCTAACCGGTACTTCGATATGGAGCACATATTTATGCGGTTTCAGGAAACCGGGAGGGAGCTGTTGCGCCTTAACGACCTGTTGCTGGAATCCATAGAAGGTAGAGGTAGGTATGCCCTGAACCTCTCGGGACTTTTCCTGGAACAATGCAGGTGGGACCCGGAACTTGTTGATTCCTTCCGCGACCTCGGAGAAAGCAGAGGCGTAGAATTTACAGGAAACTGTTACTATCACTCCCTGAGTGCCCTTTACCCTGACCCGACCTGGTTCAGGGAAGAAGTGTTGAAGCATAGAGAAATAAGCAAGGAAATGCTTGGGGTTGCCCCTGAGACTTTCGTAAACACCGAACTCCTGTTTTCCGGGAAAGTGGGAAAGCTACTTTCGGGAATGGGATTCAAATGCCTTATTGCCGAAGGCTCTTCAAATCTAACTAACGGATATGACCCGGCATATGTCTACGAAAATGATCTCCCAACCCTGCTCAGGCATATAAACCTGAGTGAAGACCTCGAACTCCGTTTCTCGGAAAAAAGCTGGGAAGGCTACCCCCTGATCCCGGAAAAATTTGCTGACTGGATAAGCAGCATTGGGGGAGAGGTCCTTACACTTTACTTCAACTACAGTAGCCTCTATTTCCACCAAAGGAAAAAGAGTTTGGTTGCCGACTTTATCAGGGAGCTTCCGGAAAAACTTGAAGAAAGGGGGATCAGTATGCTTACACCTTCAGAAGCTGTAAAGCATTTTAAACCTGTAAAACTTCCCACCCTGAAAACCGAGCAGACTATCCGCTACGGGATGCACAATGCTCTGGGAAATAAGGCCCAGCAGCTCTATTTGAGAGAACTTGTACAGGTAGGAGAGGAGCTTGAAGAAGCAGGTAGGAAAGGAAGCCCTAACTACGGAAAACTGAAGAGGGTTTTCGGTTACCTCCAGCAAGGAGACATCCTCTTTTCCATGAAGTCAGGGGAAAATATAAGGGAAGGATACGAAAGGGCTGTTAATTATTATTCCATCCTCTCGGATTTCAGGCGAGCTGTTCTGGAGGAGACTGCCCCGGAGAAGAAGGTTGTTAAAGAGGAGAACGTGGTTCCTGAAAAAAAGGCTATTCAGGGGGAGAGCCTGGTCCCAGAGGAGAGGGCTGTTAAGGAGGAGAACGCATGACATCCCTTTGCCTTTATTTCCAGATACACCAGCCATTCCGCCTGCGCTGGTTCTGGCCCGATGATAGGACCGGTTTTTTTCGCTATTTCGATGAAAGAGGAGACCGCGAGATTTTTAAGAGAGTGGCAGAAAAATGTTACCTGCCTGCCAACAGGGTTCTCCTGGAAGCCCTGGACGAGCACAGGGGAGAATTCAAATTCGCCCTTTCGGTGACAGGGACTCATCTCGAGCAGTGCGGGCTCTGGGAAGAAGAAGTGCTCGAAGGTTTCAGAGAGATAGCGAAAACCGGAACTGTGGAATTCCTGGATGAGACCTGCTACCATTCAATCTCAAGCCTTTTCGAAGATAAAACGGAATTTATCGAAGAGATAAGGGAACACCGCAGGCTCATGAAAGACCTTATCGGAGTAAAACCCGAAGTGTTCCGGAATACAGAGCTACTTTACAATAACACGATAGGGAAAATTGCCTCGGATCTCGGATACAAAGCAGTCCTTACGGAAGGTGCGGACCACATGCTCGGCTGGAGGTCCCCGAACTTTGTGTACAAAGCAGCGGGTTCCGGAATACCGATCCTTGTCAGGAACTACAAGTTGAGCGACGATATAGGGTACCGTTTTTCGGCCCGCTGGTGGGACGGCTACCCCCTGACTGCGGAAAAATGGGCTCAATGGGCTTCCGGCATCAGGGAAGATTGCATCAACATTTTTATGGACTATGAGACTTTCGGGGAGCACCAGTGGGAAGAAACAGGCATCTTTGCGTTTCTGGAGAAATTCCCGGAGAAAGTCTTAGAGACTCGTTTGAATTTCGACACCCCCTCGGAAGTTGTGAAAAAATATACTCCGGTAGCGGAAATCGATGTAGGGGACTTTTCCACCATCTCCTGGGCGGACATGGAACGCGACACCAGCGCATGGCTGGGAAACGATATGCAAAGACGTTGTTTTGAAGAGATTAAACTCCTTGAACCTTTTGTGAAAAAAACCGGGGACCCGGAACTTCTCAACATCTGGAAGCACCTGCTGACCTCGGACCACTACTACTACATGTGCACAAAATGGCTCGGGGACGGGGACGTTCATTCTTACTTCAGCGTACACCCGACCCCCTACGATGCCGGCGTGAATTTCATGGCCGCATTGATGGACTTTAAGGCAAAGGTGTTCAGAAAACTCAGCACAATAGCTTAATCAAATGTATACATAACTAATTCAAGGGAGCAAAGTCTATGGTTCGAGACTTGTGCATGTTTGCAGGCCATAATGAAAATACGCAGATCGCGTGGTTTAAGATCACTTACTCAAAAGATCCTGGCTCGTTATCATCAATAATCAATTTTATGGAAAGCCAGGAGGTGCAGACCAAGTTCGGGCACCTAGACAACATCACAAAGCAAACCGGAGAGTACTCAATATTTACGGAAATCGGAAAAGACGTAGACGTTGATGACCTTGCCAGAAAGATAGGAGAACTGGAAGCTGTAGAGGAAGTCGAACACGGGATCTCGGAACACAGGATGATCCATCTGGTGGACTTCCCATTAAATGTGATAGGAGTCAGGGGAATTATCACAAGAGCACCCACCCTTGTAGATATCATAAGGACCCTTAATGAGAGCGCCCCGCATGCTGAGGGCCTGCTCACTCTTTCAGGCCTGCGGGGAGGAATCCACGCTGCAAAGTATTTCAGGAGTATCATGCCCCTTGACGACAAAAACTTCGCCAGCATCCTGGAAGAACTTTACAGGGCTGTTGGTTGGGGCATCATCGAAATCGATTGCGACCCGGAAACCTTTGAGGGAAAAATCATTGTCAGGGATTCTTTCATTGCCGATGTCTACGGGGAAACGGATCAGCCGGTATGTGCCTACATGAGCGGATACTTCGCAGGGTACCTGACCGAATACTCAGGGAAAAACATAAGGGTCAGGGAAGTCAGTTGCAAAGCCACGGGGCATGAGGTCTGCGAACATATCATCTCCCCTGCCCCATCCGGCGAAAACCAGGAACATGTGACCACGAGAGGGGTTAGCAGGTGATCAAACAACCCAATGTCATCCTGGGAAATGCCGAACTGCTCGTGACAATGGGCAGGAAGGGAGAACTCTTCGGCTTTTTTTACCCGCGAAGAGACCACGCCCAGCATATCGATGAGTCTCTTGCCTGCATCCATACTGGAGAAACTCTCCTCTGGACAAACAGCAACGACTGGCAATCAATTCAGAACTACATAGAGGACACAAACATCGTGTCCACAAAGCTTTACCATGATTCGGGAATCCGGATTTCAATCCTGGACCTGGTCCACCCTGACGTCCCGGTACTTATCCGCAGGTTCAAGATCCAGTCCCAGAAAAAAATATCAGGGAAGTTTTATTACTATTCGAACTTCAACGTAGGGGAGACCTCAAAGAAAAATTCAGGTTATTGCGACTCAAACGCCCGCCTGATAGTGCAGTACTGGCAGGACTACTATATCGGAATTCACTCCATGCCTGAGTTTTCGGAATGGCAGGTAGGGAAAGCGATGGACACCATCTGGTGGACGAATTCCAGGTACGACATGGAAGACGGGAAACTCCAGAATAATAAAGAAGACATCGGGAACATAAACAACGCGGCGGGCTGGGACCTCGAACTGGAAGCGGATGGAACCAACGAGTTTGTGATTTTCATTGGCGCAGCCCCTTCCCGCAACCTTCTCTACAAGCGGATGCAGGAACTTGCAAAACTGCCCCTTGAACAGATCTTCGAAAAGACAAGGGAACACTGGGTTATGTGGCTGTCCAAAAAACAGGTGCTGAAAATGCCGGGTCTCGAAGGTTATAACAACCTCCGCCAGGAACTTTTCAACGCCTACAACCGTTCCCTGCTCGCACTCTACCTTATGAATGACCACGAAAACGGCTCCTTTGTGGCTGCCCCTGAATTTGATTCCAACTTTGAGAAATGTGGAGGGTACGGTTTTTGCTGGAACCGTGACAGTTCCGAAGTGGTGCTCGCCCTGAAACATTCGGGTTATCCCGAATATTGTGACAGGTTTTTCAAGTGGTGCATCAGGACCCAGCTCCCCGATGGTTCCTGGTTCCAGCGCTACTGGCTGGACGGGAGTACAGCCCCTTCCTGGGGCAACTTTGATTATTCCACCCAGATCGACGAAACCGGTTCCACCCTCTATGCCATGGACGTCTATTACAGGATCCTGGAAGGCCTGAAAAAAATAGAGTTCCTGGAGGAAGTCTGGGTTTCGGTGCTGAGAGCTGCCGAATACCTGATGAAAAGGACAAAAACGGGGCTGCATGAAAGCTGCATGGACCTCTGGGAGACATACTACGGAATTTACACATATACGAACGCCTCGATCTATGCAGGGCTTATGGGGGCATCCCACCTGGCAGAGGAAAACGGGGAAGCAGGCCTGGCAAGACGCTGGAAAAAGCGGGCTGAATTTATAAAACAGGCTACCATCGACCGTTTCTGGCTCCAGGAAGGCTATTTTGCAAAAGGAGTCATAAACGAAAAGCTGGACAAGACGATGGATGCAAGCGTCCTTGCCACCTATATTCCCTTCGGGATGCTCTCCCCGCGAAACCCTGTGGAAAGGGACATGATCTTCTTTCTTATCGAAAACATCCAGAAAAAGCTCTCCAGCCCGGTAAACCGGCACTATGGGATCAGACGCTACGAAAACGATAGCTATATCAACGGGAACCCCTGGATTGTAACCACCCTCTGGCTCTCGGAAGCCATGTTTGCCCTGGCCCTGGACCTTCCTTACGAAGAAGAAAAAGACCAGTATGAAGAGACCCGGAAAAAGCTGACCGAGGAAGGGGTCAGGTTCCTGAAATGGACTCTTGCAGGCACGACCAGTGCAGGACTCCTCCCCGAACAGGTGGACAAATCCACAGGCAGGCCTGCCTGGGCAATTCCTCTGGGCTGGAGCTGTTCCCTTATGCTTGACAACATCCTCCTCCTGGACAAAATCTGCAGGAGAAAAGCCGGAAGTGAGACTGAAGGCTGAAAATGAATAAAAAATTGAAGGCTGAAAAGGGGAAAAACGGGATAAAAACGGCAAAAAGAGGAGTGAAAAATGAGAAAATATGGGAACTTCATTTATAGTCAATGACTCAAATTCCTTCACCAATCTCAAGTGAAAGTTTAACCACAGAAAACACGGAAAACACGGAATACAGGAAATATGGGCACAATCATTCCGTGTCTTCCGTGGTTATAGTATAAAGTGTAAATATTTACATTCAGGACTATAGATCCAGATCTTTTTAACACTTCATGCCTGGATTTTCCCGTAGGGGCTTTCTTCATAATAACTAACAAACTGCCGGACCGCATCGGAACTCGAAACATCGGAACTCGACGATTCCGAGCCCAGGAGCAGCCTTGAAAGGGTTGCTCTGTTCATATACACGACCCTCGGTTCTCCTTCGATGCCTCCAAGTTCGGCAGCCTTATCAATGGCGTCGTAAAGGATTCCCATTTTGTCTACAAGTCCAAGTTCCTTAGCCGTTTTTCCCGTATATATGCGCCCGTCGGCGATGGCCTTTACATCGCCCCGCGTCATGTTCCGTCCTTCGGCAATCTGGCCTACGAAGTCTTCATAGCTTTCGAGAACCACCCTGTCAGCGTGTTCTTTTTCCTCGTCAGTGAGTCCGCGCCAGGAGCCACCCATGTCTTTCAGTTCCCCGGACTTTGAGATGTAAAACTCAACGCCCTCTTCCTCATAGAAAGCAGACATGTTCTGGAAGATCCAGATCACCCCTATCGACCCTGTACTTGTGGAAGGGTTTGCAATAATGTAGTCCGCAGGAGCCGAGATGTAGTAAGCAGCACTGGCAGCCATATCTCCCATGGAAATCACCACAGGGACCCCTTCTTCCTGGGCCTTCTGGATCTCACTTACAACTTCCTGAGCAGCTGCGGGTGAGCCCCCCGGACTGTTGACCCGGAGCACTATGGCACTAACCTGTTCATCTTCCACAGCCCGCTGGATATTTTCAGAAATTTCTTCGGAGGTTGCATACCCAAGCCCTGAAGGGATGTTTCCGGTGAGCATGGTGCCCTGGACATAAATTACGGCTACCTTATCCGAGGTACCCAGATCCCCTTCAAAGCCAAAGCCGTAAAAAATTGCCATCATACTTACCCCTATGACCAGAAGCAGGGCGATTACCACGACCACGTAAGATATGTGGTTGCGTTTCTTTTTTTCAGGTACCGGGGAAGAAGAGGTGTTTGAATCCATGATAAAACTCTCGCATCGCTAAACATCAATATTAACCTATTTTAAATTAAGAATCGGTTTCGGAGTATGAATCAATTACTTATTTAAGCCCCTGAATTAAGGAAATGAGAATTATTCAGGAAGCAAAACGAAAAGGGCGGAAATCGGGAATAAAACCCTCTGTCATCAGGACATCCGAATAGGAGTTCTTTTCGGCATTCATTATTAATATTACTTTCCGAGACCTTTTTTGAAACCACTTCCGGATCAATACATCGAGGATACTACGTCGAGGATAATACATCGGACATATAAGTTAAGGGAACCTTTCCTCCCAAGAATTCAATTAATAAATTCATAGGACCATGCCGATAAATTAATTTTCCCGGAATTATACCCGTCTTAAAACAGGTCTGAAAGGGTTCCTCATCCCGGCCGAAAGCACCGAAAGCACCGAAACCGTCTTTTTATACATAAAACTATAAACTATCCCTTCAAAAAGCTTCCCTTAAACCTGCAATAAGCGAAATATATTTTAGAATTGCAGACGTCCAAGAGGGATATATCCGTAAAATAATACATGGAGATTAGAATGTCAAAATCATCCGATAAACCCGTACTTGTCACCTGCGGCCTGCCCTACGCCAACGGAAAGGCCCATGTCGGCCACCTCCGGACTTACGTGCCCGCAGATATCTTTGTCCGCGCCCTCAAGAAGGAAGGGAGGGACGTTACCTTCGTCTGTGGTTCGGACACACACGGCACTCCCATTGTCGTTAACGCCGAGCAGCTCGGGATAACTCCCGGGGAACTTGTAGAAACATACCACAAACATTTTGACGAGACCTTCAAGCAGCTGGGGGTTAACTTTGACGCCTTTGGGACCACCGATGACCCTGAGAACCATAACCGGACCCTGGAAATCGTCAACAAGCTGATAGAAAAGGACTACGTCTACCCGAAGACTATCGAAATTGCCTACTGCCCGAAGTGCGACCGATTCCTCCCTGACCGCTATGTGGAAGGGACCTGCCCCCACTGTGGGGAAACCGCGCGGGGAGACGAATGCGACCAGGGCTGCGGAAAGCACCTGGAACCCGGGGAACTCAAAAGCCCGGTCTGTACCATCTGCGGAGGGCCTGCCGAGTACCGCAAGCAGGAACACTTCTTCTTCAAGCTTTCCGAATTCAGCGACTACCTGATGAACTACCTCTCAAACGAACTCGGAGGCACCACCAATGCCAGGAACTACGCGCTTGGCTGGGTAAAACAGGGCCTTGAAGACTGGTGCATCACCCGGAACCTGGAATGGGGAGTTAAGTTCCCCGGCCACGACGACCTGGTGGTCTACGTCTGGGTTGACGCGCCCATAGGATACATGGCCTTCACTGAAGAATGGGCTGCCCAGGCCAACGATTCCTGGGAAAAGTACTGGAAAGGTGACGGCGAAATAATCCATTTCATAGGAGGAGACATCACCTACCACCACTGCATCTTCTGGCCTGCCATGCTCAAAGGCGCCGACTACTCCGTACCGACGGACGTTGTGGCCTCAGGCATGGTCAAGATAGAGGACAAGACCTTCTCCAAGACCAGGGGCTATGTGGTCTGGGTCGGGGAAGACTACCTGGACCACGGCTTCCACCCTGACCTCCTGCGCTACTACCTGGCAAGCTATACTTCCCATACCAAGGAACTGAACTTCTCCTGGCGTGTGCTCCAGGAAAAAATCAACACCGAACTCGTGGCCGTGCTCGGGAACTTCCTGTACAGGACAATGCTCTTTGCCTTCAAGAACTACGGGGAAATCCCCAAAGGGGAAATCGAGCCGGAAGTTAAGGAAAAGATCGAAACTGCGATCAAAGAGGTCAAAGCCGCCATGGACGAGTACGAGTTCAAGAAAGCAGTGGACACCGCTATGGCCCTGGCATCATTCGGGAACATTTACTTCCAATCCCACGAACCCTGGAAACTTGTCAAGGAAGATAAGGAAGCCTGCGGACAGGTGCTCTACAACTGCCTCCAGCTTGGAAAAGCCCTTACCCTGCTCTTTGAGCCCGTACTCCCCGGAAGCATGGAAAACGCCTGGAAAGGCCTCGGCCTGGAAGGAGACGTGCACGAGGCGCAGTATTCAGATGCCCTCGTACCCCTGAAGGCTGGCAGCGGATTTGCAAAACCTAAGATCCTCTTTACCAAGCTCGAAGACGACAAGATCGGGGAAATGGAAGAAATCTCCAGCGAGAGGGTCAGGATTGCCATTGCAAAGCAGACCGGTCCAAAGGAAGGTAAAGAAGAAAAGGAAGTAGCCAAATCCGAAGGCAAACCCCCGGCAACAGAAGAAAAGGCTGAGGCAAAGCCCGAAGAAGAGGGAGAAGAGGAAGAAAACCTCCCCCAGATCGAGTACGACGACTTTGCAAAGCTCGACATCAGGGTAGGAAAAGTCCTTGTGGTCGAAAAAATAAAGAAGTCAAAGAAACTCCTGCGGATCGAAGTGGATATCGGTGAGCCCGAACCCAGGCAGCTCGTCGCAGGCATGGCCCCCTACTACGATCCCGAGGAACTGGTAGGAAAGAACATAATCGTGCTTGCCAACCTGAAACCCACCAAACTCTGCGGAGTCAAGTCCAACGGCATGATGCTCGCAGCCGACGACGGCGGGGAAATTGTCGCGGTCCTTATACCGGATAAGGAGCTTAAACCCGGCTCAAGGATAAGGTAAGGATAAGAATCCAGGGTAAGAATCCGGAATTGCCGGAAGATTATTGAAAAAAGCTTCTGATTCCAGCGAATCAGAAGTATTAATTTTTTTATTCACGAATATTTCGTTATTCACGAATATTTTGTTATTCACGAGTACTTCGATTCAAGGCATTAAAGGAAGTTTTCGATATCCATCCCAGAATTTAAAATCATCATACAATAATTTCCTGCCTTAATATCACAAGCTTCTGGTCTCCGTCAACGACCTTCAGGAAGATGGTATCCCCTGAATTAATCGAATCTATTTTGCCCGTGTTTTCAGGGTCCAGAGGAGTCAGACACACATTCACCGTGTCACCTGCTCTGATGGTTGTACCATATAAACCGGTAATATTAAGTTCAATGCTCTCCCCTTCGATCTCGATAAGTACCTTTGTGTTGTCCTGGAAAGTGAAGGGTTCCCCTCCATTGTGGCTCAGGGTTATTGTATCTCCTTCAAGGTCCCCCCCATCAAGTCTACCCATCCCGATATTTGTGGAATAACCCTGCAAAATCCCTGTAAGAGAACTGGAACTAATTACAGTTGCAAAGATAATAGTTAATAAAGTAACCAGGGCAACCCCAACAAGAGGAGAGATAGCTTTATTATCTTTAAGAATGCCTGTTGCCGTTACTTTCACCCCACATAAAAACCATTTTTGCAAACATAAACCCACTTTTCCGATATAAAAACAACTTGTCCCACATAATAAAATTGTTTTCAAATAGTATAGGTGGTTCAGGATATATAACTTTTAAGATTGGGTAGTAAAAAAATATAGAAGTTAGTATGTTTACTCCTGATTGGTATGTTTAAGCTCTGGTTGGTATTTTTTGCCCCATATACATTACAACGTAAAGTACTCAGACCACAACTTCCTGCCTTAAAATCACAAGTTTCTGATCCCCGTCAATGACCATCAGGAAGATTTTATCCCCTGGTTTAATATTATCGATTTTGCCTGTATCTTCCGGGTTTGCAGGAGAAAGGTGAAGGTCTACCGTTTCACCCGCATTGAGGGTACTTCCGTACAAATGGGAAATATTGAGCTCAAGGTTATCCCCTTCGACATTGAGAAGCACTTTTGTATTTTCTTTGAAGGTGAAGGGTTCCCCTCCATTGTGGCTGATTGTTATTGTATCTCCTTCAAGGTTGCCTCCGTCAATCCTGCCTATACCGAGGTTTGTAGAGTAGCCCTGCAAAATCCCTGTGAGAGAACTGGTACCGACCACAGCTGCAAGAATAATAGTTAGTAAAGTAACCATAACAACCCCGACAACAGGAGAGATAGCCTTTTTATCCCTAAAAATCCCGGTTGCAGCCACAATTATTCATTCCCTGATCTGAAAGTCATTTTAAACACATGAAAATCATATTTAGATAGAATAAGTAGATCCATCTATATAATCGTTAAGACATTTGTAAAAAAATGAGCATTGATAATGACCGCCCATTGGAAAATTATAGTGAATCCAGGAATTAATTACACTTTTCAAGACCAATTATAGTTAATGACCCAAATTCCTTCCGCAATCTCAAGTGAAGGTTTAACCACAGAAAGCACGGAAAACACGGA
>DUKH01000186.1:4952-5717 GCA_013329415.1 Methanosarcinaceae archaeon | reverse complement strand
CACAATCCTTCCGTGCTTTCTGTGTCTTCTGTGGTTATATGTAAGTGTAAATATTTACGTCCGGGACTATAAGCTATTTTAGCTTTTCCAAAAAGAAAAAGAAAAAGAAAAAGAAAGTAAATTCAGGTGTTCAGGTTTTCAAGCACCATTTCAAGATAGGAAGTACGGATCGAGTCCTCATCACTTATCCCAAACTGCTTTAAAAACTCGAAAAGCTTAAGCCTGACCGGGCCAGGTTCCTGCTCTTCCCCGACAACAATTTCCACTTCCAGAAATTCCCCGAGGCCTTCGACGGAATCAAGGCAAACGGTAATGTCCCCGGCCCTGAAGACTTCCCGCCTTTTCCTAACAGCCCCTGCTTCCGAAAAACCCAGGGCATGGAGGATTTCGATGGTGTTTTTTTCGTCCACAACAGTTTCAAACTCTTTCCGGGTTTTAGAGACACTGTCCAATTTAGGGCCCTTATAGGTCAACACAGCCCTTCCGTCCAGGTTCCGGATCCTCAGTGCCTCGTCGGTTTTTGCAAAATCCCGGTATGGAGCAGCGAAATAGGTATCGGACTGATCCTCAACCCTTATTTTTACTGCCCTTATATTTTCAAGGATGAGGCGGACCTTTGAGAGATCCGCTTTTGCCTTGATTTCCACTTCAATCATGTTTTCTCGATATCCCCAGTTCAATCCACTGTGTTCAATTCTTCACGAGAGTTAAAGTTACATGATTCAATCCACGATGTTAAACTATCCACAATACTTAGTCCACAAT
>DUKH01000186.1:0-4611 GCA_013329415.1 Methanosarcinaceae archaeon | reverse complement strand
AGTCCGCAATGTTAGATCGGCCCGGGGATTCGACCCACCATGTTAGATCAGTTACCGGATTCAATCCACAGGAACCCGGAACTGAAATAAGGACCAGGTCACGCATCAGCAGGGATGAATTTGGTCCCGTAGTAGATCATGCCCCGGTCGCCATCTTTGCCAAGTTTCCGGAAGACGGAACTCACACGCATCCCGATGTGCACCTTTTCGGGGGAGCCGACCACCTGGGCGGTAAGGCTCGGGCCTTCATCCAGTTTGATGATAGCAAGGGTGTAAGGGGCCTGCTCTTCAAAGCCTTCGGCGGCGGTGCGGATAACCGTGTAAGTGACAATTTCACCTGTGCCTTTGAACCTGTAAGCCTCGATCTGCCCCAGGCGCCTGCAGTTAACGCAGGTTTTGCGGGGCGGATAGAAGTATTCACCGCACTCCGTGCAGTGAGTGCCTTCAAGGTTGTACCGGCTGTCAAGGTTTCTCCAGAATCTGGGTACTGACATCGAATATCACCTCTCCCTTGAGAATATGTGTACTACTGCCGTTGCTCCTGACCCTCCGACATTGTGGGTCATCCCGTACTCTGCGCCTTCCACCTGACGCTTTCCGGCTTCTCCGCGCAGCTGGGTTACGATTTCCACAGCCTGCTTGATACCGGTGGCTCCGACAGGATGTCCGCAGGCTTTCAGACCGCCCGAGGTATTGACAGGGATCCGGCCTCCAATTGCGGTTTCACCTTCTTCGGTAAAGATTCCCCCTTTGCCTTTCTCTGTGAAACCGAGGTCTTCCACGGCGCAGATTTCGGCAATGGTGAAGCAGTCGTGCACTTCAACAAGGTCAATGTCTTCAGGACCCATTTTTGCCATCTCATAAGCCCGCTTTGCAGCCATCACCGATGCGTCCAGGGTTGTTATGTCCCTGCGGTCGTGAAGCGCTATGGTGTCACTTGCCTGGGCCGTGGCCTTGATATAAATAGGAGTGTCGGTGTACTCGTGGGCAACCTCCGCCGGTGCCAGCACAAGGGCTGAAGCCCCGTCCGTTATAGGAGAGCAGTCAAAAACGTGCAGTGGGTCGGCCACCAGGATCGAGTTCAGGACCTGGTCGACCGTGATTTCATTCCTGTACTGGGCAATGGGATTCAGGCACCCGTTCCTGTGGTTTTTCACCGCAACTTCGGCAAGCTGTTCGCTTGTAGTCCCGTACCTGTGCATGTGCAACTTTGCGATCATTGCGTAGAGCCCGGGGAAAGTTGCTCCTGCCATGCCTTCCCATTCTCGGTCGGCTGCTGCTGCAAGGGCTGAGGAAGCTTCTTCGGACCCGACATCCGTCATCTTTTCGGCTCCTGCCGCAACCACGATGTCGCCGTAACCGGAAGCAACGGTCATAATTGCCTGGCGAAGGGCAAGCCCTCCGGAAGCACAGGCAGCTTCCACCCTGGTGGCAGGGACATGCAGGTTCCGCGAAAGCCCGGAATAGTCCGCAATCAGGGCCCCGATGTGCTCCTGATCGACAAAACGGCCTCCACTCATATTTCCTACATAAAGGGCATCAATATCCTTTCCGCCCACACCTGTATCTTCGATTGCGCCGATACCGGCTTCTACCACGATATCCCTCAGGGAACGTTCCCAGAGTTCCCCGAACTTCGTGTTCTTTACTCCGATAATTGCTACGTCTCTCATGTACTCACCCCGTTTTCAGGCCAGGCGTATCTTGCCCTTGTGCTTGGCATACCGTGCATAGTCAATGTATATAGGGTCCTTGATAAGTTCGGAAACCTTCGGCGCCCTGTCCCGGATCTCTTCTATTTTGTCGGTGACCGTTATGCTGAAGGCATCGGACCCTGCGCCGGACCCGAAAGCCGTCGCAAAGATCCGGTCCCCGGGTTTTGCCTGATCCAGGGTTGCCGCAATGCCCATGAGGCAGGAACCGGAGTAGGTGTTTCCTATCTTCGGGACCACAAGCCCGGGCTCAATCTGGGCCCTGCTAAAACCGAGCATTTTTGCAGCCCTTGTCGGGAACTTTCCGTTTGGCTGATGGAAAACCGCATAATCGTAATCTTCGGGCTTTGTCCCGATCTTTTCCATAAGCCCTCTGGCCCCGTTTGTAACATGCCTGAAATAGCCGGGATCTCCCGTAAAGCGTCCTCCGTGTTCCGGATAGGGCATTCCTTCCCTTCTCCAGAAGTCAGGGGTGTCAGTTGTAAAAGAGTAAGTATCTTCAATAATTGCAGCAATTTCGGATTCTTTGTTTCCGATAATGCAGGCAACTCCACCCGCGGCTGCTGTGTACTCAAGCGCGTCGCTGGGCGCACCCTGGGAAACGTCAGCCCCGATTGCAAGGCCAAGGTCAATCATCCCGGAGCTTACAAGCCCCATGCAGGCCTGGATTGCCGCAGTCCCGGCTTTACAGGCAAACTCAAAGTCTGCTGCCGTCATTACAGGGGTTGCCCCGATAGCCTGACCGACAATAGTGCTTGTGGGTTTTACGGCATACGGGTGACTTTCCGAACCCGTATAAACCGCCCCGATTCTTGAGGGGTCAATTTCACCCCTTGCCACCGCAGACCTTGCAGCCTCAACTGCAATGGTGGCTGCGTCTTCATCAACATCAGGAACGGATTTTTCATATACCATCAGCCCTTTTTTCAGGGCCTCTGCATCATCACCCCAGAGCCGGGCGATTTCCTCTATTTTTATACGGTATCTCGGGACGTATGCACCGTATGATACGATTCCAATGGTCATATTCTCACCTGTTTTTGGAAAAAATTCAGGGAATAAAGTTTCCAGAGAAGGTCATTCCTTCACGTGGTACTGGCTGTATTTTTTAAGTGTCTGGATGATCTGGTCAAGGTCCATGGTAGTTGCAAGAACAGGGATACGGTCGACCTCTGCCATCTTAACGGCAACAGGCTCGACTTCTTCTTTTCGAAGCCCCTGGAGCACAACTGCCCCGGGTTTGAGATTGGTGACCCGGATAGCTACCATGGGAGATTTCCCGGTTGTCACCTTGGTAAAGATCATCGCCCGGTCCGTACTCCAGCCATAGAGTTTCTGGAACTCGTGGGAGGAGAGTTCCAGGATTGCACGCTGGCTGTCGATCACGGAGAAACCGTAAAGAGGCCTCTCAGATCCTTTATAGACCACTTCAGCTTCGATCAGATTAACCAATTTTGCAAGCTGTATGGGGATAGTGTATTCGTATGTAGAGTAAATAGCTTTCGAGCTGTTTTCAGAACTTAGCATTGTTTCGTAAGCATGGATCTTCTTTCCGCCCCGCTCTACATCAATTTCGATCAGGGACTCCACGATCTTCCGGACGATAAGAGTCCCGGGGGACTTTCTTCTCCCGCTTTCATAGTCGCTGATAACGGAGGGGGAAACCTTCAGGTAATTTGCAATGTCGGTCTGAGAGATCTCAAAGTTCAACCTCCACTTTTTCAGTGACTCTCCCAGCTTATCCGAAAGAGTGATCTCTCCAGCCATTTTTTCCGCCAGGCGGTTTCGAAGATTTTCTGATGATTCATTGGATGTCATGACTCACATACCCTATGATGAAACAGTCCCATATATATTTAACGAATGTGGTTTCGTCAATTGTCGGGAATTTGTCCGTACCTGATTTACAAAAAAAATCTCAGCTCGATATTATAAGACATGCCCGGTTTACAGGGAGTTCTTCCTTCAATTATTTATAACACATCCATCATAAATTAATATGTAATGCCTGCAGATTCCCGAAGTCCGGAAATGAGCGTTTCTGACCTCATACTATATATTAGCTGCCCAAGACGGGTATACTTTGCCAGCCGGGGTTTTGAACTTATTGCCGAAATGAATGCTTCCAGGATTGAAAGGATGCTCCTGAAAGAGCTTGCCCTGACTTATCCGGAAATTCTGAATAAGTGTTCGTTAAATGCCGATAGCCTTTACCACGAACTCGATGCCTCCCTGGATAGGGCTCAAAAGGACCTGCCACTTTTGTTTCCGGGGGAACTCAAGGAAACAGGGCAGGAGATGCTTGAAGAAGCTGCGGCAGCTACAAGAGCCCGGCTTCAGGAAATTACAAGCAACCTCCTCCTGGCCCTGGAAGAATACGGGAGAGAACCCCTGCTTGCGGCAGTCACTCCCGTGAAAACCGAGTCTTTACTCTCCTCCGCCCGCCTGAACCTGAAGGGCGTACCTTCCAAACTGGTCTGTTTCGAAGACCCCCTTGTCCCCTCCATCATCAGGCCCGGGAACTGCCCCACTCAGGGCGTCTGGGCATCGGACAGGCTGCGTGCGGCAGCCTTCACCCTCTTACTGGAAAACGAATCCGGAAAAGAAGTCCCCTTTGCCTTTGTAGAGTATGCGGCATTCGGCTTTCTTCGAAGGGTAACGGTCCGCAGTGCCGACCGCAGGGAAGCCCTGAAAATCTCCAGGCGTGTGGAAAAAATAAAAGCCGGATTCATGCCCGAAAAGAAAGAAGGAAAACTCTGCGACCACTGCAGTTTTGCCGAACACTGCAGTTCCGGCTCCTCCCTCCTGTCAAAATTTTTCTAAACCAGAAATGGACGAAAAAAGATTACAACACGATGAAAAAAGGCAAAAAACAAAGGAAAGTACCAGGGTAATAGAA
>DUKH01000140.1:16381-17178 GCA_013329415.1 Methanosarcinaceae archaeon | reverse complement strand
TATAAAAAGTTATTCTATATATTTTTGTTGTCAGGTTGTTTTGCTATTTATCAGATATTTGCCGAATTGAACATTTTTTATTGATGTCGCTTTTGAATCAAATATCCCTAATTGAAATCCCCTTGCAAGGTTTACAATATTCCAATAATCCACTAAAACAGGGCCTGAAACAGAGTATCAAATCAAGAATTCATTCTCTGGAATAGATAAGATATTCCATAATCAATGTGAACAATGGAAACAAAATACTCAAAACGATAGATGTATCTTTTCCGATACCGGTTATTCCGAGAATAAAAAATACAATAAATCCTAAAGTGAGTGCCTGTAAGGTTCCAAAGATGTAAAAAAGGTTTCTGTATTGCACATTGTTAAATAAATTGGTTAAGTATATAAAACCTGGTGATCCGGTGTTATATGATTGGTGTTTTGAAACACTTAAATGTTAAAAGAAACGGGTATGTAAGGACTAAAGATATTAGACCTGTAAGTTCTCATTTATCCGGAAGTCCCCCGTATTTCAGGTCGTCCCGACCCTTTTTTCATCCTGCCAGGAAATGAGATGCTACCGATTTACTAAGAAATTATACTTTTTAGCAAATAAAGATATATAACAAACAAAAGAATTAATATATGTATAAATATTTTGTACATTTTAAAAAGGTGCAGGGATTTGTAAAAATAATTATAAGGTGTGGAAGCTAGCATTTGTTCGGAAACGTTAACAAAGTTGCTAAAAAAACAGGATTTGGTAATTAAATATCTACTACAGGTAAAAACGGAAAAAAAGCTAAAAC
>DUKH01000140.1:12497-16019 GCA_013329415.1 Methanosarcinaceae archaeon | reverse complement strand
GAAAAAAAGCTAAAACGGAAAAGAGGAAAAATTCGCTAATGGGGGAATTGAATGAAGATACGTGTGGTTAGTTCCAGGGAAGAGATTTTTACGCTTAATCCTGACGAAAGAGTGACTCATATGGCGTTTCGCCCTTCGAACAAGGACATCTTTGCGCTTATGAAGACCTGCCCGAAACTTGAAGTGATCCAGCTACCTAACTCTTACCGCCGGACCATCTCAAAGTCAATCGAAATGCTCCTTGAAATGCAAAAAATCCAGCTTATCGAAGGAGACGTATGGGGCCACAGGAAGGACATCAGTGAATACTACGACGTCCCGCCCGCCGTTATTAAAGATATCAAAGACCTGAAACTGGTAGGTACACCCGCCGAGAAGATAGAAGAAAAGGTTGCACGGGAAAGCAAACTGAACCCTGAGATGGTTGCCTACATTCTCGCCAGGGATATCACGGCCTGAGTCCGGCTGCTCACAGCCAGCTCAGTAACTTATAGTGAATCCAGAAATTAATTACACATCTCAAAATCAATTATAGTCAAGGGCCAAAATTATTACACCAATCTCAATTACAGGTTTAACCACAGAAGGCACGGAAAACACGGAATAAAGGAAATAAGGGCACAATCTTTCCGTGCTTTCTGTGTCTTCCGTGGTTATTAATGTAAGTGTTAATATTTATGTTCGGGACTATAATCAATTTTACATTTTTTAATTCATCTTACTTTTTGGTTGTTCATTAAATGACAGGTCCTGAACCAGGTTCCCCTCCACTCCTTCCTCTTTCCCCGCCCCATCAAGATACGGATCAACAAATGAAAGGGCCAGAGACCTCATATTCTTATCCTTAATGTTGGAAGCTAATTCAAGGGCCTGTTCTATAGTTTCTTCTTTCCTTTGCCCCTTCAGGTATGGGATCAGCAAAGAAAGAGCCTGCACCCTCAGATACTCCGATTGAATCCCGGATGCCATCTCAAGGGCTTTTTCCACAAGCCTTTCGTTTCCGGACACGTAATTACCGGACACGTCCAGATGCGGGACAAGCGAGGAAAATATCTGGAATTTTGTATCTCCATACTGGATGTAGGGAGCGAAGTCGAGGATATCTTCAATAAGTTCTTCTTTTCCAGGCCCGCTCAGGTGAGGGACAAGCGAAGAGAGGACTACGGCTCGTTCGGCTTCATCATGGATATTGGAAGCAGAGGAAAGGGCTTTTTTGATGAGCTCTTGCTTTCCCGGACCTTCCAGATGAGGGACAAGCAGGGAAAGAGCCAGGGACCTTGCATCTCCGTACTGAATCCGGGAGGCAAAGTCAAGAGTTTTTTGCATAAGTGCTTCTTTTTCCATAATTTCTTCTTTACATGGCCCGGCTTCCAATCGCTCTGATTTCTGAACAATACTGTATTTTGCCACGAATTCGTCAAGTAGCTTATTGAATTCTTCAAGCACTCCGGTCTTATCAGCCGGGCTCTGTTGAAAAGCTGTCATCCTCTGTTCAGCAGTCAACTTCCGTATTAGCTCGTCTTCCATAGAAGCCGAAATTTCTTTAGCAAAATCAGGGTCCTTTTCAAATGATTTTAGAATCTCCCGGACCATGACCTGCTTTAGCTCCGGGTCAGAAGGGGCAATAATCAGGTCTCTTGCGGCTTCTTTCAACTCCGGCCTTACTCTCGAACACAGTTTTTCCCACAATTTTTTCTCAAGCTCCCAGACCTCAGGCCCTACTCTTTTGCCGGCTTCTTCAGCCGCTTTTTTAGATCCAATGACCAGATAAGGGATTACAGGTTCGATAAAATCCGTTACTGTTTGTGCCAGTTGATTCATTTTTACGTTCTGTTGCCGCATTGTTTCATCCTTCTATTTAACAAAATGTTACGTCCTTTTCTTTTGTGACTTGATTCCGGAAAGTCCCGGAATAAGTGATAAAAGCCAGTGTAACACCTATACAAGAATATATAATAGATGATAAATACTTCGTTGGAACCGCCTTCTACATCCCTCATTGACCATCTAACGACGCCCCCTTTTATCTCACACTCTTAAGATCTACCAGGCATCTAGCCTTTAAAATTCGAAATTCCCCGAAAAAGAGAATAGAATCAAAAAATATATAATAACTTACCTGCAACCCTGAAGGCCAGGAAAAATACGTTTTGACCTGCCCGGGGGACGGGGTTTCAAAAGAATATGACTCATGTGATGTTGTTCCTTTAATGGATTCGGGTGTAAAGCTTGTACTCCCCCTGCAGGCCGAATATTCAACCCCCTGCGTCCAAAAAACCCGCCTCGGGATTGTCACAGCGGTAAATGAAGCAGCCGGTACATGTGATATATTCGTTATGTGGTCCGGGGGAGCCTGTACCGGGGAAACCCTGGAAGAGATTCCGTTCTGCGAGCTTAAAAAGTGCATAGTTCATCCCGCAGGCAGAAAGATGCTCTCGGAAGGGTATCTTCTATAAATCAGGTTGTACAGAGGCGATTTTAGAACAGGTGATTCAAGAAAACCCCATCAATTCAAAACCCCTGCCACCTAATTTTATTCAACCTAATTTTATTTAACTTAATATTATTCAACATTCTCTTCGGTCATTCAGTCCGGAACCTGCACAACCGCAGCCAACACGGCCTCCTCTCCGATCACACGGGTAACGTGCCCTTTTCCTCCCGTATCCTCAAGCTGCACAATGCTTCCGGCCCCGAATCTGCGCATTTCCCCATCACTCACTCCGACTTCTATTTCCCCGGAAAGGAAGAAGAAAAACTGGTGATGCGGCGTTGGGTGCCAGTCCCCGAACCAGCCTGCCGGAAACCGGCAGAATGCGAACTGCGATGCCTGGCGGAAAGCCGAAAGGAAAAGCGGAGGAGCCGGAGGGGAAAAATCGACATCTGCAAATTCGATATCCCTGTCCTCAAAATGTGACGTGCCCTCAGAATCCGAATATACACGAGTGTACTCCATACAAAACAGACCTCCCACTTTTATATTTAAACAGAAGTTCAATTAAAAAAAATAAAAAAACGGTTATGTTTTTGACGGTACTCCTTCCATCTCTCGGTGAGCTTCTTTGATTTGATCGGCGGTGAATTTGTTTAACTTTACTGCACGTGCTTTACTGCGCAGGGACCCGGGAACAATTTCCAGGGCTCCCGCTTCACTCTCAGCATTTACTATAGCCCAGCCTGTATGCACCCCGACCAGGCAGCCGAAATGATACTGTTCCAGTACAGCAGGCCCCATCTCAAGCAATTCATCCAGAGCTCCCAGACACTCCTCCGCAGTGTGTGGGGACTCAATAAGATACATATCCGTAATTTTTCCCTCCACTCTTGTTCATGTTGTTGGTTTCGACAACCAGTGACACACTGAGGTATCCATTTCAACTACGATGTTTCATCATATATAACTTCTGTTTATATATTGAGGGTTGAAATATTACACATTTCCAAAATCCAGTAATTGATGAAAAACTGAGACGTGAAACAAAAATGGAAAACAAAATGGAAAACAAAAATGGAAAAACGAAA
>DUKH01000140.1:6152-12193 GCA_013329415.1 Methanosarcinaceae archaeon | reverse complement strand
AAAAACGAAAAAACCGCCGTGAAAAATCGGGAGAGGGGATATCATTTAAATTATTTATGCAACATATATTAAATAGACCACATATAAATAAACTTTAGTACACCTTATTAAAATATTAGAAGATATGGGCAAAATTAAAATTACTTTTCTGGTATTTACTCCAACATTGCTGTGTACAGGCTGCGTTGAAGATACGGCTGTAATTGCGGAAAATACAATCAATGCGGAATCGGTTGAAGACTACGATATCGCAGCCGCAAATAATGCTTTTGCTTTTGACATGTATTCGCAGTTTGCGCAGATAGAAGCCGGGGAAGAAAGAAACGTCTTCTTTTCGCCGCACAGCATATCGGCTGCCATGGCGATCTGTTATGAGGGGGCTGAAAACACTACGAAAGAACAGATATCAAACGTATTTTATTTCCCCACCAATAAAACCGTTTTGAAAGTTCGTTTGAAGGAAATGATTGACGGGATCAATTCCGAAAGCGGCGATTACGAGCTTGAAACTGCAAATGCGCTCTGGGTTCAGGAAGGGTATCCCATAAAAGAAGCGTATGTTTCCAACGTGAAAAACTACTATGACGGCGAAGTGACAAATCTCGACTTTGTGGGAAAACCGGTTGACTCCAGGGATACCATCAATGAATGGGTCGAAGCCAGGACCAATGACAAAATAAAGGACCTGGTCCCGAAAGATTCGATTACGCCTGATACACGGGTAATTATCACGAATGCTATTTACTTCAATGGAAAATGGGTGTATGAATTTGATAAGGAGATGACCGGCAAAAAAACTTTTTATCCAAAAGACGGGGAAGAAATCCCTGTGGACATGATGTACATGTTTAAAAGTTTTAATTATGGAGAAAACTCAAAGGCAAAAATTATAGAACTGCCTTACAAAGGCAACAATTTATCCATGTACATTGTGCTTCCGAAAGACAACGATATTAAGGAATTTGAAACCGATTTTACGGCAAACGATTATAACAAACTTAAAAACGACATGGAATTAACGGAGGAAGTGAAGACTTCGATACCGAAATTTAAGTTTGGGACTAAAACCAGGCTTACCAATTCCCTAATTGAAATGGGTGTCGTGGATGCCTTTAACCCCAACCGGGTGAATTTTTCAGGAATTAGTGACGGGCAATTAGAAATATCCGAAGTGATTCACCAAACTTTCATAGATGTGCAGGAAGAAGGCACTGAAGCTGCCGCGGCAACAATGGTTGAGATGGAGATGGGTATGGATTTCTCATGGGATTCCAAACCTAAGGAATTCAAAGCCGACCACCCGTTCATGTTCTTCATAGAGGACAAAAGGACAGATTGTATCCTTTTCATGGGGAAAGTTGAATACCCGGAGTATGAGGAAACTGAAGGGCTTTGGAGCCTGTAATGGAAAAAGTAACTGAAATAGGACTTACGCAGTTGAACCCAAAACCAGAAGCAGAATAACTTGCGGTTTTGGATTTCAAAACCTTCTCTCCCTCCTTTTTGGCTTTCAGGAAAAACCGTCCGTTTCGCTTCATTCTCCGGCCAATGATGATGCAGGTACCCGAAAAGCAAATCGAAAAAGCCCAACGACAATACCTTTAATAAAAATCCCACTCAACTATAAATAAGGAGATAAAAGGGACACAGGAAATAGTTGGTGGGAATCATTGGTAGATCAATCCGGCATACACGATAAAACCTTCAGCTTGAGCGCAGATGAAAGAATCAATGCCCTGGAAAAGTTCAGAGCCAGTTTTGAATCCCTTTCGGACCGACAGCAGGCTTTTGATGACCTTTTAAGGCTTTGTTCCGATAAAGATGAGACTGTACGGGAAAAGGCAATTAATGTCCTTGAAGCCGTTTTTCATCTCGTGCCTGATAAGGAAAAAGCCTGGGCAGAGCTTGCAGGGCTTGTAAAATCGGTTTCTGTGCCGGAAACCATCAGATGGGAGATTATCAACTGCTTTCCTTCAATATTTCCGTACGTTGCTGACATGAAACCGGTCTGGACGGACCTGGTCGAAATAACTGCTTCTGAAGACAGTCGTGTGCAGGAAAAGGCAGCCTCTTATCTTGAAACGGTTTTCCCGGAGCTTTCGGAAAAGGAGAGGGAAGAAGCCTGGAAAGACTTTCTGGGGCTGATAGGGACGGAGAACCAGGCAGCCTGGGAAGCTGCTGTTTTGTCCCTTGTTTCTTCATTTGCCCATGTTCCGGACAAAAGGAGAGCCTGGGACGAACTCCTCCGGTTAACCGGAAAAGAAAGCACTTATACAAGAGAGCAAACGATGGAAGCTCTCATTTTGCTTTTTCCCTCCATGCCTGACAAAGCAAAAGTCTGGGCTGATTTTACAGCCCTTGCAGGGAGCAGGTATGAAAATGTCCGGGAAATGTCTTCGGATGCACTGATTTTGGTATACCCCTATCAGGAAAACCGGGAGAAGGTCTGGGATGACCTGATCAGACTTGCACGAAAAGGAGATAACTATGTACGGGGAAGTGCGGCAGACATCCTGGCACGGATCTTCCACCAGCAGCCTGATGGCGAAAAAGTCCGGGAAGACATCAAGAGCCTGACAGGGGAAAGATATGACTATATTGTCCAGAGGGCTTTAGAGGTACTGGGACCTGATTACCCCCAGCTTTTCGAAGCACAGGACCCGATTGAGGAGCTTTACAAGCTTGCGAGGGAAAAGGCTCCGTATGCGAGATGGAAGGCTGCCGGGAGTTCAGAAAAGGGGCAGGAGACTTCCCGCAAAAAAAGCGGCAGCTCCCTTCAAAAGGACGAATAAGGGGGAAAAAGAAAAGGGAGAAAGAAGAAAAGAGAAGGAACAAGCGGTACAGAACAAAAGTAGTAAGTAGTAAGCTGAAAGTCAGATTTCTGTTATTTCTTCGGACATGCCCTGGTAGTACGCAAAGAGGTCTTCTCCCCAGCGCAGGCCTTCGGGTTCAAAACACAAAATGTCATTGTCATGGTCGTAGGTCCCGTTGCTGTAGAAAAGGCCAAGAGAAAGGAAGCAGTTCGTCACCGCACTTGAAAGCAGCATTTCTTTTTCATACACATAGAGCCGGGTGTTGTTCAGGCTCAGGAACTGCTCCATTTCAGGCCTGAATTCCGTCCTCATCCTTTCAAAAACAGGCTCTGTAACAATGAGGGATACAGAGATGCCCCTTTTTGCAAAGTCCAGGAACATCTTAGGGTATAGAGGATGGATAAAAGGGGAGATGCCTTTCACGAATTCCGATTTTGCAATGTTTTCTACAAATTCGTTATGAGGCGAAAACATATTACTCTTATCAAGAGGGCTGGCAAAAGTAGAATGTTTAAGTTCGGAAATTCTATTTAATAGATTGAGGGGTATTCCTTCAAGCCTGTGACTATTCCAGAAATCAAGTTTATTTTCAAATGATTCTAAAGTATCGACCAGTTCCCGCATATTTTCAGCTATTGTCTCCCCGATGAGTGTCAAACCGTATTTATTATCCTCCCGGTACAGGAGATGTCTCTCTTTAAGTATTTTTATCTGCGGCTGAACCGATGTAGAACTGTAATTCAGGGAATTTTCGATTTCTTTAATGCTTTTCGGACCTTCCCTCAACGACAGAAGAACTTTTTCCCTTTTCTCGGAAAGAAAAACAAGATCAAGAAGGGAGGCTTCCATTCAGGTATCCTCATAATTAATATTGAATTATTATATATGAAGGATACATCTTTCATTATTTATAGATTTTACTAAATTTTATTGCCTTCATCTCTTATTCCATAAAGCAGAAAGACTCTATGTGTACCGTGATCCGGACATCGTGAATCCGTGGACTATGAAGACGAAAATTGTAAACGCGAAAACTATGAATCCGAGAACTTTTTAAAAATAATATTGAAAAAAGATGGTCCTTCAGTCCTGATTTTTACGTTTCCGCCGGAGATTCGAACAATTTTCGAAAACCCTCTTTTACTTCTTTGGAACTGTATGATTTTCCATGAGCAATATAAATCTTCCCGGAAGTCTTTTCAATAAGTTTTTTTATGCTCTTTCTAGCCTCAGCGGGATCATCTGCCCAGAAAGGTAGGGATGGTTTTTCAAGAGGTATCGAAGGGAAGATAAGATCTCCAACTATTGCATCCCCATTATCAAGAAGGATGGAAACACAACCAGGAGAATGGCCAGGAGTGTGGATCACTTTTCCCCGGACCCCATACTCATCAAGTTCGAGGGAATCGTCAATAAGTATGTCAGGTTCAAAAGCTGGGTATCGGGATGATTTCTTCTGCCCGAAAAAAAGTCCAAGAATTTGACCCGAAAAACATGTTGGATGAAGTGTTCCCTGTATCCCTTTCCGGACTTTGTCGGCATCCATGCGGTGCACGGCGACCTTTGCACCTGTCTTCTCCTGGAGAGCAGCGGCACTTCCTGCATGGTCTGCGTGTCCGTGAGTGAGGATTATAAGTCGAAGATCATCAGGTGAGCCGCCGATCTCACGCAATTTTTCAAGTATGGCATTTTCACTCCCAGGATATCCGGAATCTACCAGGATTGTTCCCTCTTCTCTTATAATAAAAGCAGAAGTCATTTTCAGATGTACAGGAATAACGTTCACATGAGGACTCATTCAAATACCGCCCAGGGAATTTTTTTTCTAAAAATTCCTTCCAAAAAAATACCCCGATAAAAGATGAAAACCCATATCTTATTATTTTTAGCTCTCGAACCCTATTTTTCGGGAAAGTGAAACTTACTTCCCCGGAAATATTCTATTAAGGTTTATTAATAGCAGGGGTCCCGAATAAACAAGATCCATGACCCCATTTCTGAACTCATTTAAAAACCACTCTAGATCAAAACGCACAGGATAGCTGCAATTCCCTGTTTAGCTATCCCCAAAAACCTTTTTCGACTTGCTTTATAGGTGCCGGTGTATTGCGTGAAGTGAGTTGACAAAAAATAAAAGCCAATAATTGCAGTTTATTTTGCAATCGCTTTTTTTCAGAAATTTCGAGAAGTACCGCTTGCTTCGCAAGCGGCGAGAGCCCTTGATATCGATATGAGGAAGGAAATTCTCGGAATTTAAATCAGCATTAAATACTGCCACAAAAACCAGGACCGTTTCAAGCAGTATTCAAGCAATATGACAGGATTTCTACAGAGCCAAAATCAATACCTTTAATAAATCCCCAACCAACTCTTTTACAAGAAGTAGCAAGTTGTAAAGAAGAGAAATGGAAAAACAGAAAAAAAACGGGAAGTGGAAAGAAAAAGGGTAAAAACGAATAGGACAACCGGAAAAAACTGACGGGACAATCGGAAAAGCCGGATAAGAAAAACGGAGAGGAAAAAGGAACAGTTGGTGGAAACATTTGATTGACCAGGATATCGTACACGATAAAATCTTCAGCCCCCTTTCAAGCGAGCGAATCGAGGCTATGGGACAGATAAGTGCTTCTTTTGAATCGATTCCTGACAGGGAACAGGCTTTTGAAGACATGCTCAAGCTCTCTTCCGATAAGTTCGACGAGGTAAGGGAAAGCGCAGTTTTTGCCCTTTCAACCGTTTTTTCGAAGCTTCCGGAAAGCGGCAAAATACAGACCTGGGAGAGGTTCGTAAACCTCACGGCTTACCCTTCCGAGAAGATATTAAAAGCCGCAGTGCAGGCTCTGGTTTCTGCTTTTCCCTACAGCCCGGATAAGGAAGGCGCCTGGAAAGACCTCATGGAACTGGTAAACTCAAATTCCAGCCTGGAAGATGTCCGCACTGGAATTATCCGTTCGCTTCCCACCCTTTTCCTCCACATTCCAGACAGGAAAAAAGCTTATTCGGACCTCGTGCACCTGGCTGAAAATGAGGACAGCGATGTGCTGAGGGAGCTTATAGAAAACCCTGATTCAATCAATCCTCAATTCCCTGAAGAAGATCTGGAAAAGGACAGGAAAGAAAGTGAAGAAAAGGGAAGAACAAGTGAAGAAAAGAGCAGGAAAGAATGTGGAGAAAAAGAGAGTATAGAAAAGAGCAGGAAAGAATGTGAGAAAAAATTAGAGAAAAAAT
>DUKH01000140.1:0-5800 GCA_013329415.1 Methanosarcinaceae archaeon | reverse complement strand
AGAGAAAAAATCAGAGAAAAAAGAAGTTGGAAAACCTGAAAGATTTCATGATTACGAACCATCTTCCGAAAAAGTCGGGGCTTTTGAAAGAGCCAGATGCCTGCGAAAAGATGCCGCAGAGTTCTCTGCCGGATCATATCCCTCCAACCTGCCGGATAAAAAAGAAGTTGTTGCCGAACTTATCCGCCTGAATTCGGACCCCGACCCCTCGGTACGGAGAGGGGCAATGAACTCCCTTCTTGCCCTTTATTCCCGGAAGCAGGGCAAAATGCAGGACATCTGGGGTGAGCTCCTTGAAAGGACGGAGGACAGGGATAGCGTTGTCAGGAAAGAGACTACCGAGCTGTTATCCCATGTGCTGCCCGGGGTTGAGGAAAAAGCAGGGGTCTTTTTCGACCTCGTCCGCCTGGCTTCAGGGCAGGACACCCAGCTCCGGAAGAGGGCAGCGGAACTCCTCTCCGAGGCATTTCCCCATGCTGAAGACAAAAAGAGGGCCTGGGTCGAGCTTGTCAGGCTTGCTTCCTCGGAAGACAGGGAAGTCAGGAGAGGAGCTGCAAAAACCCTTGCTCCGGCTTACCCCGAGGTCCCCGATAAAGGGGAAGCCTGGAAGGACCTGGTCCGGCTTTCAGGGCACAGCGACAGTTTTGTACAGAGGGCTGCAGCCCGGACCCTTACGCCTGCCTTTTTCCATGTCCCGGATAAGACCGGGGCCTGGAGGGACCTGCAGCTGCTTATTGAGAACCCATACACCTATGTCAGGAAGTATGCCTTCCGGGCCCTCGCCAGGGCTTCCCTCTGGCGGGCTTTCCGGGCAGAAAACGAGGCCACATACATTTTCGGGCTGAAAGAGGCTGCGGGTTATTTTAAGGAAGCCTCGGAAATTCCCTTCGAAGGCGACACCCCCGAATTTTACCGGTCCTTTTACGAGGCCTTCCTCTACATAATTGTCAGCGACCGGCCTTTAGAAAAAGCCAGGCTCGAGACTGAGCTCTACCTTTCGAAGGCAGCACGGGAAGTAAGGGAGCTGGAAGAGACCGAAAAGCTCCTCGAAACAAGCGAAAAGCTCGCAGGACTTCTCCGGGCTGCGGGAAAACTCAGTCCCGAAGACCTGCCGACCCGGAAAAAACTGCTCGAGACCTGCATCCGGGAGTTTGACAGGGCAACGGACCTCTTTGAAAACGTCGAAGAAGAGGCAATAACTGTAAAGAAAATTGTGAAGAAAGAATACCCGAAACTCGGGAAAGTGCTCCTGGAACAGAAGCTGAAAGAGACCCTATCCGGGATCCGGTACAAAGCCAGGATCACCTGCCTCAAAGCAAAGGGGACCCCTACCGAAAACCTGGCATGCACGGTCAGCCTGAAGGTGAGGGAATGGGAGTTCGAAGACCTTGAAAAGGACCGGAAGGAACTGGACAGGCAACTTGAATCCCTGCTTAACGTCCTCAGGAGCAAAATCCCCTTTGTGCCCGAAAACATGTACATCTTCGAGAAGGTGGAAGACATCCGGCAGGAGGAAGATTTGCTTGAACGCTACAAAAAAATGGCAAGGCTGATAGGTCTTATCCCTGGAGCCAGGATGCCTTCAAGGAGATGAAAGGGTTCTGAAAGGGGAACCAAAACTAATCAAATCCGGCAGCTATGAAACCCCGCGGTTCTGAATCCCGACCTTGAAATCCCTGCCATCCTTCCCGCCTGCCTTCAATTGATTTTATATCCGATCCCACGAATCCCTTTTTTATGTACGGGGCAGACATAAAGATGACCGAGGACGACTTCGAACTTGCAAAGCCCCCGCTCTCGAAAAAATTCATCAAACAGGCCTTTGAAAAATACGAAGTGCAGCACATAGCTTACTTCGGGGGAGAAATGTTCTATGTTTCGGGAACGGATTCGGAACCAATTGTCCCCGTTTATGCCGATGTCACCTACCCCCCGGAGATCGAATTGATTTTCGATTTCATGGCTCGGGAGCGGGTCCGCATGATAAGGTATGAAAATGGAGAGCTTTACCGGACGGAGGTCCCGAAAATCCCGGACTCAAACGGACGTTAACCGGGAAGAACCGGATCACGTTTTTTCTTTTGTTCTGGTTATTTATAGTTTTGTCACAATATTGAACATAATAAATACAGATTGTGTTTTATCGCTAACAAGAGGGGGTATAAGATGATGAAACTATGGGAATATGATTCTCGCAAGATCCACGCTGTGCACATGCCGCAGCAGATGACCGACCTTGAAAAAATTGGGAACGAAGGCTGGGAACTTGTCCTGATCAAGGACGACATTGATGATAATGGGACAGCGACGGCGATTTTCAAGAGGGAGAAGAAATACGCGTCGGAAGAATAAAAATGATACATATTTATTTTTTTTAAAAACATTCAAGTGCATTTGAAGTACAATTTTCTCGGGTAATTTTTTTATATATCATTTTTTATTTTTTATAAGTATAATTATTTCTGCCCATTTTTAAGAAGGGGGGTAGGATATAAAAAGGGAAAAATGACTCTGTAAATAATGCGCCATTTGATCCCGACAGGACAACTGCTTTTTGACCCCAATATTGCAGAGTATCCCGCCAGCTTGCCTGGCGGCGCCTCCCCAGAATGAAATATAAAAGCGAAAGCCATCTGATAAAAATGACTTTTTAATTATATTAATCGCCACCCCCTGCCTGCACCCCCTTTTTGCGATTCTTCGAGATCACTTTTCTGGCACCGATTTTACGTCAGATACTCTTTATATTTGAATATACGGAGAAAAACAAGCACAAGCCCGGAAAAACTACCCGTTAAAGTCAATTAAATCTAAATCGGTTTGGTTCAGGGTTTCTGGAAAGTCCTTTTCCTCAGGTTAAAAAACTAAACATTGATGAAATATTTTTATACTGTAACGGACACATAAACAATCAGTTTTTTTGGAATTTTTTTCAATCAGCCGTTCAACCTTCACAGGTACGTTAACCATGCCCGCACACCAGCAAATGAATCAATCCAAAAAACTGACACCCTCTCATCAAAGCCGAACAAAACCCGCAAACCGGATACATGAATCAAATCCTGTAGCTATCATCCAGCGTGCCAGAATCAACCCAAAATCCCTCACTCAGACTGATGTTTTACAGCTCCAGCGCACTATTGGGAACAGGGCGGTTGGCAGGCTGCTCTCAGGGACTGGAGGACTCCCTTTTACAGCTCAGCAGGCAACTGTCCAGCGTCAAGAAATTCCGGAGGAAGAGGAACTTCTTCAGGGTAAGATGATGAATACTGTACAGCGTCAGGAAATCCCGGAGGAAGAAGAACCGCTGCAGGGGAAGTTTGCTGGCACAGGGACAAGCATCCAGTGCAAGGAAGATGCACCGCGTCCCAACAAGACCGGCCTTCCCGACAACCTGAAAGCCGGCATCGAGACCATTTCCGGCCTGTCCCAGGACGATGTGCAGGTCCACTACAACTCCGGGAAACCCGCTCAGGTCCGGGCGCTGGCTTATACCCGGGGAGCTGACATCCACGTAGCTCCCGGACAGGAACAGCACCTCCCACACGAGGCCTGGCACGTGGTGCAGCAGAAACAGGGCAGGGTACAGCCGACGATGCAGTTGAAAGGAGGCGTGCCTGTCAATGATGATGCGGGGCTGGAACGCGAAGCGGATGTGATGGGGAGAAAAGCGGCGGCTGTAAGCCTGCCCACTACACTTTCCGGAAGCAAAACAGAGATGGCCGGACCGCACGGGAGGTCTTCTCAAGGAATGCCGGTTCAACGCTACACGGAACTGGAAAACGACATCAAGCTATCTACCAATAGCAGATTTGCGGTCCAAAACGAAGGCCGTGACGGCAAATTGTTTGTTGCTAACGGCGTTAATTTGCCGGATCTTCAGCATGTGGAGCTGGAGGTAGGGGGTGAAGAACAGATAAACGGTTCCCAGATGCGGAAGGTGACTGCGGACTTTGAAAATGAAGAGGCGATGAACGAAATGTACTGCGGCAAGTTTTCGCGATCAGTAACCGGAATCGTCGAAGACCGGGAAAACGAAAATGCGCCTGTAGGAAGGAGCCTCTACACCGAAAATGTTACCGGCCCTCAAATTAGCAGGGGCTGGAAGAATCATTATGCGCCGGTGATCGTTGCGGACGCCGGGGACCGGGGCACGCTTGAGACTGCCGTCGGGATTCCCTACTGCTGGTTCGGGATCTACGGGTCAGCAAGGGGACAGACTTTCCGCTTCAAGACCCAGTATGCAAACATACTCCGAAACATTACCAACGGCTGGGTTGACGAAGAGACCGGCAGGCGTATTCTCACCGAGCTTGACAAATACAAGAATAATACGATCGAAAACGATGAATCCCTGCACGCCTACACGCTTAACGAAGTCCTGAAATTGCGTGAAATGGCCCAGGCCGAGCCCGTGGCGCTCACCCATAAAGAGCCGGTCGAGACCGAAACCCCCCTTACCAAACAGCAAAGTGATAACGAGATCCGGCGGAAAATGCGTGAACAGGAACGCCGGGACCGGAACAGGAAGATCCTCGCGGGGGTCCTGGCGCTGGGCGCTACCGGGCTGTCGATCCTTGCCTGGTATTATTATAAGGCTTTCAAAAGTGACCAGTAATTTAAGGATATATGAGCCATATTTATCAGATCAGGCACCCATTTTTGGAACAGATTTTACTTCATGTTAACTTCCTCTTTATATCCCAAAAAGATACGATCGGCTTTTTTTCTGCAGCATCTGATGACCTGTAAATCCCCGGCCCTTTCCAATGAGTAATCGAAAAATTGCCAGGAATTTCAAAAACTTTACTGGCCCGTTCAGCCTCTGACTATATATCCTTTACATGTCGTTATTGTTGTAAGTATTAAAAATTTCCATACAGAAAGAGGAGGAAGTAAATGAAAAAAGTAAAAAATAACATATTTTCGAAAAATTTGAAAATCACGGCAGTTTTCTGCCTGGTCTGTGCAGTCATCTTTTCCGGCTCCGTTGGTAATGGACAGAATGATAAGGATAACACAATCGTGGAAACAAAGCAGGTAACAACCGAAGATGACAGCGGAAAAAGCACAAGTCTCGAAAATGGAGATATTTTTTACCTTGAACTCGAGGAAAGCCCGTCCACGGACTATTTACCACAACTAAACCTGAGCTAAGATATTCGCTCTTGACGATATATACCCAAACATAGCCCCCTGAAGCTTATACTGGTGTTCCAGGAACTCATTAATGGGGAATAAAAGCCACTGTTCAAGGCAGCCAGCAGATAAATGGCGTATACAAACGACCCTGGGAGGACGCAACCGGAACTGAGGATAATTTCACACTTATGTCGAAGTTATCTGAAATAGATTTTCTCTTCTTGTGTCCTTCCTCTTCTTTTTACTTTTTTACTTTAAAATAGCGAGCTGTTTCAATATTACCTCTAAAATATTGTATTGTAAGCGTTTCACAATGTTCAAAAAACGATTACAGACTTAATTCAAAATTCTTACAAAGCCTCTTTCTTTAAATTTAAAATTTTAAAAACATCTAATTTTTTATACTGTAATTAAACACATACTCGGAGTCTCGTCAATATTTTTTACAGTCCGTAATTGAAATATAGTGGGATGTTAACCATGCCCGAGCACCAGCAAATTCAGCAATCCAAAAAACCGGACCCTACTTTTCAAAAGCAAGCAACCCCCTCAAGCCCGTCCCATGAATCAAATACTGCCTCTATCATCCAGCGTGCGAGAATCAATCCGAAATCTATGACCTCGGCTGACGTAATGCAGCTCCAGCGTAGCATCGGGA
>DUKH01000120.1:14053-15859 GCA_013329415.1 Methanosarcinaceae archaeon | reverse complement strand
CCGTGCTTTCCGTGTCTTCCGTGGTTATAGAGTAAGTGTAAATATTTACGCCCGGGACTATAATTTAATGTTTGTACATTAACCAACCCCTGTCTTTATAAATGTATACAACCTTCCTATAATATCATTATAAGGTGGGAGTTCATGAAAACATTAGTAACATATATGACACAGACAGGGAACACAAAGAAGATCGCAGAAGCTATTTATAGTGAAATTGCTGGCGAAAAGGACATCAAAGACATCAAAGATGTAAGCAACTTTGAAGGTTATGACCTTGTTTTCGTGGGTTTCCCTGTAATGCAATTCAACATTCCTGAGAATGTTTCAAAATTCGTAAAAGAGAATGTAGCTGGCAAGAACATAGCATTCTTCATGACCCATGCTGTTCCTGAAGGATTTGAAGCTATACATTCATGGACCGGTTCCTGCAAGGATATCGCAGCTAGTGGTAATTATCTTGGTACATTTGAATGTCAGGGTGAACTTGCACAATCTATTATTGATATGCTCGAAAAGTCCGATGATCCTCAGATGAAAGCATTTGCTGAGATGGGTCCTTCCACAAAAGGACAGCCTGATGAATCCCGTGTTCAGAAAGCAAAGGAATTTTCAAAGGAAATTCAGGCAAAGGTCCAGTGACCAAATATTCCTGTTTTCTTTTTTTAAATCTTTTTACATTGCCCTTTGATTAATTTTGACTTTCAATCCTGCTTACTATTCTCAATTTCCAATACCTTTACGACCTCTAGTAGAGAATTGAGGAGATTATGACCCTGCAAACTGATTTGATATTTACCCCGCTCTTCACGTTGGCGTATCAATCCTTTGCTTTGCAATTTGTCCGGATGGAAAAGGAGATTTCCACCACGAAGTTTTGTGAGTTTTGAAAGTGCAGTAAACGATTTGCTTTCATCGTGAAATGCTTTTAGAATCCGGACTCTTGCAGTGCTACTCAATGCATCCCCTATCAAAATGGATATCTGTTTTTCAGGAAGGTCTTGAACTTGTATTTGCCTGTTTTACAACCGTGAGAAAACAGCACAGGAAGTTATGGAAGCCGTGAAGGCTATGAAAGCTCGTCAGAAAATGGAACTACAGGGATAAATTGGTACTGATCAATAAACCAGTGCCCTGAGGTCATATTCTCTTCTTTTGATTATTTTGTTAATGGTGAATTGGCGCTGCCGTGCCAGTTTACCTTAATAATATAGTGCGTGGGAGCTGTTTTGCAATTTTTAGCTAAAGAAAAGCCATTTAATTTCCATATATACGTTGACAAGTATAAGAGTGACCAGAACTATCAAATGCCAGCCTCGATAGTATTTCATGTCTGGCTTAAGTCCCTTATCCCAATCGTATTCATCTCGTTTTATATAATTTCCTCCTTCTTTTTTATTGTTTCAATCCTTTTTTTGCCGGGGGCTGTTTTGCAATAGGGTTTCAAAAAGCCCTATTCTGTTTTTGTTTTCAAAATAGAGCATTTATCGGGAGATGTTTTTTGACATTTTCCGCCGATCTAACTATTACAACAGTATATATAAATGTCGGCGACATATAAATTTTTCGAAAATGATCCGGATGACGTTGATATTATATTTTTATAATGTATGTAGCTGTACATTGAAGTTAATTTCTTTAAGGGTTCAGGGTAGATCAGCAGAAAAAAACTGATTGTTTTTATTGCGTTCAGGGCGAATGATCAGGGGATTAGAGTTTTTTCAGAACTTCCGGATTCTTTTCACGCTTGATTATAGTCCCAAACGTAAATATTTACACTTACTTTACAACCACGGAAGACACGGA
>DUKH01000120.1:0-13735 GCA_013329415.1 Methanosarcinaceae archaeon | reverse complement strand
GAAAGCACGGAAAGATTGTTCCCTTATTTCCTTTATTCCGTGTTTTCCGTGCCTTCTGTGGTTAAACCTGCACTTGAGATTGGTGATAATATTTTGGCCCTTGACTATAATTGATTTTGAAATGTGTAATTAATTTCTGGATTCACTATAAAGAGTTAAGCTCATCAAGTTACCTTTGATCAATAGTGATTTGTTCCTTCCCCACAATAAGGAAATGTAAGCATTGATGTATGCAGCAGGTTGCGTCAGGAACTATAAATAAAAACTAAATCATTTCACGGAAGTAGCATGCATGAAATATGCCGACGTCGACAAAATTTACCAAAACGTACCGCTCGATAAAATTCCCTGGAATAGCGAGAAGCCCCCGGATGCGCTTGTTGAGCTGGTACAAAGTGGAAAAGTCCGCCCCTGCAAAGCCATTGATCTCGGTTGTGGTGCCGGCAACTATGCGATATACCTTGCAGGCCAGGGATTTGAGGTAAGCGGTGTCGATAGTTCCCCTGCCGCAATAAAGATCGCTGCTGAATACGCAGAAAAAAAGGGAGTCAGGTGCAGGTTTCTTGTCGCTGACCTCCTCGGGGACCTGCATGAAGTAAAAGAGACTTTTGACTTTGGCTATGACTGGGAATTTTTGCACCATATCTTTCCGGAGGACCGGGAGAAATATATAAAAAATGTGTATAATGTTCTGAAACCGGGAGCATTATACTTTTCAGTTTGTTTTTCCGAGAAGGACCCACAATTTGGAGACGCAGGCAAATTCCGAAAAACGAAGCTTGGGACAACACTGTATTTCTCTTCGGAATCCGAAATAAGGGGTCTTCTCTCACCGTATTTTGTCATACAGGAACTAAAAACGATAGAAATTAACGCTATGGTCGGATCACATTATGCCGTTTCTGTGTTGTCTAAAAGGCGCTGATTTTTATGATGGTATTTTTGGCAATTGGCGCGGCTGTGTCCTTGAGTCATTGATCATGATTGAGAAAACAGACACATTTAGCTTGGTAATACATATTTAGAGAAGTTCTTCTGCAACCGGTTTTCAATGACTGCCCCCCACGACCGAACTATGCATCGGAGAAAAACATACCTTATTGTTGTTCCTCATCATATTTTTCCAGTGATTCTCGCGCTTTTTTAAGCAAATGGAATAATTGGTCTTTTTCTTCATTCGAAAATTCAGAAAGGAGAATATGATTCCATTCATAGAGTATGGGAGTTATTTCAGGAATGGTGTTTCTTCCCTTTTCAGTAAGATAGACTCGGTATATTCTTCCGTCCTCTTTGTCTTTCTCGCGATAAACATAACCATCCCTCTCAAGGGATCGGACTGTATTCGTACCAGTAGCTTTACTATAATTTAGTTGTCGTGAGAGCCTTTCCTGAGAGAGACCATCTTCATAATAGAGTGCCAGTAGAAAAGCAAACCTAGATCCATTGACATGGCGGGGTTCTAAGATCTTTTCAGCAAATAGGCGGCTGTGAGTAAATATGAACCCTATATGTGTACCAATTGACTCTGGCATTCTCATTAAATGACCTCTGCTAAAGATAAGATTTTTACTTAATTATCTTACCTATTTAACTATTTGACTCTGTTACTTCTTTTAAATCCATGGCAATACCTTGTTTGAAAAAGAAAAGCAGGCCAATCATTGATCATAAATTGATGATTGGCTATCCATTTTTAAAAGATGTCCCATTTTCAATTGCTTACAATTGAGATAATCATCATTAAGCGTATTGGGCATTACTTCAATAGGCACTCGTTCCACCACGCTTAATCCATATTCTTCAAGGCCCATTATCTTTGTTGGATTGTTGGTCATCAGACGCATTTTTCGAATCCCCAGATCCTTAAGAATCTGGGCTCCAACAGCGTAATCCCTCATATCGGCATCAAATCCCAACTCAAGATTGGCATCAACCGTGTCGTATCCCCGGCACTGGAGTTCGTAAGCCTTGAGTTTATTGACCAGGCCAATCCCCCGGCCTTCCTGCCTGAGATAAAGAATAACGCCACTTCCTTCTTTCTCCACCATGGCCATGGATTTATGTAGTTGGTCGTCACAGTCACATCTCATGGAGCCGAAAACATCTCCTGTCATACATTCTGAATGAACCCTTACGAGAATGTCCTTTTCAGGATCGATTTCACCTTTGACCATTGCGATATGGGTAAGCTTATCCAGGTCATTTTCATAGGCGATCATTCGAAACTCACCGCCATATTTCGTGGGAATAACGGTTTCGGCTGCTTTTCTGACAAAAGATTCTGTCTTCAACCGATACTTCACAAGATCCGCCACTGTACAGATACCTATGCCGTGTTTTTCACTGAATTCTTCCAGGGAGGGCATTCGGGCCATGGTACCGTCATCATCCATTATCTCACAGATGACACCGGCAGGCTTGCATCCGGCAAGACGCGCCAGATCCACAGAGCCTTCTGTCTGGCCGACACGAACCATGACACCATTGTCCCTGGCCCTCAGGGGGAAAATGTGGCCAGGCCGAACAAGGTCGTCCGCAGTTGCACCATCGGCAATGGCTGCCTGAATGGTGGTGGCCCTGTCTGCAGCAGAAATACCGGTGGTCACTCCAACCTTGGCCTCAATTGAAACGGTAAATCCGGTTCCATAGGAAGATGTATTATTCTCCACCATCATGGGAAGGTCTAACCGGTCAGCCGTTTCACCGGTCATGGAAAGGCAGATCAGACCACGACCATACTTGGCCATAAAATTAATAGCTTCAGGGGTCACCGCCTCTGCTGCCATGGTCAAATCCCCTTCATTCTCTCGATCTTCATCATCCACAAGAATGACCATACGCCCTGCCTTGATGTCCTTAATGGCCTGTTCAATGGTTATTTTAGACATATTCGAACTCACTCCTTATATTAATCCTGTTAAATCATTGTCACTATCAAAGCCTTTATAATAAGTCAAATGGCGATTTTTTGAGCCAATCCCAGTCCAGCTTTCTGCTGCATATTTCTCCAGGAATGGATACCAGTGTGTGAAACTACCCGGCATAGAAATTATCTCCCAGGCTTTCTCAGCAGAAACTCCAACCTTTTTCTCAACATTGATGCTTTCGTCGTAGTCAAACATGATTAGATCTCTTTGACTGCTCACCTTAGTTATTTTTTAAAACTTACTTTGGAATAGGCTGATCAGGCCTGACTCCGTAGTATTTGGTTCTTGCCTTGCCGAATGGGCAGCCATCAGGGCCTGTTATCTTTAGTTCGATGTTCTGCAGTGATTTACACAAGCTGTTACCAGCACGGGCACCTCTGCAGATGATGCAGAGTTTTTCACAAAAAATTGGAGCTTTCGTCTGTTTTGTCATTTATCCGGTCCTCCTGTCACAATTTTGAAAGATCTTCATCTTTCTCAAAGCTTACTTTATTTCCTTTTCATTCGGACTATACAAAATCCTCTCATTCGTCTGAGTCTTTCCTGAGTTCCTGTGCGATCTTTTCACCCAGTTCCTGTGCTGCCTTCAACGTTTCAGGCTGGTCCTCGAAACGTGGACATCCAACACCTTCAACTGTAGCATCAGGACCAAAAATCCCTTTAATTCCGCTGAGCTCACACTCATTGCCATAGCCACATTTCGCACAAGTTGCTGTGCCGAATATCTTCACATCACCGACAACATTCATTCCTTCTGCATTCATGTATGCTTTTACAGCAGCAACTCCCACCTCTGCTATCGGAGGATATGGTTCCTGTTGCGGGACTGCGGATGTGATGACTATGCCCCCGGGTTTACCTCTCATAAGACCTTTTTGATGACGCAGGCAATAGAGACGTTCAAGGAAAGATTTTGTCCGTCCATCCAGTGAACTATATGGTACAAAGCCACCAACAACAAGTGCATCGGCATCCTTTACTTTTTGTACCAGTTCGTTTGCGTCGTCCTTAATAACACATACATTGGTGGAAGTGCATTTCAAACAGGCACGACATGGCTCATATTTGTAATGACTAAGTTTAATGAATTCAGTTTCCATTCCGGTTGATTCAAGGACTGCTTTAACAGCCCTGTCAGTATTACTGTTTGGTGATGGTGAACCAGAAACTCCTATAATTTTCATAATAATCCTCCAATAAAGATGATTTGTTTATATCCCTACTTTATTTCCTTTCTATTCGAATCAAGCTGTATCTTCTCCTTCATCTGAGTCTTTTCTGGGAGGAAATGCGCTTGTGAAATATTTCTGCTGTATCGCACCTGCTTCAGCAGCCCATGCTTCAAGACCGTTTAATTTGATCCTGCTTAGGTTGTATAACTTGGTATTATGGGGAATAATATCAGCCATATCTGCAACAGGCATCAGGTTTCCACAGGGAAATTCTCCGCATTCAGAACAGTTATGCAGACTTTTGTTTTCAGCACAGTCTTTAATTGCACAACCTTCTTCGCCTAGAAAAATACTACCGCGTTCGCTTCTGCACCCTTCGCATGGCGCAAAATCCTTAGCTTCTATCCCTAACATTGCAGCATATTGCTGAGCATTCTCATCAGTGATATTGTCTTTATAGGCTCCACAGGCAAAGCAACCCAATCCACATGGTGCAGTCAGATTTTTTAGATCCATTGTATTTCTCCTCTTGTTTTAGATCAATTCTCGATTTTCAAGCTTTATACAAAGCTTGCATAATTAGTTAAGTGCTTTACTATTATTTCAAGTTTACGGTATACTATTTAAGCCTTAAATACTAAAGAACATAAAAAAAATTAGTAGCCAAGCTATATTCTCAGCAAGTTTACAAGATAGGTAAAGAAAAATTTCCATATTGACGCTTTGCTTTAGGAACCTCCAGGATTTCCGGAGGTATCTCAAAGTATGACAAAACCGTTGGTTTGTTTGGGAACTGTTTGAGGGGTTTTGATATATCCATATGATATTTCTCCCCCTGCTCTGTTCAAACCTTAGGGATAAGTCAAATATAATCTCAAGTATTTTTGTTTATGATTCCTTAACCACGGAACACACGGAAGGACACGGAAGCCGGCCTGATGGCAGGTGAGTACTCCGGGACTTTTAATAATCGATTCAAAACCCATTGTGAACAAAACGCCAGATCAACCTTAATTGCCATCTTCCAACCCATCTTTTTCCGTGTCTTTCCGTGTCTTTCCGTGGTTTGAATGCGCACGCCAAATGTCTCCACCAACAAAAACACAACCTATATGAGTATAGCAATTCCCGATACGAAAATCTGAACTTATATTTTCACCATTCCTTAGTGAAGAATAAACATGATTGAAAGTGAAAATTCATCAAAGATAAATGTAAAAAGAGAAAAAAGAGAAAAACGGGTATTTCGGTCACTGGACTTTTGCCTGAATTTCCTTTGCGAATTCTCTTGCTTTCTGGATATGAATTTCGTCAGGCTGTCCTTTTCCAGATAAACTCATTTCAGCAAATCCTTTCATCTCTGGATCATCGGATTTCATCAGCATGTCATAAACAGGCTGTGCAAGTTCTCCCTGACATTCAAAGGTACCAAGATAATTACCACTGGCTGCAAAATCCTCGATGGAGCCAGTCCATGATTTAATGGCCTCGAATCCTTCTGGGACAGCATGGGTCATGAAGAATGCTATGTTTTTGCCAGCCACATTATTTGAAATGAAGTTTGTAACTTTCTTAGGGATGTTAAACTCCATTACTGGAGATCCCACGAATATAAGATCATAGCCTTCAAGATTGCTTACGTCCTTGATCTCCTTAATGTCCTTTTCACCGGTAATCGCGTCATAAATTGCTTCAGCTATCTTCTTTGTGTTTCCTGTCTGTGAAAAATATGTTACTAATGTTTTCATATCACCACTCCTTATAATTCATATGTAATTTGGTTTATATATATAAATCATTTACTCATAACCTTCCAGAGTCAACATAGCTTGCATAAGTTCTTGTGTTGTTTTCTCGCGGCTGTACTCAGCAGAGCGCAGTTGCTCACCAAGCTTTTTACCTGCTTGCTCAGCTGCAAGCATTACTGCTTCATCCTTTGTAACATCAGGAGTGGTTTCCAGAGTGATTGGAGTATCTGGTCCATATTTATTATAGTATCCTCCTGCCTTGCAGGTTTCACCGTATCCACAATAGTGGCAGCCAAAAGCCCCTGTTCCTTCAACAGTATCTACAACTTTGATCAGGTTTGTCAAGGCCATTGTATTTAGAAGTGCAGCAGGTGGTGCAGGATTAAAACCTCCAAGACTTACAGTAACTGCTAGCTTTCCCCAGAGAATATCAGCTTCACGGTGTCTGAATTGGTACCATCTTTCCATGAAAGAATGCATCAATGCATTCAATGTGTTGTAGTAATTGACACCGCTCAAAACATACGCATCGGCTTCAACAATTTTATCACGCAGGGTTTTCATGTCATCGTCTACTTTACACACGTTATCCTCAACGCATGCCATACATGCAATACAGCCATTTATTTTCTTACCGCGTAGTGAAATAAGCTCGTATTCACATCCTGTATTTTCCAGGACTTTCTGTACAACTTTAATAGAACCTGAACGTGATTCTGGTCTTGCACTTCCTGATATTCCTAGTATTTTCATATTTTATCTCCTCCTGATATTCAGCTTAAACTTCAATTTTTAGTTTCTATAGAAAAACTGTATAATTGGTTTAGTGCTTTACTAATACTAATAGTTTATGGTCATTTTTCAACCATCTTCAGTACAACCCAACCCTTGATTCCTATTGCCTGTGTATCTTTAGGCTCAAGAAATTAAACAGAGAAAAGTTTTGAAAAAAAGGATCAGCTTTTTTGTGGATTAAATCTCATAACCCAGTTGAAAGTCAGCAGGACTTGTTTTGTGTAAGTGGAAGTTGCTACAATTGTTAAGCTGCAGGAAAGACGCAAGTTCTTTCTGCAGGGCAATGGAAAAAGCTTAAGTTTTCTTTAGCCACGGTTCCAGTGCAAGATGATAAATATGCAACATTGATTCCTTTCTATCGGCTTTGCAGTCCATTCGTGCAACCAGTTTTCCATCCCATAAAATTGGTAAAGAGAAATATCCATATTGACGCTTTGCTTTAGGGACATAACATTCGACCTGGTAATCGAATCCAAACAAGGTCTGCATGCGTTTTCGCTGGATAAGCAGATTATCAAATGGTGAGAGAATTTTTAGTTTGCTGCGAGCTAATAATTTACTCAATAGCTCTAATGAATCCGATAACGCATAATAGACATTGCCACCAATACTGATCTGTAGCAATTCGGAAGACCGGGATAAATATATAAAAAATGTGTATAATGTCCTGAAACCGGGAGCACTATACTTTTCAGTTTGTTTTTCTGAAAAGGACCCACAATTTGGCGACGCAGGCAAATTCCGAAAAACGAAGCTTGGGACAACACTATATTTCTCTTCGGAATCCGAAATAAGGGGCCTTCTCTCGCCGTATTTTGTCATACAGGAACTAAAAACGATAGAAATTAACGCTATGGTCGGATCACATTATGCCGTTTCTGTGTTGGCTAAACGGCGCTGATTTTAATTATGGTATTTTCGGCAATTGCGAGGGCCATAAATAAGGTTGGACTGGACGCTCACGTTGGGTTCTTACATGAGATGAACCCAGGCAAGAACAGTCTGGCTTATGATCTGCAAGAGCCATTCAGGTTCATTGTAGATCTGGCGGTTATCAACCTTGTGGGAAGGGGGCTATGGAAAATAAGGATTTCATCAGGACTGAGAATTATAATCTCAGGCTTAAGCCTACAGGAGCCAGAAAAGTAGCTAATGGGTTTTCCAACATGCTAAATAAAAAGGTAATCTATGAAGGAAAACAAACTACCTGGGGATCTATTATTCTTTTGAAAGCCAGGGAGTTAGCCCATTACCTTACAAGTAAAAAGAAGGAACTGGATTTTATCGAGCCTGAGTATGAGATCGAGATGAGCGATTCTTATGAGATAAGGCAAAAGATCCTCAATATTTTTTATGTAGATTGGTAAAAGTTAGGGTTCTCAAAAGGAGCATTGCTTATATGGGGCAGAATGCAAAGTCAGATAAGCCATTTATTCTTTATGCTAATGTCAGGGGGAGATTGGAAACGTGGGAAGAATTCTGAGTTGAATTCATAGATTAGAAAGTTTTTATTAAAGAAACACACATTAGTTATAATGAATCACAAACAAAATGTGATTGAACAATAATATTGAAGCTTATAAATATTTTAAGCTAGGATGCCAATGATGAGAATATCAAATTTTATTGTTGAAGGAAAATGCTTCATTCCATTTCAATTTCGTGACTCGCGATATAACGAACTTATGTTACGAATTCATAAATATTTTTATGACATGGGGTATAATGAGTTAGTTCTGCACGACCCATTTTATAATTCATTTCAGCAAACTTTTGAGAAATATATACCAGATGAGAGCCCTCTTCGATTGAAAGTTAAAAAGTTTCTTGGATTTATTACCGAAAGACAATATAAACAAGAAATTTATTTTTTGGCCTTAAAACAATATACCAATGAAGTTCCAATTCATATAAGCTATTCAATATATCCAGCAAAAAAAAGAAATGTCCCCGGTTCTATTATGAAAATTCGTATAGAGCCAGCAATCATCTACAAGATAAAACAACTCAATTCATATTTAACAGTTGATGAATCAACTTATAAAGATATTATTGATCTAGCTGCAAATTATATATATGAATTTGTAGACGTATTTGGATTTGAAATTATTGAAAAACCATACTCAACAAATGAATATCAGTCTCAAAAAAAAGATTCAACTAGTATAATAACAGTCTCCCCGTCTTGTTTTAAAGTACCAGATAAAAATATACTTTCTCAATCAGTGTCTGTAATGATGCCTTTTAAACCGGAGTATTATGAAGTGTACGAAAAAATAAAAGAAGCTTGTAGCAATGTAGGACTTGAATGTCATAGAGCTGATGATTTTTGGAATAATGGCATTTTAATCCAGGATATTTTTGAATTGATCTATTGTTCTTCTTTTGTTATTGTTGATTTTTCAGGGAAAAATTCAAACGTTTTTTATGAAGCTGGAATTGCACACACATTAGGTAAAGATGTCATTTCATTAACTCAAGATATTGAAGACATTCCATTTGATTTGAAGCATCATAGACATATTGTGTATGGAAATAATAAAGAAGAACTTGAAAATTTGAAAACAAAACTTGAAAATAGATTACAAAATTTAAAAAACAAACAACTAATAGAAACTCAATAGCACCAATAAGGCTATTATTTTTGTTTTAAATGAATAACGCATAGGAGTGCTTTGGCTTATTTGAAGAAAAAAGCACAAGAAGAGAACTTAAACTTGAATACTAAGCTTTTCAAAAGAAATATCTTATCTAATTATTAAACGCATTTGTATTAAATTTTTATATCAGAAAAGCAATGATATTGCATGCCAAAAATATCAAAAAAGACTATTTTAAGATTAGCGGAAGCTCTTGACGAAGGTTATTACAAAAAACAAATTATTTTATTTTTTGATATGTTTGAGATTTCTCCGGAAATACTAGATGTTCATGGTGTGAACAAAGTACATTATTCAAGAACTGTGATGAACAATCTATATAATAGTAAATCCGAGGAAGATAATAGAAAACTTATCGAGATGGCAATTTCAATATTATTAAAAGAAGGTGCTCATGAAGATAAACAGAAAACAATAAAATTTAATTCTTGCTTAGACGAAGTAAAAAAGTGTTTACAAAATGATGGATTTGTTATTGATGGAAAGAAATTAGTTTCAATTTCGAATAATCAATTTGAACAAAATAAAGATGAAGCTGATTTAGAAAAATCTAGTAAACCACACTTAAACAAACAGATTTTTATTGAAAAATTGAGTCAGTGTGAAAGAGAGACTAATAGTCAGAAAAAAGGTAAACTATTAGAGGAGTTCACAATAGAATTATTTTCTACGATAGAGGGTTTCACATTATTCAATAAAAATTTACGAACTATAAATGAAGAATTTGATGCAGTATTTCAAAATAATATTGATAGCCCTTTTTTTCAATCATTAACATCACCACACATTCTTTTTGAATGTAAAAATTGGACACGTAAAGTTAGTATCACAGAAGTCAAAGCTTTTTCGAGTGATCTAGATGATCACAAAAATCTTACGAGAGTTGGGTTGTTTCTATCAATAAGTGGATTTGAAGCTGGTTGTAACGTGCAGCAAGTAAGAAAAAGTAGCTCTGATAATATTTTAATATTGGTAACTGGTGCAGAAATCAAGGACTTTTTAGAATCTAAAAAAGAAACTCTTGAGTGGTTTAAAGATTTAATTTCGAGTGGTATTAAATAATAGGATTCAATTTTTTTAATAACGTTTTAAATTTAACCAATTATTAATCATTTGATTTATTTCCTCTAGAACCATAGCGTACAAAAAATCAACGTTACCTATATCCCCAAAATTTAATGCGAGGGGTATGACTCGGACCCACAAACTCCATAAAATGCAAATGAATCTGAATAATTGAGAAAAAGGTAACTAAACGAAAATCAATCAATTAAAAAAAGTTTAGTGCGAGGGGTGGGATTCGAACCCACGAACTCCTACAAGACTAGGCCCTGAACCTAGCGCCTTTGACCTGGCTGGGCAACCCTCGCATAATGTAAGTGTTGTTGCCTCCCCATAGAGGGATTCATTATTCTTAAACTTTATCCTTGAATTCCCTTCCGGAGTACCGAAAGCTTGAGACCTGCATTGAAATTTTTTGCTTTTCGGATAATAATATTTGACTGTGGCCTGTGATATAGGGTTTGAGGCTGGAAGAATACCTGTGGAAGTATATGAAAATTGAAGAAATTGAGATATTTTGAAATTGATAAATTGAAAAATTGATGAAATTTTTATTTCATCAATTTCAGGCAAGGCCCATCAGTTTCAGGACGATTGCCTTGTGGGCGTGGAGGCGGTTTTCGGCTTCGTCAAAGACTGCGGAGTGGGGGCCGTCCATGACTTCTGCGGAGATTTCTTCTCCTCTGTGGGCGGGCAGGCAGTGTTCGACCATTACGTCAGGCTTTGCAAGGGCAAGCAAATCGTTATTGACCTGGTATCCCTCAAAGGCTTTGAAGCGCTTTTCTTTTTCTTCTTCGTCTCCCATGGAGACCCAGACATCGGTGTAGATGACATCGGCGTCTTTTACGGCTTCTTTCGGGTCGTTGGTGATTGTGATCTTGCCGCCGAGGGCTTTTGCTTTTTCAATGAATTCGGCGGAGGGTTCAAAGCCTTCAGGGCAGGCTGCGGCAAATTCCATTCCCACAAGGGCACAGCCCATCATGGCGGAGTTGCAGACGTTGTTTCCGTCCCCGATCCAGGCGAATTTCAGGCCATCGAGTTTTCCCTTGTATTCCTGGATGGTCATGAAGTCCGCAATGATCTGGCAGGGGTGTTCGCGGTCCGAAAGGGCATTGATCACAGGCACGCTTGCAGAGGCTGCAAGTCTTGCAACGGCTTCGTGGCTGTAGACCCGGGCAATGATCCCGTGCACGTAGCGTGAAAGGGTGAGGGCGGTGTCTTCAATTGTCTCGCCTCTTCCTATCTGGATGTCTTTGGGGTTCAGGTAGAGGGCATGGCCCCCGAGGTCCGTCATCCCTACCTCGAAAGAGACTCTGGTCCTGGTAGAGGATTTTTCGAAGATCATGGCAAGGCTTTTGTTTTTCAAAAGCTCGGTTGTCTTGCCGGCTTTGCGCTTTTCCTTGAGATCGATTGCAATCTCAATGAGCTCTAGAATTTCTCCACGGGACAGGTCAGCTATGGAAAGAAAATCCTTCATCGTTATCAACTCACTTTTCTTTACAGGTTAGTTTCATTGAGGCCGATCATGCGCTTCAAACGCTTTATGCGCCTCTCAGCTCTTTCATGTGTTCGATCCTCTTCTGGATAAGCGCGGCTGTGCCGATGTCTTTCCGGAAGAAGAGTTTGCCCTGGATGTTTTCAAGTGTGTTCTGGGCGATTTTTTCGGCTTCTTCAATCGTGTCCGCGCGTCCTACGACCGCGATTGAGCGGGAGCCGGTGGTGTAAACCTTTCTTTCCTTTTCATAGACGCTGGCGTAGTAGACGGATGCTTCTCCCACGTCCCCGACAACCACTTCACTGTCTTTTTCCGGGTTGTCAGGGTAGCCTGCAGGGACTGCGTACTTGCAGACCGTGGCTTTCCTGCTGAATTCCACAGGAAGTTCGGAAAGAGTCCCGTTCGCCACCGCAGACATAATGTCCACGAAGTCGGTTTCGATCAGGGGGATAACGTTCATGGCTTCGGGGTCTCCGAACCGCGCATTGAACTCCACTACCTTGGGCCCGTTTTTCGTGAGGATAAACTGCCCGTACAGGACACCCTGGTATCCTGCGCCCGTTTCCTCGGAAATCGCCTTTACGGTAGCTTCCATGATCTGTTTTGCTTTTTCAAGGTCTTCCGGGAGCATGAAGGGCAGGATTTCCCCTGCTTCCGTGTAGGAACCCATGCCGCCGGTGTTGGGGCCGAGGTCACCTTCATAAATCCGCTTGTGGTCCTGTACAGCCGGGAAGAAAGCCAGGTTTTTTCCGTCAACGAAAGCCTGCAGGGTGAACTCTTCTCCTACGAAGCGCTCTTCGATTACCACGGGCCCTTTTTCAAGGAGTTCGACGGTATAGGCTTTTGCAGCTTCCAGGTCCGGGAGCTGGTCTCCCATTACTTTGACGCCTTTGCCTCCGGTGAGCCCCGACGGCTTGACCGCAACGTCTCCGAGTTCTTCGATGAAAGCCCTGGCAGGTTCTGCTTCGGCTTCAGTGAAGACTTCGTAAGCAGGGCAGCCTTCGATTCCGTATTTTTTCATGAAATTCCGGGCCCAGGCTTTGTCAAACTCGATAATTGCACAGGCTTTCCTGGGTCCGACAACGGGAATCCCGGCTTCCCACAGGGCATCCGCAGCGCCTGCAGCTAGCGGGGCTTCGGGCCCCACAAATGCCATCTCTATTTTTTTTGCTCTGGCGTATTCAACGAGCTTTTCAACCTCTGTTTCTTTTTCCAGCAGGAAATCTTCACAGAGAGCGGCAATTCCCGGGTTTTTCTTTGCCATTATAGCATAAAGGGCAGGGTCGCGCTTGCTTTTTTTAATTCCTTCGGCAATTGCATGTTCTCTTCCACCGCCACCGATAAGCAAAATATTCATCTATATTCTCCTTGATTTGAAAAAAATTTATTTCATTCGTCTGAAATTTGTTTCTAATATATAATGTGTAAAAAGGGATGTTGGAAAAATGATTGGTTGATTTTTAACTGGTTGATTTTGAACTGGTTAATTGGTTTCGAACCGGTTGATTTTAAGTTTGATGGGCTATTGATTGTTGCTTTTTGATTATTGCTTTGCAATTGTTGGGGTTTATGATAATTAACTGCTTTTGGAAGTATTGTAAACAAAAGCTTTCAATGATATTTCCACGAACAATGGTTTCCAATCAAATGTATACTAAGGAATTCCTAATTCTCTATTTCTTCTAATAAATATCTTCTCATTGTCAGGACCTTATTTTTTACAAAAATCCAGATGGTTTTGAGAGTTCGTTAACTATAAAAGAGCTGGTTCCTTAAACATACATGAAAAATATAGGAAGATTTACACTTATTTTATAACCACGGAAGACGCGGAAAGCATGGAAGGATTGTACTCCTATTTCCTTTATTCCGTGTT
>DUKH01000211.1:9554-14544 GCA_013329415.1 Methanosarcinaceae archaeon | reverse complement strand
TCTTCATTTTGTTCTTCATTTTTTTCTTCGTTTTTCATCTCAAAATTCATAAGCTCAATGAGTTTTTTTATATCATTGAATTAATATCTTTGTCCTATTTTTTCTCAAACGCCTTTTTGAAAACATTTTTTTAGAACATTTCTACGCAAATAATTTTGTTATTTTGTAGTTTTACATCTCTGATATTGGAGCTATTTTTTAGAATAAATCCTCGCATGATCATGTTTTTTTACCTTGCCTGAAATAAGGTTTTTTTATGGCATGATTATAAATTATATCATTGGGTTATTAATCTATGATTAAACTATATGTTTTATGATTAACTTTAATATTTACGACTAGACTATAAGTAATTCAGAATAATTATATATATAAATAAACTAATCTTTGTTTTAAATTAGAATGTTTCGAAGTTGTTTTTCCCGAAGTTTCAGGCGTCTTCAGGATTCCGGATGGAAATTTAACGGTGGCAGAAAATGTACTGTGGTAATTGTGGATCGAAAATTGATCCGAAGGATCGTTTTTGTTCTAGCTGCGGAAGGGGAATAAAAAGCGAACTTGAATCCGATGAAATCGGATCAAATAGCCATGCCCCTGATGAAGTAAGAAACCTGAAAACCGGAAGTTGTGTCACTACTAATTCTAAAAAAACAATCTGTAAGTCTCTTTTGAAGTGCATATGGGTCGTAACTCTGGTTTGCATGGCCGGGTTTTTTTAACTGCATACTCAACCCTTGCCCTGGATTCCGATGCATACCTTCCGGACCTGAAAGGTCCCGGAACAGATGAAGCGGAAAGGAATGTCCAGATATGTGAACAGATTGCTGCCGACTACCATGAGAGCCATACATATACTGAAGCCGATGTTTATGACTGTGACAACATGGCCCAGGACGTCTGGAACATGTTAAAGGCAAAAGGCATCAACGCCAGGATTGCAGTTGGAAATTTTGATTCTGAGAATAATGGCAGGATAGGGGAAGGCAGGCCTATAGACGAAAACCTTGATACCGGAAGTCCAGGAGGATTCGAGGTATGTGATTCAGTATCCGAAGATTCCGGCTTACTTAACTCCGGTGTAATTGACAGCTTCAATCATGCCTGGGTTCTGGCTGAAGTATCTCCAGGTTCCTGGCTAGCCGTTGAATGTACCGGGGGCTACGTTGTCTACAGCGAAGAAGACGAAAGCTATTACTCCGGAATTACGTTTAGCAATCCCAGGAACTACCGAAATTTTCTTGATCTTTATGCCGACTGGAAAGTACAGTCCCTGGATTATGAGAACCAGCGGCTGTACTATAATGGACTTGTAGAAAAGTACAACGATGCAAGTTATTTTGATCAGCAGACTATGAAAAGCGGGGTGGAAGTTGCTGAAAATATCCTTCATGAAAAAGAAAAGGTCTTCCTGCAAACGGATGCCAAACTGAAAGCCCTGTTGGAATATGGGTGAACTACCCCCACCTGCCGACCTAAGGCCTCCGAGGAAGGGGACTTCTCGCCTTTTGAATTAAACACTGGCTTCAAAACTTCGGTGCCAATTTCTGATTAACGCCACATCTGATTCGGCCTCTGGATTACAGGCTCAGATTTCCCCATAAAAGCGCCTGTAATCCTCTACTGCTTTTTTCGCTTGCTCCGGGAATTCCTTTCGCAAACATGTGATAAACTCGTCCCTTGAACCTATTTCCTTTATCTTTTCAACCATCAAGGAAGCAAATTCCCGGGATGTGGGGTTACCTTTTTCGATTTCGAAAGAGAGGCAGAGGGCTTCTTTAGGAAAGTATTTTCTCCTGATGTGCGGGGAAACCGATCCCAGAAGAACCCCTGCTTTCAGGATACTGTAAGCCGGGACCCCTGCCCTGTCAATCCTGTCTTTTCCTGCAAGTTTTTCAAAGTTTTCCCTGCCGTATGAATGAAGCTCGATGTAGATTTCCGGCTCAAGTTTTTCTACGGCTTCAACGATCGGTTTTCCCATTCCTGGATAGTAGCGTGGATCCAGGGTCGAAACATATTTTTGCCTGCTTACAAGGGGGATAAGTGCTAATGTGCCTGTTTCCGGAGGTTTGATTTTCTCCAGGATCCCGGTCGTGTCCTTCCATTCCTCTCCGTGCAGGCCCGCGACTAAGAGGCGTACCGGTCTTCCGCTGCCGTAGATCCTTATCCCGACTTTAGCAGGGATGGCTGCAGGCGGGTTTCCGTCGGAAAAGACCTCTCTTTTTTCATCAGTTTTCATCAGCTTCCCATTAATTTTGATCCGCTTCTCATCAGTTTTGATCCGCTTCTCATCAGTTTTGATCCGCTTCTCATCAGTTTTGATCTACTTCCAAACCTTCAGTTTCTTTTTCCTCACTTTCAGTTTCTTTTTCCCCATTTCCGGGTTTTCTTGCTATCACGTAGATTTCCTGCTTTTCCGAACTGATTGCCTGGAGGATTTCAAGCCCGATGTCTTCGAGTTTACTGAGGAAAGGCTTCGGGTTTTTCTTTTTTGGCATCTTTATTACCTGGAGGACCTTCCCATTTTCCTTCAGGAGGGGCAGGATCCGGGAAAGGGCTTTGATTGCGTCCTTAGGATCAAGGGTCATATCCGAGAGGATCACGTCCACAGGTTCCTCCGGGAGAGTGCTCAGGGGCACGGTAAAAACATCTCCGAACATGACTTCCACGTTTTTCTGCTCAAAGGCTATTTTCCCTAGTTCGCTCCTGAAGTCCCGGCTGAACTCTATTCCTTTTACGTGGTCTGCGATCTCCGAAGCAAAGAGGATGAACCCGCCAGCACTTGAACCCAGGTCCAGGACCCTGTCGCCGGGCTTGATAATCCCGCTTTCTTCCTGGATACGTTTGAGCTTAAAGTAACCCTGGGGTTGGTCCAGGCCTTCGGCTACTTCTATTTCGTCATCGGAGGCCACATCTCTGGATACTTTCTTTACAACGGCGCCGTTTACCTTTACACTGCCGGCAAGGATGGCAGTTTTGGCGCGCCCCCTGGATTTGAAGTAGCCCATATCAACAAGGTATGCGTCAAGTCTCATAGGGCAGAAGTATCGGCAGAGCCTCTATATATAGGTAGCAAGTGGGAGAAGACCCTGGAAAGGAAAAGGTTCACATTATACGATTTTTTTAATTAAAATAAAATAGTGGTATTTATATAGTATTTCGAAATTTAATCCAAGCTATATAATTTATCGATAATAAATGGATATATTTTTAAAGTGCCATTTCCTAGTTTCGATAAGCTAGCCGATCATTTATTTATCATTTTAAGGTCTGCTAGGGTAATTACAAGTTGTAGATGTAGTTTACAGGCCGAGTCAACTCTATAAATTTTATATTTAACTTTGCTAATTTAAATGGCTCTGTTTAATACAGCTAAATGAGCTCCAACAATGTTCCAATAATGTTCCAACAATGTTCCAACAATGTTCCAACAATGTTCCAATATTATAGCTGTTTAAGCAACAGTTTATCCTTTAGAGTTCAGCACTGGCAAGTTTCGGTCCTGGAAGTTCGATGAAAGGTGTGTCAAGATGCTTAAAAAGTTCACTTCGTTATTTCCCCTCTGGGCGGTTTTGCTCTCTGCAGTGGCATATTTTTACCCTGAGTACTTTGCACCCCACAAAGGGCTGATAGTGCCCTTTTTGAGCCTGATCATGCTGGGGATGGGTGTCACTCTTTCCGTGGACGACTTCCTGGCGGTGTTAAAAAAACCCTCCGTGGTGCTTCTGGGCACCGTTATGCAGTATACCCTCATGCCCCTGATAGCCTGGCTCATCTGCCTGGCTCTGAAACTTCCGACTGACCTCATGGCTGGCGTTATCCTGCTGGGCTGCTGTCCCGGAGGCACGGCTTCAAATGTGATCTGTTACCTCGCAAAAGGGGACGTTGCCCTCTCGATCGTCCTCACCTCCGTGTCCACCCTGGTTGCTTTCCTTGCAACCCCCTTCCTGACCTGGCTCTACATCGGACAGGCCGTGGAAGTGGACGTCATGGGCATGCTCGTGAGTGTCGTGAAGATCGTGCTCGTGCCGGTGGTCTTCGGGCTTTCTATCAATTATTTCTTCAAAGAAAAGATCAGCAAGATCAGGGATATCTTTCCGGCAATCTCGGCCCTGGCCATAGTGATCATCATTGCGGTGATTATAGGGACGAACAGTGCTAATCTTGAGCAGCTGGGGCCGCTCGTTCTGCTAGCCGTGGTCCTGCACAACAGCCTGGGCCTTGCAGGCGGGTACGGGGTCGCAAAAGCCCTGAAACTCAGCGAAACGGAGGCAAGGACCATAGCAATCGAGGTCGGGATGCAGAACTCCGGCCTGAGTGTTGCCCTTGCGATCAAACACTTCACTGCCGCTGCGGCACTGCCCGGGGCAATCTTCAGCATCTGGCACAACCTTTCCGGGGCTTTCCTGGCAGGACACTGGGCCAGAGATTCTTTACATGACGATAAAAGCGGGAAACCCGAACTAAACGGAACTCCGCTGGATTGAATTGGGGTGAAGCCGAAACAGGTTTTGCAAGAAAACAAAAGGTTGGGTAACCGGGAAAGATCCGAAGGAATTGGGGCTTTGCCCTGCCGGATTTTTCCCATCACGCTTTTTTTATCCTGTTAAGTTCTTTTTTCTGTCTCTTTTAAGTTTTTTTTCTGCCCCTTTTAGCTTCGCAGTAAGTGGCGAAATCCTGTTTTTTTCATTCTTTCCTTTCGTCACTTTTTTCCATATTTCTAATAAATATAATAAAATATTGCGAAGTGAATAATTATATATAATATCAATATAATTTAACTCCTGTTAACAGGTTGAAACTGACAAATCTGTATTTTTCTGGCGGCATATCAACCATCTTCATGATTATGTATTTTTTTAATATGTTTATCTGACCAGTGAGCGGAAGGTAGAGGCTGCTGAGAATTAAAAACCCCTGAAAAGCAAAAGAAAGCTTGAAAAGCAGGAAACAGTTTGAAAGGAATTAAGTAAAGAACTAAGAAAAGAACTAA
>DUKH01000211.1:8929-9184 GCA_013329415.1 Methanosarcinaceae archaeon | reverse complement strand
ACTAAGAAAAGAACTAAGAAAATAATTAAAAATAAAGTGAAGGTTTTTGATTAATACTTTCACTCCGCTATATAACTTTATTAATAAAAGGTTCACGTTTTGTTATATGGGCTGTCTAATCAGGATGCTGTCATCCAATATTTATAACGGGCAATATATAAATATTCTTTAAATTTTTGTCCGGATTGTTTATTTCTCTCACTTCAAACCATCTACCGGATTATCATCCAGAGCATCATTTCGATCATCATTTCG
>DUKH01000211.1:0-8619 GCA_013329415.1 Methanosarcinaceae archaeon | reverse complement strand
GATCATCATTTCGATCATCATTCCGATCATCATCCGAATCATCTCCTCAATCGTTTCAAACAGAGACAGGTAAAATACGAGACAAGAATAAACCCGAGAGTAAAAAAATGAAAAATATCATAATCAAAGGGGCCCGGGAACACAACCTGAAGGACATTACCGTTGAGCTTCCCCGGGACAAATTCATTGTTATTACCGGGGTCTCAGGTTCGGGGAAGTCCACCCTGGCCTTTGACACGGTCTATGCCGAAGGGCAGCGCCGGTATGTGGAGTCCCTCTCCGCCTATGCACGGCAGTTCCTGGGGCTCATGAACAAGCCGGACGTGGACAGTATCGAAGGGCTGTCCCCGGCAATCTCCATCGAGCAGAAAACCACCTCGAAAAATCCCAGGAGTACCGTGGGAACGGTCACGGAAATTTATGACTACCTGAGGCTGCTCTTTGCGCGGGTAGGTACCCCCCACTGCCCGGTACACGACATCAAAATTGAAGCCCAGTCCCCGGAAAGGATTGCTGACAGCCTCAGTTCGGAATGTGAAGGGATGACCACCATCCTTGCCCCTATTATCCGCCAGAAGAAGGGGACTTACCAGCAGCTTTTCAGGGACCTGGACAGCGAAGGTTTCGCCAGGGTCCGGGTCAACGGGGAGATCCACCGCACCGACGACGAAATCACCCTGGACCGCTACAAGAAGCATGATATTGAAGTGGTTATTGACCGCCTGGACCCTGCCGAAGACCGCTCCCGGCTTGTCGAGGCCTGTGAAAACGCCCTGAAAAGGGCCGAGGGGCTCTTAATTGCTGTGGATTCAGGAGGCAACGAACGGCTCTACTCCTCGAAAATGGCCTGTCCGGTCTGCGGCATAGCTTTTGAGGAACTCCAGCCCCGGATGTTTTCCTTCAACAGCCCCTTTGGGGCCTGTGAGGCCTGCAACGGGCTCGGGATCAAGATGGAGTTCGACCCTGACCTGGTAATCCCGGATAAGAGCCTGTGCATCGCAGACGGGGCGGTTGCGCTTTATCGGAACTTCCTTGACGGGTACAGGAGCCAGCACCTGGCAGCCGTGGCAAAACATTTCGGGTTTGACATCTTCACCCCGATTGAGGAACTGAACAAAGAGCAGTACAATGCCCTGATGCACGGCTCCGGCGAACGCATCCAGTTCAGCATGAGCATGAAGAACGGGGACGCCCACTGGTCCCATAAGGGCTCCTGGGAAGGGCTGCTCCCGCAGTCCGAGCGGCTCTACCACCAGACGAAGTCCGAATACCGGAGAAAGGAACTCGAAAAATTCATGCAGGTCCGGTCCTGCCCTAAATGTGAAGGCAAGCGCCTGAAGGGAAAGGTGCTGGCGGTGAAAATAGGGGACAGGTCCATAGTGGACGTAACGGACTTTTCCATCACCGAATGCATCGAATTTTTCGAAACCCTGCAGTTTTCCGAAAAAGAGCAGGAAATCGCAAAACAGGTCTTAAAGGAAATCCGTTCCCGCCTGGGCTTCCTGGAACACGTTGGGCTCGGCTACCTGACCCTCTCTCGAGGTGCAGGGACCCTTTCGGGAGGGGAAGCCCAGCGCATCCGGCTGGCAACGCAGATCGGGTCCAACCTCATGGGTGTGCTCTACGTCCTGGACGAGCCTTCCATAGGGCTGCACCAGCGGGACAATGAACGCCTTATCAGGACCCTGCAGACCCTCCGGGACCTCGGGAACACCCTGCTTGTGGTGGAACACGATGAGGATACCATCCGGGCGGCGGACTACGTCCTGGACATAGGGCCCGGGGCCGGGATACACGGGGGCTACGTGGTTGCCGAAGGCACTCCCCTGGAGATAGAGATGAACCCCGAGTCCCTGACAGGCCAGTACCTTTCAGGCGAGAAGCACATCAAGACCCCGGCTTTCCGGAGGAGGAGCGAGTCTTTCATAAGGCTAAAGGGCTGCCGGGAAAACAACCTCAAGGACATTGAAGTGAAAATCCCGATCGGGGTCTTCACCCTGATAACAGGGGTTTCGGGTTCCGGGAAATCCACGCTTATTTATGATACCCTCTACAAGGCCCTGATGAAAACGCTTCATAAGTCGAGCGTGAGTCCCGGGGAATACGCCGAGCTAACTTTCGATTCCGAGATCGACAAGGTCATTGTCATCGACCAGAGCCCTATTGGCAGGACCCCGCGCTCGAACCCTGCAACCTACACGAAAGTCTTTGACGCTATCAGGCAGGCCTTTGCCGAAACAAAGGAAGCCAAAATCCGGGGTTACAAAAGCGGACGTTTCTCCTTCAACGTGAAAGGCGGGCGCTGTGAAGCCTGCCAGGGGGACGGCCTGATCAAGATCGAGATGAACTTCCTGCCCGACGTTTACATCGAATGTGAGGAGTGCAAAGGCACCCGTTACAACCGGGAGACCCTTGATGTAAAGTATAAGGGCAAGTCCATTGCTGAAGTCCTGGACATGACCGTGGAAGAAGCCCGCGAGCACTTCGAAAACATCCCTGCCATCAGGAACAAGCTCGATACCCTCTCGCGGGTTGGCCTGGGTTACATCAAGCTTGGGCAGAGCTCCACAACCCTTTCCGGGGGAGAAGCCCAGAGGATCAAACTTACCCGGGAACTTTCCAAGAAAGGCACGGGCAAGACTATCTACCTCCTGGACGAGCCCACGACCGGGCTGCACTTCCACGACGTAAAGAAACTGATCTCCGTCCTTAACGACCTGGTGTCAAAAGGCAACACCGTGGTCGTGATTGAGCACAACCTGGACGTTATCAAGTCCGCGGACCATATCATCGACCTGGGCCCCGAAGGCGGAAACGCAGGCGGGGAGATCGTGGCTGCAGGTACGCCCGAGGAGATTGCCAGGGTGCCGGAAAGCTATACAGGGAAATTCCTTGCCCCGAAAGTTCTCGGAGAAGAAGTCTCGTATCTCGACGTATCCGGGGGACAGCTTGTTGAAGCGGTTTTCGAAGAAGAAGAGGCTTTTGAAGAGGCTTTTGAAGAGGATTCTGAATAAAAAGTAAACGATTTTAAGTAAGTGATTTGAAGACCCGGAATAAAAAGAAAAATTGAAAAAATTCGAAAAAACCGAGGTTTGCAAAACATGATCGACCTGGAGGCCCTTCCCCACCTGCCCGGCTGCTACCTTTTCAAGGATGAGGACGGCGGTGTACTCTATGTGGGCAAGGCAAAGGACCTCAAAAAGCGCGTAAGCAGCTATTTCCAGAAACGGGACCATGACCCGAAGACGGAAAACCTGGTCAGGGCGGCAAAGGGCCTGGATTTTATTGTCACGAATACCGAGGTGGAGGCTCTCCTGCTGGAGAACACCCTTATCAAGAAGCACTGGCCGCGGTACAACATTGCTCTCAAGGACTCAAAGCGCTATGCCTGCATCCACCTTACGGACGAGAAGTTCCCGCGCATAAGGCTTGCCAGGAAAAAGGTCGGGGGTGGGGACTATTTCGGGCCCTCTGTCTCGGCAAAGGAAAGGGACTACATCTATGAGGTCGTAAGGAAGACTTTCCAGCTCAGGACCTGTAAAAAGCTGCCAAAACGCGCCTGTCTCCGCTACCACATGGGAGTGTGCAGCGGGCCCTGTATAGGGAATATCCAGGTTGAGGAGTACGGGGAGAAGGTGAAGAGGGCGGCTTCGGTCCTGAAAGGCAATATCAGGGAACTTATCGAGTCCCTGGAAAAGGACATGAAAGAACTTGCGGCAAAGCAGCAGTTCGAACAGGCCATGGAACTGCGGGACGAGATTGCCGCTCTTGAATTCCTCCAGGAAAAACAAAACGTTGAAAGGCAGAAAAAGCACGATGAGGACATCCTGAACTACCTTGTTAAGGACGGCACCGTTTATCTCATGCTCTTCAAGGTCTACAAAGGAACCCTGGAAGACAAACAGGACTATGTCTTTGCCTATGGGGAAGAGTTCCTTGAAGAGTTCCTTGTGCAGTACTACTCGGAAAACGAACCTCCGGGAGAACTGATCGTGCCCGAATCCCTGGACGAGTCCCTGGCGGACTTCCTGGCCCATGTGAGGGGGAAAAAGGTGAAGGTCACGGTCCCGAAGCAGGGAGAGAAGAAAGAGCTTCTGGACCTTGCCGGGAAAAACGTTGAGATCGGGTTCTTCGGGGACCGGAAAAAGCTCGAAGCCCTTCAGCAAAAGCTTTCCCTCCCAAAAGCTCCCACTGTTATCGAATGCTTTGACATATCCCACCTCGCAGGTACTTCGACCGTGGGTTCCATGGTACAGTTCCGGGGGGGCAGGCCTGACAAGCACAACTACCGCCGCTTCAAGATCCAGAGTGTTGAGGGGATCGACGACTTCGCTTCAATCGCCGAGGTCGTGCGCCGCCGCTACACCCGCCTGCTGGAAGACGGGCACGAAATGCCCGACCTTATCGTTATCGACGGGGGGAAGGGGCAGCTTTCCTCAGCTTTCCAGGAACTCCGGAAACTCAGGGTCAGGGTCCCCATTATTTCCATCGCCAAAAGGGAAGAGGAAATCTACGTGCCGGGGCTCAAATCCCCTCTCCCTATCAAAAAGGATGAAAAAGCCTCCCTCTTTGTCCAGGAAATCCGGGACGAAGCCCACAGGTTTGCAATTACCTACAACCGCCTGCTCAGGCAGAAGGCACTGATCTCGTAAAAGGTCGTTATACAGATTCCAATTTCCATGACAGGTCGCTTGATACAATGACATCTTCCAGCCAGCTCTCAAAAGTCTCACCCGAACCGCAGTTCAAGCTCACTTCCGAGTTCGAGCCTAAGGGTTCCCAGCCAGAAGCTATCGAAAAGCTCGTTGAAGGGCTGAATAAAGGAGACCGGTTCCAGACCCTTCTCGGGGTTACCGGTTCAGGTAAGACTTACACCGTGGCAAACGTCATAAACCAGGTCCGGAAACCAACTCTTGTAGTAGCCCACAACAAGACGCTGGCGGCTCAGCTCTATAACGAATTCAGGGAGTTTTTCCCGGAAAACCGGGTGGAGTACTTCGTCTCCTACTACGACTACTACCAGCCCGAGTCCTACCTGCCTGCAAAGGACCAGTACATTGAAAAAGACGCCAGCATCAACCCCAAAATCGAGCAGATGAGGCTTGCAGCCACAGCTTCCCTTATGTCCCGGCCCGACGTGATCGTGGTTGCTTCCGTATCCTGCATCTACGGTCTCGGGAACCCGGAAAACTTCCAGAAAATGGGGTTTGAGCTGAAGGTCGGGGACAGGGTTTCGAGAAAAGAAGTCCTGGGCAAGCTCGTCGATATCCTGTACGAACGAAACGACCTTGAACTCATGCCCGGGCGCTTCCGGGTAAAGGGAGATACCATTGACATTATTCCCGGGTACTTTGACAACATCATAAGGATCGAGCTTTTCGGGGATGAGGTAGACCGGATTTCCGAGATCGAAAAGCAGAGCGGGCAGCGAAAGGAAGACATGGAATATTTCTTTATCTATCCCGCCCGGCACTACGTCATTCCCGAAGAAGAGCAGAAAAGCGCCATCAAAGACATCCTCGAAGAACTGGAAGAGCACCTCCATACCCTGGATCTCCTTGAGTCCCACCGCCTGAAACAGCGCACCCTTTATGACATCGAGATGATCGAGGAGACCGGGAGCTGCAAGGGCATTGAAAACTATTCCCGGCACTTCGACCACCGGAAACCCGGGGAGAAACCCTTCTGCCTCCTGGACTATTTCCCGGACGACTTTCTCCTGGTCATCGACGAAAGCCACCAGACCCTCCCCCAGCTCCACGGGATGTACAAAGGGGACTATTCCCGGAAAAAGAGCCTTGTGGATTACGGGTTCAGGCTCCCCAGTGCCTTTGATAACCGGCCTCTCCGGTTCGAGGAATTTGAAAAGTACATGAAAAACATTATTTTCGTCTCGGCAACCCCCGGAGAATACGAGCGCGAGCACTCAGCCCAGGTCGTGGAACAGATCATCCGTCCTACAGGTCTTGTGGACCCCGAAGTCGAGGTGCGCCCCCTGGAAGGCCAGGTCAAAGACGTTATGGAAGAGATCAGGAAGATCGTGGAGAGGGGCGACCGTGCCCTGGTCACCACCCTGACCAAGAAGCTTGCCGAAGAGCTGACCGACTTCCTTGCCCGAAATGAAATCAAAGCCCGTTACCTCCATTCGGACATCAAGACCATCGAGCGGACCGAGATCATCCGGGAACTCCGCCTGGGCAAGTTCGACGTCCTGGTCGGGATCAACCTGCTGCGGGAAGGGCTCGACATCCCCGAAGTGGGTTTCATCGGCATCCTGGACGCGGATAAGGAAGGTTTCCTCAGGGACACAAAGAGCCTGATCCAGATCATCGGTCGGGCTGCAAGAAATGCCAGCTCGACAGTGGTCCTCTATGCCGACAACATGACCGATTCCATCAAAAGGGCAGTGGACGAAACCGAGCGGCGCAGGGCCATGCAGATCGCCTACAACCAGGAGCACGGCATAGTCCCGAAAACCATCAAGAAGCCCATCAAGGAAAAGGTCGTGGACATCACTGACACCAAACATATCCCCAAATCCGATATCCCGAACGTGATCATCGAACTGGAAGCCGAGATGAAAGAAGCTGCCGACAGGCTGGACTTCGAAGAAGCTATCCGGCTCAGGGATATGGTCAAGAAGCTGGAAAAGGAGATCAAGGTGGCTTGAAAGTTTGCTCTGTAGAAATCCCGTATATTACTTGAAACGGCCCTGGCTTTTATGATAAGGTTTAATGCTGATTCCAATTTAGGGAGTTTCCTCCTTCGTATAGGTGACAGGAGACCCCACTCTTGCGTAAGCAAGCGGCCCTTCCCGAAATATCTTTGAATCTCTGTCAGTACTCCTGGGCTTCGGGTTGTCTCCTTGTTTTTTCAGAAGGACACCAGGTGTGTTGCCCATTTAAGGTCTATTTTTTGATTTTAAGGAAGTAACGGTTTACGAATTTTGCCTTGAAATCTTTTAGAAAGGTTTATATGTGGGGGGTATTTTGCATTTTTTGCCGGGTCCGGTTCTTTTATCACTTTTTTACATATTCTTCATACATTTTTTTCTACAAATTGCCTGTACTTATCCTCTTGCTGTTTTTTAAATCAAGCTTCCATCTATTTCGTAAATATGCTTGATTCTTATCCCTGAATACCTGGTCCCAAATAATTTTTCTGACTTCGACCCCCTTCTTTTCCAAAATGAAGGTCATGCATGCGCTAAAACCTCAAAAACACGTTATAGAGCCTCGAAATTTTCTTGGGGCCTGCCACTTTTAAAATAATATTAAAGATTAAAATAATTAGATATTTAAACAATAGTTTTGTAGAATGTATATACACTAATTTTAGGAGGGTTGTGTTTTGAGAACAAAGTCTGCAGTTTTAGTTGGAATCTTTGTACTCCTGGTTTTCACGGTTGGTGCGGCGAGTGCAGAAACATTTTATTTAACTAACACAAGTGAAAAAATTGATGGTCAAAGTATTGATGATATATGTGTAAAAGTGGAATTTAACGGGACGCATATAAACGTTGAGGACATCAGCCCGCGCTTTGCAGGGGACTCAGATGTAAATCTACAGGTTATTAAAGTTTGTATTCAGGATGACAATATCAAATCAGTACACGACGCCAGTGGTTTGACCGGTCCGTGGACGCACAGCTACGATTCAGCGGGCAGTACATCTGAATTTGGAGAATTCTTGACGGTGTGTGAACATGATAAAAATGATAAGAACCAGAAGACTCGGGGACCTATCATAATTGAGTTAAATGAGGAAGTTGCCCAGCTTCCAAGGAATGAGTTAAACAATAGCATTGTTGTCCATCTTCAATTTGGTACTGGAGAGATAAATGTTACGGAAGATGAGGATACCCAGATGATTGGCAGCAGTTGGCTGGTAACTGGTTCGCAAATCCCGGAATTTCCCTCACTAATTCTGCCGGTTGCCGCAATAATGGGATTAATGCTCATTATGGGAAGGAGAAAAAAGAATTAATTGAGCTTATGCCGTTTTAGTTAATATCCCTTATTTTTGGATAATAAATCCTAAAAACATCTATTTTTTTAAAAAATTAGTTTAAAAAACTTTAATTTAAATTTAAATATCAATTGCAATTATTATACCCAATTAAACCAATTATATGTCGCCAAACAAAAAATTGGGTTCTAAAAAGGTATAATCCATGATAAAGATTATTGCAAAAGGGTATAAGTGCTTTGACTCAAATAGACAACTTTTTGGGTCTGCACGTACCATTGTTATAAGCCTTAAGAGTGTTAAAGGCATAAAAGAATATGAAGAGCTTTTTGGTCGAAAATTGGACGATCAAAAGACAAATGTTAAAGTCCGCCTCATATCTATTAAACAGTCAAGGCTCACAGATTTTTATAAGCAATCTTTTTGAAAAATCGATATCAAGATATTTTATCGGTGACAAAATCTGGATCTGGGATAGAAGGTTCTTTGAGTGCAACTGCAGTGGATTAAAAAATAAAGAAACGGTATGCTCTCAGATCCTGATGCAGGACATTATGTTAAAAAAACAGGAAAGTACAGTGTCCTATCTGGAACAGGGTATACAGACACATGTGTTGTTCAAGTGAAATTTTAACCACAGAAAGCACGGAA
>DUKH01000190.1:46030-46268 GCA_013329415.1 Methanosarcinaceae archaeon | reverse complement strand
AAGTGTAAATATTTACGTTCGGAACTATAAATATGTTTCAATGAACAATTGATTCTAACTTATATAGACATGGCATGAGGGGGTGTTAAAAAGATGTATTTGTAGAGCCTGAGTTTTTAAGTCCATTTGTCAATGCCCCAAATTCCTCCCCCAATCTCAAGTGAAAGTTTAACCACGGAAAGCAAGGAAAACACAGAAATAAGGAAATAGGTGCACAGTCCTTCCGTGCTTTCCGTGT
>DUKH01000190.1:34817-45626 GCA_013329415.1 Methanosarcinaceae archaeon | reverse complement strand
CTTATATAGACATGGCATGAGGACGTGTTAAAAAGATGTATTTGTAGAGCCTGAGTTTTTAAGTCCGCTTCGGACCAGAGTTCTTCTTTTCTGCATTAAATTCATTAATACCTTTTGCGGTATTCTCAAGCAGCTTGAAAGCGAGGTCCTGGTCCGGCCAGAACGCCAGCCCGCAGTCCGGATTCGCATACTTTATGCGATCCCCAAGAACGGAAAAAGCCGTTTCAAGCCTCTTTTTTATGACATCCGGAGTTTCGAGCTCAGTTACGATTTTTTGCATGTACTCCTTTTCCTCCCAGGCATTAATTCCATACTTTTCATTGACAATACCTATAAGGCTGGAAATATCGGTTCTCGAAATTCCGACTCCGATATAAGTATTTGAATCCTCCAGTACTTTTCTGTCCAGAAGATCCAGGTAGGAAGGAGTTCCCGCATACTCAAATCCGATGACATTGATAGGGGTTTCGCATATAAGCTTATACTTCAAGGGGGAATACAGGTGAATCTCCACATCAGCTCCCTGCTGCCGAGCATAGCTGGAAGCAAGAGTCAGAGCGGAGATGATATCAGCGTCAGAAAACCGGACCCTATCATTTATCCCGAGGCTGGGTTCATCCAGGGCTATAACCTTAATTTTGAAATTATTTGCAGTTTTAAATGCCTGTTTAATGAAGTTCTCAATATCCAGTGCAAGGGTATGATATGCGTCCACAAAAGCTGTTGCCCCGAAAGCCTGAAGATACATATCCGTAGGGCCTGCAATACAAACCCTAACTTCAAGAGTCTTTCCTGTCTCCTCTTTATACTGTTTTGCAACCTCTTCAATTATTTCAAGCTCAAGGATCTTTGCATTTTCTTCTTTTAGCGCATAAGGTTCATAACAATTCTTTTCATCTCTGATGATATCCAGGAACTGGCCTATCATATCTCTAAACTGAGGATATGTGGGAACATGTACTCCCACATCAATTTTTCTCTGGAAAGCCTCCCTTATCATGGAAAAAAGTTTTTCGTCCTCGTCCCGGTTTTCAGCTGCAACCTTTACCCACTCCCGCGTGATACCTTCAGGTGTGGGAAGGCTTCCTTCATCGATAAAAATAACCTCCCGCATGCCTGGTATATATGAAAGATAAAGTTTTATAGATATTGGAAGTGAGAGCGTCGGAAAAATCGATAATTGCCAAAATTTTGGCACATTTAAGCATTGTCAATAAATTTCAAAAGGCCGCATGACCCATATTTATTGATTGGATTTTTGAAAATCGACGATAATCTCGTTTGTAACATTTTCCCCGAATGATTTTAGGGGTGCCTGGCTTTATAGGTCGCAGCGTAAAAAACAGGAAATGAGAATTCCGGGACTCTGGAATTCAGCTCAAACTTCGTTTTCCTTCAGGGAATCCGGCTTTACTTTGCCAGAACTTCGTATTCCTTCAGGGAATCCGGTTTCACTTTGCCAGAAGCAGGGCTTCTCCGCTTGAAAAGTTAATTTCTTTGATTGAACCCGTAACCGTCATCCTCTCCCCGAGAATCCCGGTGAGCTTAATCGAGTCGCCTTCAACCACTATTTTTGCTACGGATTCCATAACCTGTTCGCGTTCTTCTCCACGAAGCATAATGACGTTCAGCTCACACATTTTACAGTTCTCCCTTTACTTTATTTATTTACGCTTTTTTATTTGCGCTTTGTTTCAGTTGCGTTTTGTTTCAGTTGCAATTTCATCTTTACATTATATTAACTGTATATATTTAGAAACCCTGAACAATAAAAAGATGCCGGAAAAAATCGACAGGATGACCGACAGGATAATTGGCAGGATGACCGACAGGATAATTGGCAGAACGGGCGGCAGGATAATTGGCAGAACGGGCGGCAGGATAATTGGCAGAACGGGCGGCAGGATAAACGGCAGGATAAGCGGAAGGATGGTCAGCAGGATATGAGCTGGCGGTTTGCTAGCGAAAAACTACTGTTGCTGCAGGCCCCGCTGCAGCAGGGAAGTTAAGGCCGCATTCCGAAGATCACGGACAGTTCATCAGTTTTGCAACGGCCAGGCCTTCATCCAGGTCCAGGGAGTCGGCAACACATTCGCATTTCGTGAGGAGGAGGTAGGCAATAGGCCCGAAGTTGTGTTCGGAGAGGGTCTCATAGTTTGCCATGCCCTTGCTGATGATGAGGGTTGCGTCCTTCATGGCTTCCAGCAGTTCATTCGGGATCTCATCCACGAGCACGCCTATGGCGTTGGAACCGGTGGTAAGGACCCTGTCAACCTTTTTATCGATTTCGTACTCCCGGACTTCTTCCATGGTAACGTCGGTGAGAATCGGGGCTCCCCGCACTACCAGGGTGATTTTTCCGCCGAGCTTTTTAATGATATCAAAAACGAGCATGTCAAAGAGGATCTCTCCGCAGTTGTCGGCAATGTAGACAACGTCCTCCATGAGCCCGAGCATCTTCCGGGTCTCGTCCACATCGAGCCCTTGCTCGAAATATTTCTGGAAAGCGGCTTCAAACTTGTCCTCGCTGGCATCAAAACCCATGATCCCGAAGTCAAAATAGTTCGCAATAACGGAGGCAAGCACGGCCCGCTTGAAAAGTTCCGCGTCATCGGGGTTTCCTTCGTAAATTTTCTCCCTTGCGAAGGGCAGGACTTTTTCCGCAGCCTGGTTGATCAGTTTCTTGGTAACGGCATAAGGGTCGTTGTCCCCCAGGACTTCATAGCATTTCCTGTGGACTTTGGTGGCAACAACGGAGGAAACGGCATCAGGGCTGTAGTGTTCATTCAAAACGCAGAGACACTCATGAATTGTTTTGTTTATCAGGTCTTCGTCATCCGTAGACAGCTTGGACTGGAAGTGCACTCTGGAAAGCAGACAGTAGGTACAGCGAGGGCTCATCTTCATGGGAACATTACCTGTTTTTTGAGTAAAATGATAGATTTTTCCTGGATGTGTAGGTATATTTGTTAGAAATGTAATATGAAGCTACGCAAGCTAAAGAAAGTTAAACATTTAAAAAGATACCCAAATCAGAGAGAATACGCGGCAAAAACCATTATTATAACCGGGACAAATTATTTATCCCGGATGAATAAAAAAAGGTGTAAAAGCAAATTCTTTATATCTGGCATCTAAATTAATTTATAATGAAATCCGGAATCCCGAAACACCGTCTCTTTTCAGCGGCAATCCTTTTTGCAGCTGCCTCCATTTTTTTTCGCGACATTTCCCTGCCCGGCCTTCGCCCTTACTGAAGTTGAAGTAAGCCCGGTGCAGACCCCTAACGGCGCCGTGCTCCTTATCGCAGACGGCATAAGCGCCCCTTTCGTATATCCCGAACTGACCCCATACGCCCTGGACGGCAGTCCCCTTGAAAGAGCCAGGCTTGAAGCGATTCCTGAAATCAGCAAAGAGAGCGCAAAAGTCCTGGAACTCCGCGTCCCACAGACCTTCACGGAAGGGGGCCATTCGGTCCTGGTTACGGGGAACACCGGGGCGGACAGTGAGCTGGTTAGCTTCCGGGACGCCACGCTTTTTGATGTTTTGCATGAACAGGGCTACCTCTGCATAGGGGTGATGGAAAAGGGGGATTCCTGGTCAATCTGCGCCGAACAGGACGCCATCCTGAGGGACGAAAAAAACTCAATTAGTAAACTGGAACCCACTCTTGAGAGCTACGAACACGCCTCCGGAGCCGGAGGGGTCCTGAAAATCCCGCCCGGGCTGCTTGAGCTTATGGAAGAAAAGGCAACCGGGGCTCCCGGCTATGTGAGCTCGAAAGAGGCAGGGGAAAGATACAGCGGGTACAACCGGTGGGGCATCGATACGGCCTCTTCCCTTGTGGAGTACATGGCCAGGGAATATCCCCAACAGAAATACCTGCTCACGGTCAACGTGGGAGCCGTGGACATGAGCGGGCACTACCGCGGCAACTACGGATACCTGGACTGCATCGAAAGCCTGGACGCTGACCTTATGCCCCTCTACGAACTCTGCAAGGGGAACGATATCGCTTTCATCCTGACCGCTGACCACGGGATGGCTTTTCCAACAGACGATTCCAGGGGAGGGCACCAGGGCGAAAAATACTCCGTATCCGATGAGGCCCAGCTGGTCCCCCTGATAGTCCGGGCCCCGGATGTGGAAAGCGGAGTGATAAAAGAGGAATACGGGCAGGAAGATGCGGCCCCTACCCTGCTGGGAGTCCTGAACGTCCCCGGAAAGCCCCGCTTTGCCGACGGGGAGCAGATTGTGCTCAAAAGCTACGTGAACCTGAAGGTAAAACTGCTCGGGGAAGGCTCCGTGGAACTCCTGAAAGCCGGGAAACCTGTCGCTTCCCCGAAAAATGACGACGAGTTTCTTTTCCTGGGCCTTGAGCCGGACTTCACCTACACGGTAAGAGCTACCTTTGAAGGCGAAAACGGCCAGGAAGAAAAAGAAGAAGAACTGTTTCTGGAAACCGACTCTGTTATCGAATTCAGGGACCTTGAGCTGAAACCCGGAGCCTACGATGGTTCCGGAATAGAGAGCGCCACTGCCAGCAACGCCCAAATGGGGGGGAATTCCGGCACGGGAAGCAATGGAATTTTTGGGGTGAGTTTCGGGCAACTTATAGGCTATTTCCTGATAGGGATGATAAATCTGACAGGGCTGGTAATTATTGCAAAAATACTGAAAAAACCCTGAAAGACCTGAAAAATACTGATAAAAATCTGAAGGATCTGAATAAGGCTGAAAGCCGGGATAGACCTTAGGAGGCGAAAAAGGCGAAAAAGGCGAAAGGGCTGGATGGCCCTAAAAAAGCCTGACATAATCTTTGAAAAGCCCTTCTGGGCCTGGACAATATTATAGTCCATAACCCAAATTCCTTCCCCAATCTCAAGTGAAAGTTTAACCACTGAAAGCACTGAAAACACGGAAAAAAGGACCTCGGGTCACAATCCTTCCGTGCTTTCGGTGTCTTCCGTGGTTATAATGTAAGTGCAGATATTTGAGTTCGGGACTATAAAACCCCTTTTAAATAATGCCTTAAAAAATTTGAATGAGATGGGAGCTTCGACATGCCATACTAATACTAAAAAATTAAGAGGTACTATTTTAATATATATAACAACATATTTAATGATTGTATATTGATTTTACTTTAGACTGCAAACCCCCAGGAGCAGCCGGAACCCTTAATTTTGCGTTATTCAGGGTGAGAAGGGACCGGAAACGGAGAGGAAACTGAGACTTTCTGAGAGTAGATATTCCGGGGGGTCCACTGCAGTGGAAGTGGGAAGTGATCCGGAATATGGACCAGGATAAGCGTTTCGAACAGGCAATACGGGTAACGGGCGCAGGGCTGTTCGTGAACCTGGGGCTGACTATTTTTAAGCTGTTTGCAGGAGTTCTGGGAAACAGCGCAGCGATGGTTGCGGACGCCGTCCATTCCCTTTCCGATTTCCTGACCGACCTGGTAGTGATCCTGGGCTTCAAGATTGCCAGGAAGCCTGTGGACAGGAGCCATAACTACGGACACGGGAAGGTCGAGACCCTCTCTGCAAGCCTGGTCGGGCTCATGCTTTTCGTAGTCGCATGGGAAACTTTTCTTTACGGGTTCCGGAAAAGCCTGCTTGTCATAAATGGGGAGACCCTCCAGCAGCCAGCCCTGATCGCACTGTATGCCGCTATTCTTTCCATCCTCTCCAAAGAACTGATGTACCATTACACAATCCGCCATGCAAGGAAAATCAACAGCATGGCCCTGACCGCAAATGCCTGGCACCACCGCTCGGACGCCCTCTCCTCGGTCTGCACCATGCTAGGGGTTGGAGCCGCTATTTTCCTGGGCGGCAGGTGGGTGGTCCTCGACCCTTTGATGGCGGTTTTCCTGAGCCTCTTCATTTTCAAAGTTGCCCTGAAGATTTCCTGCAGCAGCGTAAACGAACTTATCGAAGCCTCCCTTGACGAAAAGACAAACACGGAGGTCCGGGAAATCATCCTGAACACCGAAGGGGTCCGGGCCCTTTCGAACATGAAAACCCGGAGGATCGGGAGCAACATTGCCGTGGACGTCCACATAAAGGTAGACGGCGGCCTGAACGTCGGCGAAGCGGACAGGATTGCCCTCCACGTCGAACACTCCCTGAAAAAAGCCTTCGGTCCCTACACCTACGTCCTTGTAAAAGCCGAACCCGATATCCCCGAGCCTCCTGCTTACCCCGGAAAAATCGGCGGCTGCCTGAGAAAAGAAGCGGAAACCGGGCCTGAGGAGTGGGGCCCCGAAGAAAGGAAGGTTGAAAAAATCGAAGTAAGGTAAAGAAAAAAAATCAGAAGAACATATCTGTGCTTATTTCTGCTGCCAAATCGTACGGAAACCGGTTTTCGGAACGGGAGACTGAGAGGGTATGCTTATCAGAGACTCTATTAATTACCTTTTCCTGAGATGTAAGATTTCAGCTCCATTAAAATTTCTTTTCCCTGCCTATGTAATTCTTTGAGATTTTCCTGGTATACAACGGCTGCTGGCACTAAAAGCAATGGGACAGTGGCCGCAACTTTAACTCCTTCAGAAACAGGCAATGCGGCTAAAAAGCCCGCTCCGGTAGCACCATAAATAGGAGCTATGGGAAATAGCATAGCCAGACCGAACGCTCTTTTGAAGTGGATGCCTAATTTTGCAGCCAGAAAACCATTGGATCCTACGACCAGCCCAATCCCGATGCTGGGCCCTACGGTATGAAACGGATTATATGATGGCCCTATATAAAGTCCAAAATCGACGTCAAAAAAGGAAAAAAGCCCGTTGAACTGGTCCCTTTCTTCGTTGGAGTTTCCCCCAAGGCCTGATAAAACGATACCAATGTCCAGCTGCAGAGGGCCTCTTCCCGCTTCCCTTCCACCCATTATAGCCATTATGTTATAACTTTCCCTGCTCCGTGATAAATATTTATCTCCTGCAGCTTTCACAATAAATTCCTGGCCGGTTCAACACTAACCTGAAGCGGATCTGGTTAAATAAAACTATAGAATTCAACAAAAATTAAAAATTCAGGGCTGAAGCGAAGACCCTTCCATGTTACCGGTTGGCTCCATGAAAGTATAATACACATTTTCCACGCTGGCGAAAGTGGGCCCCTCCCACAGTTCTTTTATCAGGAGCTCAATGGCTGCACGATGCCCCTCGGCAATTACGAAAACCCTTCCGTCCCTGAGGTTAATCGGGTTGCAGTTCAAACCCAGGCGTTCTGCAGAATTTCTCGTAAACCAGCGAAAACCCACATGCTGCACCCTTCCTGAAACATAGATTTCCGCACGCATAATTTTTCCAGGGCTCACAATTGGCTATTTTGAATAACCATGATATATAGCTATGGTTATTCCGACTGGTAAAATTAGACGGAAACAGGTTTTAACCATCGGATTTGAAACGGGGTCAAGGTCGCTAACAAACCAGGGCCGTTTCAAGCAATATAACAGGATTTCTACAGCGCCCTTTTTTCAAAACCAAAAGTATCCCTTATTTGAGCTGGCTGTGTAAAAGATATCGGCAAGCAGGTAAAAGAAGGTACTTAAATTATAAATCCATTTAAATATATATTATCCATATTTATGGATTCATAAGGGGGGAAGAGGTCTGGAAAACTTCGAGGACTCATCAGTCTAGACTATAATGGGAAGAAGGTTTGAGTGTTACTACAGTTTCCCGGGCTGGAAGGCTAACCGGGATTATCCTCCTCAAATCTATACCAGGATAAGACGATCCGCAAGGGAAGGGACCTGGAATACAATAAACAAAGGGAGTGATTCCTAATGCGAAGAATGATGGGCGGCCTCAGGGGCCGTGGAGCAGAAAGTATACAACGCTATAAAATGCATGAAAAACTCATTTCCATCGGAGATGACTACTGGATCGAAAATGAAGCAGGGGAGAAGGCATTCTATGTAGACGGCAAAGCTATCCGCGTGCGTGACACCCTGATAATCAAGGATGTGCAGGGAAACGAGAGGTACAAACTCAAGGAGAAACTGCTCCGGGTCAGGGATACGATGAACATCCAGAACGCGGAAGGCGGAACGGCTGCAACGGTCAAAAAAGCCCTGATAACACCTCTTCGCGACCGCTGGAAAGTGGATTTAGCTGACGGGTCTGAAATGAAAGTCCAGGGCAATATCCTGGACCACGAGTACAAAATTGAGGAAGGGAGAAGAAAAGTTGCAGAGGTCTCAAAAAAGTGGTTCCGGATACGGGATACCTACGGAGTAGAGGTTTCTCCAGGGCAGGATGCCGCCCTGATCCTGGCCATTACGGTTGCAGTCGACCAGATGGCGCACGGCTGAAGTGAGAGATTTGAAAGAATAAGAGGAAAGAAAGGGGAAAAAGGTGGGAGGAAAGGTGGAGAGATAGTAATGGGAAAATGGGAGAAAAGGTGGGAGGAAAGGTGGGGAGATAGATAATGGAAAAGATGGTGGGAAAGAATTGGGGGATGGATGGTCGAAACTGCCTCTTTTTCGAGTTTCCTTGAGACAATAGGTGTTCTTGCCACAATGATTTTCGTGCTTACCAGCATGCTGGGCATGGGTTTCTCCCTGACAGTACCGCAGATAGTCGCCCCGCTGCGCAACACGAAGCTTGTGCTTCTTTCGCTGGCGGCAAATTTCATACTCGTCCCGCTGCTGGCTCTCGGGATACTGTTTATCTTTCTTCCGCTTGCGATTGCCCTGTTTGTCCGGGCAAGGTATGAGGAAGTGGCAAACGGGCTCCTGCCTCTGATGAACCAGGCTACCAGCCTTTCCCTGCTTGTCCTTTTCGTAGCTTTCTTTGTGGTCTACATCTCCGACCTCCTGGGTGTTATCGGGACCACCGCAGTTATTGCGGCGGTGCTCTTCCTGCTTATTTCGTTTATCATCGGCTACTTCTTCGGGGGCTCCGCCGGGCCTATCAGGAGCGTGCTTGGCCTCGGGACCGCACAGCGCAACCTCTCGGCAGCCCTGGCAATTGCCACGCTTAATTTCACAGACCCGGACGTGATGGTCATGATCATGGTTGTGTCACTGGCAGGCCTCATACTGCTGATGTTTATAGGAGGGGAACTTGGCAAACACGCAGAAGTTGAGGCAGAAGCTGTTCCGGAGAAAGGAAAAACTTCCACCGCACCCGCAAAGTGAAAAGAGGTAAAAAGGCAGCTAATTACGTAAAAAGCAGCCAATGGCACAAAAAGTAGCAGATAGCACAAAAAGCAGTTGATGATTCAGAAAAGCAGCTAATGAAGTAAAAAAAGCCGATTGCACAAAAGGTAGCTGGTGACTCAAAAAAGGCGATGACGTTAAAGTGACAGGCAGCACCCGAATGCAGAAGGATTTCCATGACATCAGAAGCCACAAGCTTTGTCATTGCCTTTGCAGCGCTACTTTTTGTCTACAGCCTTGTCTCCCGGAAAATCTCGAGAACCGTTGTCACCGCCCCGATGATTTTTGTGGCTGCCGGAATGCTGCTCAGCCCGGAAGGGCTCGACCTGGTTGAACTTTCAGCAAGCAGCAGTTTCGTCCTCACGGTAGCAGAGGTAGCACTGGTACTGACACTGTTTGCCGATGCTTCCAGGATCGAACTGAAGGCGCTGCGCCAGAAGGAAGGCCTGCAAAACCGCTTCCTCTTTCTTGCCCTGCCCCTTGTAATTTTCTTAGGGGCTGCATCTGCCGCGGTCATTTTTACGGACCTGACCTTTGCAGAAGCCGCATTCCTCGGCGCTATTCTTGCCCCAACCGACGCCGGGCTGGGGCAGGCGATAGTAAGCAACCCTAAAGTGCCGGTCCGGGTACGGCAGGCCCTGAACATCGAAAGTGGGCTAAATGACGGAGGGGCAATCCCGTTCTTTATTTTCTTCCTTGTACTGGCCAGCGGAGAGGAACTTAACCAGCCAATAGGCACCCTTCTCTCCCTGGCACTTGAACAGGTAGGGTTTGGAGCACTGGTGGGAATCGCACTGGGCCTGCTAGGGGGGTGGCTTTCCGGAAGGGCTTCCGGGGCAGGATGGACGTCCGGGCTTTACCACAGGATAGAGTTTCTGGCCCTGGCTATCGTCTCCTGGCTTGCGGCTGATGGGATAGGAGGGAGCGGATTTGTGGCGGCTTTTCTGGCGGGTATGGCAAGCGGAGCTATGGGCAGAAGGGTCGAAGAGGAGGAGATCATCTTTACGGAAGCCGAAGGGAGCATCCTGAGCCTTGCGGTTTTCTTTATCTTCGGAATCGTTACCGCAACGGGGCTTTCGACTATCGGCTTTCCCGAGCTCGTTTATGCAGTGCTGAGCCTTACAGTCATCCGCATGGTCCCGGTGGCAATCTCCCTGATGGGTACAAAACTGCACCGGGAAACTGTCCTCTTCCTGGGCTGGTTCGGCCCGAGGGGCCTGGCATCGGTCGTCCTGCTGCTCATTGCCATAGAAGAGGCAGAAGGGCTTCCGGGGCTTGAAACGATAAGCCTGGTCGTGATCACCACTGTCCTTTTAAGTGTCTTTGCCCACGGGATTTCCGCAGGCCCTGGAAGCGAATGGTATTCAAAGCTAGTAGCTGCGCTGCCGAGGGACGCACCGGAACTGGGAGAAATGAAGGAACTGCCCGCACGTCCGGGGTTTAATGCTCCCGAAAATCCCCAGGGAAACTCCAGGGAGAAAACGCAGTAAAGAGAAAATAAGGAAAAAGGAAAGTGGTAAAAAGAAAATCAGGAAAAAAGATGAAATATCCCAAAATTATATATGTTAATTTATATATATCCTGGGATTTATACATATATTATGTCAATTCAGTAACCTGATACCTTAATTAAAA
>DUKH01000190.1:30990-34502 GCA_013329415.1 Methanosarcinaceae archaeon | reverse complement strand
TTAAAAAAGAGGGGAGATGGGGTATTTACCCTCTTTCTTTAGTTAAACGGCAGCTGAAAAGCCAGGATGTGAAGTTACTGATTTTTAATTTATCTCAATTGAAATACATGGAAATTAGAGAGCAAGACAGGGAAGTGATCTATAAAAATTTGAAAAACGAAAGTCGGCAGTAAAAGAAAAATTTGGGGTAAGAAAGATTGGGGGATGTAAACATAAATTCAAATACCATTTCAACACCAGCCAAAATTCTAATTTACAGCACTGCTGCAGTTCTCCTTACACTTGGTATGAAGGCGATTTCAACCATACTTATACCGGTTTTTTTCGCTCTTTTTGCCTTTCTAATCTTTTCCCCTCTGGTTCGCTGGCTCATGAAGAAAAGGGTTCCGGGATCTGTTAGCGTTTTTCTGGTAATCTTTTTTTTCATTTTTGTTTTTGTTGGAACCGCAATTCTGTTCGTAAACTCTTTAATCGAGCTCAGTGACCAGATTCCGGACTATGAAACTCAGTTGCAGAGTATTCTGGACAGTATTTCAACATATTTGCCTCCAGCTGGAGTTTCCGTGGAATCGATCCTGCGCGATATTGCAGCATTTGCTTTCAACGTGTCAGGAGATATTATTTCAGGAGCCTTAAGTGCCGGATCAACAATTGTGCTCATTGTTGTCACCACAACATTTTTACTTCTGGATGCTGCAAGTGCGCCGGAAAGGGTGCAAAGAGAAGTTGAAGGTGAACAGGTCCGTCTTTCGAAGTTTACCGAATTAAGCAGCAAAGTCATAAATTACATGCTCCTGAGGACTGAGACAAACCTGCTCGGGGGAATCGGAACTGCCATACTGCTCTTTATCGGAGGTATAGATTTTGCCCTTCTCTGGGGATTCCTGACATTCCTGTTCGGTTATATCCCTTACCTGGGCTTTTATCTTGCCGCTATTCCACCTATGCTCCTTGGCCTGTTCAAGTATGGGCCTATAGGGGCAGTGGCTGTCCTTGCCGGTATTAGTCTTATCAATATGCTCGTAGAAAATGTTCTTTTCCCGTCTATTGCAGGAAAAGGCCTTAAATTATCTCCGACGATTGTATTTCTTTCATTGTTTTACTGGTCCTTCATACTGGGAGCTGCAGGTGCGCTGATTGCCGTACCCCTTACAATAGTTGTAAAGATAATTCTGGAAAGTTCCGAGGAGACACACTTGATGGCTAAACTGATGGAATCAAGTGGGGATAGAGATCAGGAAGAGGAAAAGGATGAGGAAAACGAAGGCGAAAATGAATCCTGAGATATTTAATGACCCGTGGTTTTCAGAACTATCGATTAGTGGCGTCAACAGTTGATGCTGCACTCAGTCGCTGCTAATGAGGAGGGATCGGAGTTTAGTCTGTTGAAAAACGGTAGTAATAAGGCTTCTTCTTGATAGGCTGCATGGTGTGATAATGCCCCTGTAATCCAATTTAGAGGGATAAGGAGGGTATGAAATCCTCTTTGGGAATAGGCGAAACGGATACGTCTGATCTGGGGAAGGAGGGTGAAACCCTTTAAGGGTTTGATCCTGACACTTCTTACATACAATATATCTTTTCAAACGTGGGGAGAAAATAAAATGAAGAGATTTGCAGTGGCATCACTGGCTGTTTTCATGCTTCTTACTGCATTTGCACCAGCCGCAAATGCACAGGATGTAATTGAGGTCCGCAGTTCAGTGTTCAACGGCACTGATATCGACGATATTATTGACACATACGGCAACGGTACCATCCTTCCGATCGACGGTTCCCGGTTTCCGATATTCTACTATGACATTGACGACAACGTGTCAACCGAGATTGTTCTCATTGTCGATGTTCCGGGCACTGAAAACAACATCATTGGAGAGGGCGGCCTCATTTACATAACCACGATTCAGCCTATCAGCTACGAATACCAGAACCCGGCTGCCGGCTGGGATAACTACAGCCTGATCGGTTTCGGGGCACGGATGGCCGTCCCACTCAAACCTGACAGGGCTGACAAATTTGCCAGGCTCGTCCTTGACAGTGATGACAAGTACACCCTCAGAACCGGGGAAACCCTTGAGCTCGGGCAGGGATACTCGCTTGAGGCAAAGCAGGTCGATGTTAACGGGGATAAAGTCTGGCTCCAGTTCAACAGGGACGGAGAATATGTGGACGACGAAATAATCTCGGTAGCAGGGGGGAACGCTACCGGCAACACCTGGGACGTCGAACTCGATGATATCGAGGACGAAGACGATGTCGTTGTCCTCAGGGTCCACGTAAACCAGGTCTTCCAGGGTGCTGTCGACAGCATTGCCCAGATAGAAGGCCTCTGGCTCATTGACTACGCAAACGCAAGGACTATCGAGTCTGATGACGAATTCGGCGAACTGGATGATGTTGCCATCCTGGGACCCGCCCTCAAGCTCACCAACGAGGACACCATAACCCTTACCAGGGACGGCACAGACAAAATTCTTGAAAACGTGTCCTTCAGGACAGCTGACACCGGCTCCGATGTGCTCAGGTTCCATCTCATTAAGGAAATCAAAGAGCCGGGTATCCATGTAATAGCGGGAGCAGCCTCCTTCGGTCCGGGTAACTTCACCTGGGATGCATCCAGCTTCGCAGGTTTCTTCTATGACCTCGATGACAATGTCGAAACAGAATCCCTCAGTGTCTCCAACATTATTGACGGAAACGTGATTCCTGAAGGCAAGCTCGTTTACGAGACCCGCATTGAGAAAGTTGACTACGAATACTTCAACGTAGATGAAGGCTGGGGCCAGTACCCTGTTATCGGTTTCTTTGCACAGGAATACGTCCCGCTCAAGGAAAACAGCGCGGACAAACTCTCAAAGCTTGTCCTTGACAGCGATGACAAGTACACCCTGAGGACCGGCGAAATCCTCGAGCTTGGTGAAAACTATTCTATCGAAGCAAAGCAGGTCGATGTTGACGGTGAGAAAGTCTGGCTCGAATTCACCAGGGACGGTGAATTTGTAGATGACGAAATCATCTCGGTCACAGGGAGCAATACTACCGGTAGAACCTGGGAAGTCGAACTCGATGATATCGAGGACGAAGACGATGTTATTGTCCTCAAGGTCCACGTAAACCAGGTCTTCCAGGGCGCAGTCGACAGCATTGCCCAGATCGAAGGTATCTGGCTTATTGACTATGCAAACGCAATGACAATCGAGTCTGATGACGAATTCGGTAAGCTCGACGATGTTTCAATCCAGGGCGACACCCTTAGCATCAGCAATGAAAATACCTTCACCCTGTCCCTGGACTCCGAAGAAGAAATCGCTGAAGGCATGTTTTTCAAAATCGGGGACACCCCTGTCGAGGAACTCAGGTACTTCCCATTCGTTGTGAGGATTCTCGGGGAAGTAAACGTAACCACAGGGCTTCCTGAAGTGAATGAAACCGAATTTGGAGAAAACGAAACCGAATTTGGAGAAAACGGAACCGAATTTGGAGAAAACGAAACCGAGGCTGGAGAGAACGTA
>DUKH01000190.1:18785-30682 GCA_013329415.1 Methanosarcinaceae archaeon | reverse complement strand
AGGCTGGAGAGAACGTAACCGAAACTCCGGACGAAAACGAAACCGAAGAACAGGCTGAGGAAGAAACTGAAGAAGAAATTGACGAAGAAACTGCAGGCAACAACACCACTGGTGGAGAAGAGGGGGAAGGAACTCCCGGGTTCGGAATTGCCCCTGCTCTTGTCGGACTACTTGCGGTCGGCTACCTCTTCAGGAGGAAGAGCTAAATTCTTTGAGTGAAGGGTTTTCCTTACCCCTCCTCTCTTTTAAATTATTTTTATTTGGCCTGCTCTTCTTAATTCCCATTTCCGGCATTTTTGATCTTACGGCTCTATAAATCCCGTATATAGCTTGAAATAGCCCTGGTTTTTGTCACCGGGTTTACTGATAATCCTGTATATAGCTTGAAATGGTCCTGGTTTTTGTCACCGGGTTTACTGATGATTCCAGTTTCGGGGATTTTCTTTCTTGATATCGGTAACCAGGGCCCTCACCGCTTTCGAAGCAAGCGCCCCTTCCCGAAATTTCTGAAAAAAGCAGTTACAAAACAAACTGCAATTATTGGCTTTTATTTTATTCAACTCACTTCGCGTCATATTCTGATTTTTTATTTATCCATTTATATTTTTTTGGGAATACCCATACTATTTTTAGACATTTTATTGTACTTTCTGGAATAGCCGGTCGTCAAAGACGACCGGTGAGAATGCCGGTACCTATGAAGCAAGTCGAAAAAAGGTTTAAGAAAAACTGAACAGGGGAATTACAGCTGCCCTATACGGGTTAATTGAGCCAGGTTTTTTACAAAAGCCGATCTTACGTGTATTTTTATATGTGCTCAATTTTATATAAACTGGATTTTATATGTAGCGTTGTTAATTCTGCTGAATCTGTTTTTCGGGTGCCGGGTTCCGGATGAGGGGAAAAGGGAGATAGCCGCCGGAAATATGAAAAGATCCCGTGGTTTATCCGGATAGCCATTACTCCTCTGATAAGGTAAGGGGAAACGGAGAAGGTAAACGGAAGGTGGGGCAGCAGAAGGAAAGAAGAGAAGAAAAAGGAAAGAAGAGAAGAAAAAGGAAAGAGAAGAAGAAGAAAAAGCAAGAATTCTAATGAGGGGAATAAATTAATGGTTGAAGTAATGTATGGACCGATGCAGCTTTTAGTAATCGTATTCGAGAACCCGGACTTCCACGGCCAGATCCGCCGTGAACTCGAATCAGTCATGGAAAAAGGGCTCATCCGGCTCATTGACCTTGTGTTCGTATGGAAGGACGCGGAAGGAAATGTCGCTTCTATGGAAGCCACGCAGCTGGACGAAGAGGAAAGGATGCGTTTCGGTGCCGTTGTAGGTGGAATCATGGGGTTCGGAGCCGGCGGCGAAGAAGGAGCCCTTGAAGGTATGGAAGCAGGAGCCCTGGCAGCTGCCCGGGAAAACTACGGGATCACCGATGAAGATATCCTGGAGATAACCGAAGCCATCCCTGAAAATAACGCTGCTGGCCTCCTCCTCATCGAGCACCTCTGGGCAAAGAAGCTCAAGCAGGCGATTGCCGATGCCGGAGGGGTACTGGTCACCCAGGGTATGATCACGCCCGAGCTACTAGCCCTGGTAGGACAGGAACTGGCAGAAGCAGTTGAAGCCGCTGAAAAGAAGGAGCAAGAACCCGCGGCAGCAACGGCATGATAATATTCATAAATGGTATCCAGCATAAAATTCCGGGCTTGAAATCCTTTGTGCGGATTCAATAATTTATTTTTGGCTCCGTAGAAATGCTGCTGTATCACCGGAAAGAAAAGCCGGTCGTGAGCTTTGAATCGTTTCCGGGGCTCTCACCGCTCGCTTCAGCGAGCGGCCTTTTCCTAATTCACTGAGAAAAATTGCTCGCAAAATAAACCGGTAAAGAAGAAGCTCTTCGCTCTGATTTTCCATCCTTCTTTCTGGTCTTCTGCTTTCTACATCTTACTTTGGGACCCCGTTTTCAACATAATGTTTTCATCATCTTGCTCTCGATATTCTGCATTCTACACCTTACTATTCAGTCACTACAATGACCTTTTTAGATATCTTACGATACTTTTAGTCACCTGACTATATTTTTATTAAAAGAAAAGGGGCACCTTAAATTTTCCGGAGAAATCCTTATCCGTAGACCCGGTAAAATAAATCAGCATGCATAAAGAAATATACATAAAAATCGAATTATATAAAAGTTAATTATTGAACCGCAAGCCAGGGGGAAGTCTTGCAGGTTCCACGAATTGGGGGTACGATATTAAAATAGACAGGGGCCAGAGCTGGTACCTTATTTTCCGGCGTTATCAATCTTACAACTAAAATTTCAACTGATAACATCGCTTACTTCCGGATGTGGGGCTCAGGATAGCCCTGTGGCGGTAGATGGAAAATATAACACAGCCGACGTCCCGGTCATAACTTTACTATTCCTCAAATTCCGGTGCAAAAGGGCTCACTGACCTCAGCAAGATTTTCATCCGGTGATTAACTGCTACAAAACGGGGAAGATGACAGTTTCACCTCAACTGGCGAACTGGTAGAAATACAAAGCAATCAAGAGAATCTTTAGACATAAAAATATAGGCAGAAAAATTTTCAGACAGAAAAGGAGGTTTGAACATAGCAACTCTAACAGTTTTAAAATTTGACACCCCTGGGGGTGCACAACATACACTCGAAATAATCGAGGATTTGAGCAAGAGACAACTGATCACCCTGCAGGACGCAGCCATCGTCTCCTGGCCAATGGGCAAAAAGAAGCCAAAAACACAGCAGTTAAGCAGCATGACCGGGGTAGGCGCACTGAGCGGGGCATTCTGGGGCATGCTCTTCGGCCTGATATTCCTGGTTCCGATCTTCGGGATGGTCGTAGGGGCTGCTATGGGCGCGCTTGCGGGCTCTTTTACCGATGTGGGTATCAATGACGATTTCATCAAGTCGGTCCGCAGTAAAGTGACCGAAGGCACCTCAGCTCTCTTCCTGCTGACCAGCGACGCCGTTCATGATAAGGTCCAGGAAGCTCTGAAAGACATCGAGTTTGAACTTATTGCTTCCAACCTGTCCAAAGAAGAAGAGGACAAGCTGCGCGAAATGTTTGTCGAAGAAGAGGAAGAAGCAGAAGTGTCTCCTGCAGCTTAAATCCGGACTTGAAAACCGTTTCTCCGGAAATGCCTTCATTCCCGGAACCTGGCAGCGGGGCAGAAAGCATCGATCCTTGAATGAAATGAATCCTTGAATAAAATGAACGATGGGGAGAGGGGCAAAAAGTCTGTTCCTTTCCCCGTTTTTATTTTCAGGCTTTTTCCGGAAAATCTCAGCAGCTGATAGGAGGATAAATGTCATTAAAAGAATACAAACCCGGAACCGCTTTCCCCGGAGTTAGAGGACGCACGGCGGATCAGTCAGAACCTGCCTGGCCGGAACCCCGGAGGGCTAAAGAAGGAGCTCCAAATGTGTTATTTATCGTGCTGGACGACACAGGCTTCGGACAACTAGGCTGCTACGGCAGCCCTATCGAAACACCCAACCTGGACAGCCTGGCAGAGGGAGGCCTTGCTTACAGCAATATGCATACCACGGCGCTGTGCTCTCCCACCCGTACCTGTATCCTGACAGGTCGGAACCACCATTCGAACAACATGGCATGCATCACCGAGGGCTCGACCGGCTATCCCGGCTACAACGGCTACATACCTTTTGAAAACGGGTTTTTGTCGGAGATGCTCCTGCAGCACGGCTACAACACCTATGCAGTCGGCAAATGGCACCTGACACCCGCAGACCAGATCTCGGCAGCCGGACCATATGACCGCTGGCCCCTGGGCAGGGGTTTTGAGCGCTTCTACGGCTTTTTAGGCGGAGAGACCCACCAGTATTACCCTGAGCTGGTCTACGACAACCACCCCGTGCACCCTCCTAAAACACCCGAAGAGGACTACACCCTGAATGAAGACCTGGCGGACAAAGCTATCCAGTTCATTGCCGATGCCAAACAGGTCGCACCCAACAAGCCCTTTTTTATGTATTACTGCACCGGAGCCATGCATGCCCCCCACCACGTCCCAAAAGAATGGGCGGACAAATACAAAGGCAAGTTTGACAACGGCTGGGAGGCTTACCGGGAAAAGACCTTTGCCCGGCAGAAAGAACTTGGGATCGTCCCGAAAGACGCCGAGCTATCCCGCCATGACCCGGATGTCGAACCCTGGGATGAATGCTCGCCTGAGGAGAAGAAGCTCTACGCCCGCATGATGGAAGTCTTTGCCGGCTTTCTGGAACATACAGATTATCACATCGGCAGGTTGCTGCAGTTCCTGAAAGATATTGGCGAGTTTGAGAATACATTGATCATGGTGATTTCCGACAACGGTGCCAGCTCCGAAGGCGGCCCGACGGGCTCAGTCAACGAGAACCTCTTCTTCAATAATGTGCCCGAATCGCTGGAGGAGAACCTCGCAGCCCTGGATAAGCTGGGGGGTCCGGAAACTTTCAACCACTACGCCTGGGGCTGGACCTGGGCGGGAGATACACCCTTCCGCCGCTGGAAGCGGGAGACATATCGCGGCGGGATCAGCGACCCCTTTATCGTCCACTGGCCCCGGGGAATAAAAGCCGGGGGGGAGGTCCGCACCCAGTACGCCCACGCTATCGACATGGTACCCACAGTCATGGAGTGCCTGGGAGTTGAGCCCCCGACGGTTATCAAAGGTGTGACCCAGGCACCCATCGAAGGCTTCAGTTTTGCACCTACCTTTGACAATGCCAGTGTGCCTTCAAAGCACCACACCCAGTATTTCGAGATGATGGGACACCGCTCTATTTACCACGATGGATGGAGGGCCGTATGTCCGTGGCCAGGCCCCTCTTTCGCCGAAGCAGGGAAGTCATTCGGTGAACCGATCCCGGCAGAAAAGCTGGCTGAGCTGGATGCCAGAGGTTGGGAGCTTTACTACATTGAGAAGGACTGGACCGAGAGCCATGATGTAGCTGCGGAAAACCGGCCGAAGTTGATCGAGATGATTGCCACCTGGTATGTGGAGGCAGGAAAATACAACGTGCTGCCTATCGATGCCCGCGGAGTGCTGCGCCTTGCTGATGAACGGCCGCAGATTGCCATCGAAAGGACACACTACACCTATTATCCCGGGACCCAGGGGGTGCCCTCAAATGCAGCGGTCAGGGTCCTTAACCGCCCGCACAGCATCAGTGCAGACGTCGAGATCCCGGCCGGAGGGGCTAAAGGAGTCCTGCTGGCCCATGGGGGTATCGACTCCGGCTATTCGTTCTATATGAAAGGCGGAAAGCTGCACTGGGTGCACAACTACGTATCCAGAACCCTCTATCATGTAGAGTCCGTGGAAAACGTTCCCGAAGGGCGGCATAAACTCCGTTTCGAGTTCGAAGTTACCGGCAAGCCGGACCTGGCCAGGGGCATGGGCGCACCCGGCAGGGCCCAGCTCTATATAGACGGGAAATTGGTCGGCCAGGCCGAGGTCCCTGTGACGACTCCGCTTGCACTCGGGCTGACCAGCGGGGTCACCTGCGGCTCAGCTCCCGGGGCTCCGGTCACTCCCGACTACCAGCCTCCCTTTGAGTTCACAGGCAAGATCTACAGTGTGACCGTGGATGTGAGCGGAGAGCTTATCGAGGACAAGGAAGCCGAGACCCGCATGGTCATGGCAAGACAGTGAAGATAAAACTGAAGACCGGATAGGATGGGAGACTGGCAGGCAATCCGACAGCTCGGAAACTGCCAGACCTATCCCGGGGGGAAACATTACGGACAAACAACTTCGAAGCGACTTTGCCCGGAGCGCACCATACTGGCTGCGCCGTGCAGGCGTGGTTAGCTGGCTCTTTCTGGGCATTGTGCTCGCCGCCAGCACTGTCCTCAGCGTCATTGCGACCGTGAGCAGTATCACAGTCCCGCTGCTCGTTGCGGTTGTTGTAGGGATTGTCTTTCGGCCGCTGGTGGACATGCTGGAGCGGCGGCGTGTTCACCGTAATATCGGCACGGCGCTGACCATGCTGTTTATATTTCTGGGTGCCGCCGCCCTGTTCGTTATCCTGGTAAGGGGTTTCATCGACCAGGGATCCGAGATCGTACGCCAGCTCGAAGCCGGATGGACAAGCCTGGAAACCTGGCTGCTGCAATTCCATATCGAGGAAGAGACCCTTGAATCCATCAAAGACGCAGTTGCCAACGCCCTGCCTGCGCTGGGCCAGGGCATTATCGGGCTCTTCAGCAGCACATTTTCGAGTGCTATAGCGTTCCTGATAGGGGCATATTTCAGTGTGTTCATCCTCTTTTTCATCCTGCGAGACGGGCCTGAAATAGAGGTCTGGCTGGCCCGGCAGTTCAAGTTAAAGCCCGGGACCGGTACGGCAATCGTCGCCGATATCAGCCGTTCCATACGGCTTTATTTCCGGGGAACCGCGCTCACTGCGGCGATTACGGCAATCGTGGTAGCCATTCCCCTGATTATCCTCAAGGTGCCCCTGGTGGGCTCGATTCTCATCCTGTACTTTTTTACTTCATTCATCCCCTACATAGGCGCCTTCATCGGCGGCGCTTTTGCCGTGATTATAGCCTTTGGTTCCGGGGGAGCAGAAACGGCGCTGATTGTCGCAGTGGCGGTTACCATATCCAACGGGGCGCTGCAGAATGCCATAAATACCTGGGCTCTGGGGACAACTCTCAAACTGCACCCACTGCTCGTGTTCCTGGTTACGATCGCATCCGGCGTTGTCGGCGGATTCCTTGCCATGATACTGGCAGTGCCGCTGACTGCAGTCGTGATACAGACGGTGCGCCGCCTGCGCGAGGAAGGGGTTTTCGCGGAGGACTAAAAAACCGGGTGCGCAGGACAGAAGGAGAATTTCAAATGGCAGAAAACACAGGCAGACCTTACGAAACCCAAAACAAGAGCCAAAGTATGAGCCGAATCATGAACCTAATAATGAGCCGAATCGCGGTGATCAGAAGCATGGCCCGAATCATAAGACCAAAATTCGAAAAAGGCAATCCCGGCGCAGGGAGTGGGGGCTGAATGGCACAAAACTTCCTGCCTCCCCGCATCCATGTGCTTGCCAAGCCGACCGGAGCGGCCTGCAACCTGGCCTGTTCCTACTGTTTCTTCCTGCCTAAAGAGGCGCTCTATCCCGGAAGCAGCTTCCGCATGTCAGACGAAGTGCTGGAAAACTACATCAGGCAGCTCATCGCAGCCCACAGCAGCCCGCAGGTGACCGTTGCCTGGCAGGGAGGGGAACCCACCCTGATGGGAATCGACTTTTACCGCCGCGCAATCGAGCTGCAGGAAAAGTACAGAAAACCGGGCATGACGTTCGAAAATACGATGCAGACCAACGGTACGCTGCTGGACGACGACTGGTGTCGTTTCTTCAAGGAAAACGATTTTCTCATAGGGATCAGCATCGACGGCCCGCGCGAACTGCACGACGCCTGCCGGACGGATAAGGGGGGGGCACGGGTCCTTCGACCGGGTCATGTGGGGGCTTCGCCTGCTGCAAAAACACGGGGTGGAATACAACGTCCTTGCCACGGTCAACCGCAGGAACGCCGATTATCCGCTGGAAGTCTACCGCTTCCTCCGGGACGAGGCAAAGACGGACTGGGTCCAGTTCATCCCGATCGTGGAGCGCATCAACGAGGACGGAGGCACCCTCTACCAGGAGGGAAACACGGTCTCGGACCTTTCGGTAAAGCCCGAACAGTTCGGAACTTTCCTTACCCGTATTTTCGACGAATGGGCGCGAAATGACGTGGGAAAGGTCTTCGTGCAGACCTTTGAAGCCGCAGCCCGACGTTGGCTGGGCATGCCTTCGGGGATGTGCGTCTTTGAAGAGACCTGTGGCCTTGGGCTTGCCCTGGAGCACAACGGCGACCTCTACTCCTGCGACCATTTTGTGGAACCTGCCTGCAGGCTGGGAAACATCCTGGAAAAGGAAATTGCCGAGCTTGCCTTTTCGGAAAAGCAGCAAAAGTTCGGAAGGGACAAACGAGACTCTCTGCCGCGGGAATGCCGGGAATGCGACGTGTTTTTTGCCTGCCGCGGGGAATGTCCCAAAAACCGTTTCCTGACAACCCGGGACGGGGAACAGGGCTTGAACTACCTCTGCGAAGGCTGGAAAACCTTTTTCCGGCACATCGACCACCCCCTGAAGGTCCTGGCCTGGCTGATGCAGCGGGGATATCCAGCACCGGAACTGATGCGGGTCCTGGCTATGGAAGAGGCTTTTGCCAGAGCCGGACGCAACGACCCCTGCCCCTGCGGCAGCGGGCTCAAGTTCAAACGCTGTCACGGCCGCAAGGAAACGGGACCAAAAGGAAAGAATCGGAGCCGTGAAAAGCACCCTGATACACCGGGGCCTGGACCTGCTGTACGTTCCTGAAATGAAAGAGAGGAAAGGGAGGGGGAAGGAGCAGGGGTGTGAAATCAACAAAATTAACTCAAAAAAATCAACTCAAAAAAAAATCAATCTGAAAGAGGGAAAACAATGGGAGAAAAGAAACCGAACATACTGGTCATCTGGGGGGATGATATAGGAATTAGCAATCTCAGCTGCTACAGCGACGGGTTGATGGGATACAGAACACCGAACATCGACCGCATCGCAAATGAGGGCATCAGGTTCACTGACTCTTACGGGGAGCAGAGCTGCACGGCAGGGCGAGCTTCGTTTATCACCGGGCAGAGCGCCTTCCGTACGGGGCTGAGCAAAGTGGGCATGCCAGGGGCAAAGATAGGGATCCAGTCCGAGGACCCTACAATCGCCGAAATGCTGAAACCGCAGGGTTACGCCACTGGCCAGTTTGGAAAGAACCATCTTGGTGACAGGGATGACCACCTGCCCACCAACCACGGTTTTGACGAATTCTTTGGCAACCTCTATCACCTGAATGCGGAAGAGGAGCCCGAGCACCCTGACTATCCGCCCGAGGAGGACTTTCCTGATTTCCGCAAGAACTACGCCCCGAGGGGCGTGATCCACAGCTACGCCGACGGCAGGATAGAGGACACAGGACCGCTGACCCGCAAGCGCATGGAGACCGTGGACCAGGAGTTCCTGGACGCGACCATTGATTTTATCAAGCGCCAGCATGAGGCGGGAAAGCCGTTTTTCGTCTGGTTCAACACCACCTGGATGCACTTCCGGGTCCATGTCCCGGAGAGGATACGGGGCCAGTCCGGGCGCTGGCAGTCGGAATACCACGACGGCATGATCGAACACGACCGACAGATAGGAGTGCTTCTGAATTTGCTGGACGAACTTGGCATTGCAGAGGATACCATCGTTGCCTACAGCACGGACAACGGACCCCATATGAACACCTGGCCCGACGCAGCCATGACTCCCTTCAGAAACGAGAAAAACTCCTGCTGGGAGGGAGCTTTCCGGGTACCTCAGGCGGTAAGATGGCCGGGGACAATCCCCGCAGGCACGGTTTCCAACGAGATCGTAAGCCACCTTGACTGGCTGCCAACCTTCCTTGCAGCAGCCGGAGAGCCTGAGATCAAGGAAAAACTCAAAAAAGGCTACAAGGCAGGAGACAAAACTTTCAAAGTGCACCTTGACGGCTATAACCTGCTCCCCTACCTGACCGGGAAGGAGGAAAAGTCCCCGCGTATCGAGTTCTTCTACTTCTCCGACGACGGCGACCTGGTAGCGGTACGGTACGACAACTGGAAACTTGTCTTTATGGAGCAGCGCGCCATCGGCACGCTACAGGTCTGGGCTGAACCTTTTGTCCCCCTGCGCGTCCCGAAACTGTTCAACCTGCGAACGGATCCTTATGAAAGGGCGGACCAGACCTCAAACACCTACTACGACTGGCTCCTCGACCACGCTTTCCTGCTTGTGCCTGCCCAGGGTGTCGTTGGAGACTTTCTGGCAACATTTAAAGAGTACCCTCCGCGCCAGAAAGCGGCCAGCTTTACCGTTGATCAGGTAATGGAGAAGCTTTTGCAGGGAATCGGAAGCACCTGAACGTGGAGGCGGAAAGAGAACAGGTCAGGAACTTTAGGGCTGATCCCAGGCGTAAGAAGCGGGCAGTAAAAGCGCCCGGATTACATTCAGCCTGCTAATCCTGGCAGTTACCCGCCTGGCCTGATCTGACCGGAACATGCACAAGCAGACAGTTATCAGCAGACAGTTATCAGCAGACAGTTATCAGCACTCAGATTCAAAGAAAGGGGGTTCTCATGAACTTAATACATCGATTCTCAGCAGAGCTTATAGGTACTTTCTGGCTGGTCCTCGGAGGCTGCGGAAGCGCAGTTCTGGCGGCTGGTTTCCCGGAGCTTGGCATCGGCTTTCTCGGTGTCGCCCTGGCTTTCGGACTGACCGTCCTGACAATGGCTTTTGCGATCGGGCACATCTCGGGCTGCCACCTCAACCCTGCTGTCACGATCGGCCTGTTCACAGGCGGCCGTTTTCCTGCAAAGGACATCGTCCCGTACATCATTGCACAGCTGGCAGGAGCTATCTCCGCCGCTATTGTGCTCGCGCTGATCGCCGGTGGCCAGCCCGGTTTCGATCTGGTCGAAAGTGGTTTTGCGGCTAACGGTTATGGGGCACACTCACCCGGAGGGTACTCATTGTACGCAGCGCTGGTCTGCGAGCTCGTGATGACCTTCATGTTTCTCTTCATCATTCTCGGCTCGACCGACATCCGCGCTCCACCCGGTTTCGCACCGATTGCCATCGGGCTTGGGCTAACCCTGATCCACCTGATCAGCATCCCGGTGACAAATACCTCAGTGAACCCTGCCCGCAGCACATCGCAGGCACTATTCGTAGGCGGCTGGGCAATTCAGCAGCTGTGGCTGTTCTGGCTGGCACCTATAGTCGGAGCGGCCCTGGCCGGCATCGCATATCGCGCGGTAGGCGCTGAGGCTGAATCAGAAACGGATGGATAAGGCTCAGAAGACAGCCCCAAGCTCTGAAGACAGCCCCGACTCTCGGTGAGGGACGCAGAAAGGAGACTGAGAAAACATACCGCCAGGTAACAGGAAGAATCTGCTTATGAAAGTCGTGAGATTTATTGCCGGAATGAGATACTTCGTCCTGATTCCGGTTATAGGGCTGGCAATTACGGCTGGCATTTTGTTTATCAGGGGCGGCATCGACCTTCTTGGCTTCCTCTGGGAAATGGTTGCCGGAATAGGGGAGACGGATACAAAAAGCGTCATTATTATCGAACTTGTGGAAATCGTCCATCTTTTCCTGGTCGGTACAGTGCTCTTCATCACCTCATTCGGCCTCTACCAGCTGTTTATCCAGCCGCTCCCTTTACCGGCCTGGCTGGAGATAAATGACATCGAGGAACTGGAACTGAACCTGGTGGGGCTCACTGCAGTAGTGCTTGCAGTCAACTTCCTGAGCGTGGTCCTTGAACAGCAGGATGACAACCTTGCTTTATACGGGATAGGCTACGCCCTGCCCATTGCAGCCCTGGCTTACTTCATAAAAGTGCGCTCGAAGACAAAGGACAACGAGAGAGAAAACCTACCGACCAGCAGCAAAATGAATTCCCAAACCAGTGGAGCAAACTGGGTATTGTACGAAAGGGGAGATAAAGCCGGAATCCCCAGTTATCCCACTGAAGAAGAAAAAACCGGAAAAAAGGAGAACAATTCCCAGTCAAAATAAAAAATCCAGGCAGGTTAACTGTAATTCCCTTTTATATGAGCTAACCCCAAAAGCCTTTTTTAATCCGCTTTCCAGGTACCGGCACTCTCACCGGTCGTCGAAGACGACCGGCTTTTCCATAAAATAATTTAAAAGACAAAAAATAGTACTAAAATGGCGAAGTATAGTACAGCAAAATGACTTAAAAAGTTATTAAAACTACCATAGTCCTGAACGTAAATATTTA
>DUKH01000190.1:16226-18410 GCA_013329415.1 Methanosarcinaceae archaeon | reverse complement strand
CACGGAAAACACGGAAAACACGGAAAGATTGCTCCCCTGTTTCCTTTATTCCGTGTATAGCAGAATGTTGAGGACAGGGTGGGAAAAGCAGAATGTTGGGAACAGGACGAAGAAATCAGGGTTGAAAATCAGAATACAGTCATCCTCCACCATCAATTTATTTTGCAAGCACTTTTTTCCAGAAAAATTCGGAAAGGCCGCCCGCTGATGCGGGCGGTGAGGGCCCTTGTTCTCGATACCAGGAAGGAAATTCCCGAAATTGGAATCAGCATTAAACCCTTTCACAAAAACCAGGGCCATTTCAAGCAATATTACAGCATTTCTACTGAGCCCATTTAACCTTTAACTTTTAAAGGCTGTTTATCAGCGGTAACTCTTCAGAAGCTTTTCCAGGAAAGCCCAGACCTTTTCGATGGAGGGGATATAGATCATCTCATCCGGGGAGTGAGGATACTTTATAGTCGGGCCTATGGAAATCATCTCCATGTCTCCATCACAGTCCTCGCCACCGCAATCTCCATGGTTCCCTTTTCCGCCCCATAATCCGCATTTCGAGCCGATGACTCCGCATTCGAGCCCGGCGTGCACAACTTCTATGGCGGGTTCTTCCCCGAAAACAGACGTGTATGCCGTCTTGCATCTGGAGAGCAGGTCCGATTCAAGGTCAGGTTCCCAGGCGGGATACCCGTTCTCACACCGTAGCTCCGCTCCTGCCAGCCCTGCCACGGCTTCGATCCTTCCGGTAATTTCAGCCAGCCTGGAAACGACCGAACTGCGTTGGTTGGACAGGACTTCCACCGCATCGTCCCCTGTCCTCACAAGGGCAAGGTTGTTTGAGGTCTCCACCAGGCCCTGGATCTTATCCGACATCCGGTAGACCCCGTGGGGGAGGCCAAGCAGCAGGCCAAGAAGCCTTAAGTCACTGTTTTCCGTGAGCACCCGGTCAAGAGGGACTTCCTTTTCACTGACTTCGGTTTCGGAAATTTCGTAAATCACGCCCTTTTCAACCTCCTCGAGGTCCAGGCGGATATCCGGGTCGCTCCTGGCGTACTCGGCCCGGAAAGTTTTCCCGAACCCGGAGACCAGCCCCTTTATCCGGTCGAGCTCACTCCTTTTAAGCGCAAAAAAAGCTTCCGCAAAATTGGGGATCGAATTGTGGGTGCTTCCCCCGTTCAGGGAAACGAGCCTGAGAATCCCTGAGCCAGAGCCTGAACCTGCCTCTCCGGGTTTATCCCGGACTCCCTCCAGGACCCGGGCAAGCAGCCGGACAGCATTTGCCCGCTGCCTGTGGATCTCGACTCCCGAATGCCCGCCCTTGAGCCCTTCCACAGCGAGTTTGAAGAAACCGAACCCTTTCTCGTAGTCGAAAGGCTCGTACTCTACGGGCAGTGAAATCCGCGTATTCAGCCCCCCTGCGCACCCGACGGTAAAGACCCCTTCGTCCTCGGAGTCCAGGTTCAGCAGGGCCCTTCCTGCGAAGAAGCCCGGTTCAAGCGCCATTGCCCCGGTAAGCCCGGTTTCCTCGTCCACCGTAAAGAGCAGCTCAAGCGGCGGGTGCTCGATCTCTCCCGCCTTTCCGGCCTGTGCCAGGACCAGGGCAATTGCAAGCGCAATCCCGTTGTCCGCTCCGATAGAAGTCCCGTTTCCTTTCATCCAGTCTCCGTCATACACACACTTAACCGGGTCTCTGGAAAAATCATGGGCCGAGCCCTTGCTCTTCTCGCAGACCATGTCCATGTGCCCCTGCAAAACAAGGGTAGGAGAATTTTCATACCCCGGGGTCGCCGGGACCTCTATCAGTAAATTGTTAACAAGATCGGTTTTCACCTCAAAGCCCCGGGACCTGGCCCAGTCCTCAAGCCAGAGGGCAATCTTTTTTTCGTACTTCGAGCAGCGCGGGATCCTGTCGATTTCTTCGAAAGTCTTAAGGATTTGCAGGGTTTTCGGGTGCATAGGGGATCAGTTCTTAGTTATTTTTTTCAGATAGAAATCTGTGTCTTGCTAGATAATTAAAAATCAGGCATAAATAGCCACCTAAAAAGTATCTCTTGAAGAAATATAATTGTTTGAAAAAAGAAAATTATTGTCGGCTCAAAATCCTGAATTCAAGCCCGTAAAACCGGAATTAACAATCTATAGTCGACGACCCAAATTCTTTCACCAATCTCAGGTGAAAGTTTAACC
>DUKH01000190.1:7846-15896 GCA_013329415.1 Methanosarcinaceae archaeon | reverse complement strand
CACGGAAAACACGGAATAAAGAAAATGGGAACACAGTCTTTCCGTGCTTTCCGTGTCTTCCGTGGTTATAAGTAAGTGCAAATATTTACGTCAGGGACTATAATCAGAGCCTGTCCGCTTGTAGAGTGGCTTACGCCTTAAAAAATAAAAACGAAGCTTAATACCTCATTGACGCGACTTATGATTTATGACCCCATCCTTCCGTTTAGAATCCGTGCACCTCTTAGCTCTTAGCTTCAGCTTCTTCCAGACCGTAATACTTGCTCAATATTTTGCGCGTATTGTAGGAAACTTTCACGTCCATTTCCTTGCCAGGTTTGTAATACGCGAAATGGTGTATTTCGTTACTCGGAGTCGGTATCCCTTTCGCCCGGATCTTGAAGATCTTGGACGCATGGAACTTGAACAGATAATTCACATAGTATGCCCGAAGCCCGGTCTCTTCCCGGAGCTCCCGGATTGCCGTCTGGATGCTTGCTTCCCCTTTCTTCGGTTTTCCCCCGGGAAGCCGATAGTAACCTCCCGAACTGCTCACCAGCAGGACACCTTTGTCAGTTTCAACTACTACAGAGCCTCTCCGGTTGTCATACGCACTGGAAATAAGTGCCACCCCCTTAAAAAGATTGAATCCCCCTAATATATTATCTAATAGTAGTTGTTTTTTCCCGAATTATTTAAAGCATTCGATAGGGCAGATTTTCTTACTGCAAATTTCATTTTCTTAACATTTAATTAATAGAAATTTTTATAATCTTAAGACTATTCTGGATCATTGTTACTACACTCAAATACCTTTGATTCATAATAGAGGCTTTTTTACGGATATTTAAGTCAAAAAAAGAGATAAACAACCCCTTTAGAAAGAAAAGACGTTTGAAGGCTTCCATACAGGGTTCAAAGCAAGTATTTTAATATGAAACAATTTTTATAGAAATGGATCTATTTATAACAATAAGTATAAACGCTATTGGAATCACGATGAAAATCCGGCCTGCCTCCGGGGGGAATGGCAGGCTGGCTACTGATTGAGGGGGAATCAGGCTTTGGCAGAAACAACAGACTTGGTGATCTTCTGGGTTGTGGTTATGGCCCGCTTCTTAATACCGCTCACCATCCCGCGCTACCCCCTCCCGGGTGTGGTGGCTTCTCTGCTTCTGGACATGGTTGACCAGACGATATTCCAGCTTTTCACGGACCTGCCCCTGGAAGGTTACCAGGGCTATGACAAGGCTCTTGACATTTATTACCTGAGTATCACTTACCTTTCGACACTTCGCAACTGGTCAAACCTCTATGCCTTCAAACTGGACCGTTTCCTCTTCTACTACCGGCTGGTCGGCGTGGCGATTTTCGAACTCGTACACCTGCGCTATCTGCTGCTTATTTTCCCAAACACCTTCGAGTACTTCTTCATCTTCTACGAAGCCGTCCGCCTGAAATGGGACCCGAAGGTGCTGACAAAAAGCAAATTGATAGCCGCAGCAGCCCTTATCTGGGTTTTCGTCAAGATACCCCAGGAGTACTGGATCCACGTCGCCCAGCTGGACACCACCGACTGGATCAAAGCCAACCCATCCAACGCCCTGATCCTGGTTGCCTATGCTGCGTTCCTGCTCGCCATGGCCTGGTGGCTGCTCCGGGACCTACCTCCTGCCCGGAAAGGCCTGGAATTTGCCGCCCTCCCCATTGCAGCCGCCCCGGTTGTCACCCCTCTGCCGGAGGCCATTAAGAACGAGCGGGAACGCCTTATTAACAAACAGGTCCTCGAGAAGATCGCGCTGATCTCCCTCCTGACCATCATCTTCGCCCAGATACTTCCGGGCGTGCGGGCAAACAACATCCAGCTATCCATTGCCGTGGCCATAATCATCATAATAAACACGGCCCTGAGTCACTGGCTGGCCCGGAGCGGAAGGCACTGGAGTTCCATTGTCAGGGAATTCATCGTTATGTCGCTGGTAAACACCGGCCTCATCCTCCTCTTAAACTTCCTAAGCCCCATGTACGACGGCGCAATCAACCTCGGGAACACGCTCTTCTTCATCCTGCTCCTGACCCTGATCGTCACCCTCTACGACCGCTACTGGCAGCTCCATATTAATAACAATTCCAGGGATGTCCGGTATGAAGAAGAGGGAGAGAAAGAGTGAGTGACGAAAAATGATAAAGATATTTAAGTAATTCAAGTATAACTTTTTTCAAAATAGTGGAACAGACTTCCAACTTGATTGAATTGAAATCTTCAAAGCCACACACAAATAATATCGAAAAACAAAATATCCACGTGGAAACATGACTGAAACTGAACTTCTAAGGAAAATTTCCGATGACCTGGATTTCCTCAAGAAAAAAATCCTCAAAATTGAGGAAAGCCTTGAGTTAATCACCAGTGAACTTCATCCCGTAAAAGAAGAGTACTTCGAAATGTTGAATGAGCTAAAAAAGGAAGGCACTGTTTCAGGAAGTGAGTTTGAAGAGAAATTCGGGATAAAGCTCTGAGAATTTTCTTTGAATTCCTTGTTGCTTTTCTGCTAGCACATAAAATGCTTCCACTGCTTCCCAAGATCAAAGAGATGAGTTACAACCAACTGAACAAACACAATTAATTCATGCAGAGAGGAACAGGTGAACCATAATTCATAGACATGAAAGGAATGGATATGGCAAAAAATAATCTCACTAAATGGGCAGAAGTGGAGGAAATCCTGCAGAAGGCCGAAAAAAAGGAACTCATCGGTCTTATTCAGGAACTGTACAAACAGTCGGTTGGAGACCGTATGCTCATTAATTCCAGATACCTGGGAGAGAGAGTAAATAAGAAAAAGAGTCAGCTGTTGGAGAAACACCGAAAAATCATTAAGAAAGAGTTCCCGCCGGAGAATGAATCGGGGAAAATCCGTCACGCTCTAGCGGAAAGGGCTATCAGTGACTATTCGAATGCTTCGGGAGACTTTATGGGGACGCTGGACCTCATGCTCACATATGTTGAAGGAGGAGTCCGGTATGCCGGTATTTTTGGAGCCGCAGACGATGAATTTTCTGACAACATCGAAGGGATGCTGGATAGGTTTTGTGAACATTTAAAGACTGAGGAGGGCCAGAAATATTATCCTCTTTTCAGGGAACGGCTTGTTAATGCCTGCAGGGATTCGGAGGGTATCGGATGGGGTTTCGAAGATGTAATTTGTTTCATTGTAGGGGATATTGAAGAGTTTTTTGAAGGGGACCCGAATGACACATAATTCAAAAAACTTCAGGTGACTTTTCATGGCAAAAGAAGATTCCGTAAAATGGTCTGAGGTAAAAAATTCCCTTAAAACGCTTGACAAAAATGAACTCATCGACCTCATCAGGGACCTTTACAGGTATTCAGCTGAGAACCGCCGGATAATCATTCGCAGGCACCCGGAGGAAAAAAAGAGCGACTGGGTCCTGGAGAGTTTCCAGCGGGTAATCAGGAATGAGTTTTTCCCTGACAAAGGTTTAGGCGGACTTCACTCGGATGTTACGAGGAAGGCAATAATGGATTATTCCGAAGGGTCGGGAGACCTTGAGGGGACAATGGAACTGATGCTCCTTTTTGTGGAAAACGTCGTTGAGTTTGTCAACGAATACGGGGACATTGACGAGGAGTTCTATGACGAAGGGTATGAAATGCTCAGGAAGTTCTGCGAACTTCTCAAAACAGCAGAAGGACAGGGCTTCTATCCTCTATTTAAAGAAAGGCTGTTCAAACTCCGCAGGGAATCGGATGATTTCGGCTATGGGTTTGGGGATGATATCGCTTATTATGTGAAAGACGTTGAAGATTTTTTTGAAGAAGACCTGCAATGAGGAAGGATTCTGGTAAGGTATGGTAGAAGAAGCGACTTTAAAATGGTCAGAATTGAAGAAATATTTGCAAGATGCGGGTCAGAAAGAGCTCATCGAGCTTGTCCACGACCTGTACAAACAATCGGTTGACAACCGCAGGTATGTCACTGCCAGATACACGAAGAAAGAAGGAGACAGCGAAATTCTGGAGGCTTACCGGAAAATAGTCATAAACGCTTACTTCCCTGCGCGTGGAGCGGCCAGTAAACCTCGCTATTCGGTGGCAAAGAAAGCTATCAATGATTACTTCAGGGCTTCCGGAGACATTAGGGGGACAATGGACCTGGCACTTACCCTTGTGGAAAACGTGCTGAAATATCGCTGCGAGTTTTCAGGCATTGACGAGGAATCTTACGCTGGTGGATCTGAAATGATGGGAAAGGTCTGTGAGCTGATCAGGACTGAGGAAGGGCAGAAATTATATCCTGACTTCAGGGAAAGGCTTCAGAAAATATACTAGGATTCAAAGAATGGTCCTTACGGGATCGCCACTATCGAGGATTATATCTCTGATCTGGAAGACGACTTTTTTGAAGGAGAATTTCAGGAAAACTGATGCTTGTTCATGGAACGAGTCTTTGATCACGTCTGATTAAGTTTCTCATGAAAAAATCTCCAAAACTCTTCAACCATCCGAATTCCCCTCACTCCCACAAGTAATTTTTTATATCTCAAAACCAAATCTACACCAATGGATGCCTTCTGGTCCCGATCCAATACCCTGGGCGCAAGACAGCGAGCCTTCTCATGGCGAATAGACACCAGGGGGAACATTTTCATCAAAAGGAAGTTCAGGAATGCCCGCTTCCCCAGGATTGACAAGATCAGTTATAACCACCTGAAAAAACTCGATGAGTTTATGCAGGACAGGGAATGGAAGGACCTGGCAAACAACGCCGTAAACCTGTACAGGGGAAGGGAAAAAGAGGGGATCGGAAAGTTCCTGTACCGGATGAGGCCAGAGGTCCCTTACGCCCAGCTTTCAAGCCAGCTCGGGTCTATTTTTTACCAGTCGGAAGTCTGGGAGTGGAACGAGCAGAGAAGGGGAATGAAGTTCCTGCTGCTGGAAGGGGACTGGCAGGAAAAGACGGTTGAGTATTACCGGAGTTCGCTGGAGCAGGTCCCTGACCCGAAGTTCGAAAGCAGTTTATGGAGCCGGTTTTCGAATGGAGGCGAGGCTGAAGAAAATGTGGAGCAGACGATGCTCTCTACTTTTTTTAGATTTTGAGTTAAGTTCGGGGCTTCTGTTAGCAGGCTTCCAAACCTGAAAACGGTTAGAACAAATGGAAAAAACTGGAAACAATTGATAACAATTACGGTAAGTTAAAAAATGATTGGTGAGTGGATACTACGCCAGCAACCTGCTCCCTACCCATTTCGCACAAGGAGTAGACGAAGAATCCCCCACTCAGTTTGCTTCGATCTCTAACTCGATTCCTCCGAACCTTCCCGCAATGAAGTTGTATATGATTCCTATAAGCAAGCCTGCAATTACTCCCATTATCCCATAAAACACAATAATGAATAAGACTACGGCTGCACCTGAAACCGATGTTGTTTGAGCCGCTATAAGGAAAAAGAAGGGCGAGAAGAAGAGCGACAAAATCATGTACATAAGACCGAGGACTTTTCCAAGGGACATGCTGTTTATAGATTTGATCTATGCCATAAGGACCATCCAAAAAGATACTCTAAATGATTACTCTAAATGATAATGAGTCCTTCATAAAAATTATCCTGTATGGCAAGCAGGCAAAAGACCACACCCGTAAGAATTTAAAAAGATAATCAGGGGCACTATTATTTCCATCGAATATTTTAACCGTACCGTACTGATTACCTCACTTTTTGATCACTTTCCCCGAATAAGTAAACCCGCTTCGGTTCATCTTCACCCATTTTTCTTCTTCAACCCCTATCAGGTTTCCGCATTTCGGGCACTTCACCTGTCCCTCTTCCCTTAAACCGGAGTCCTCAGCTATCCATTCTTCAAAACAGCGCAGGACCTTTCCTTTCCCGATTTTCAGGTACTTGAAAATCTTTGTTTTGCAGCGGGCACACTTAATGACAATCATATTTTCGTCATGAAGATACGTCAAAAGAGAATAAAAAAGAAGCGGAACCACTCTTGGCTCAGAGATAGAAAACAGGGCAGCATTAATAGTGTCCCAAACCTGTCTTTCCCACTTGCGAAGCAAGTGGCTTTTCCTTGAAGAAGTGAGTAAAAGATCCAAACATTTTATGAAAAACAGATGTTTCTTTGAAACCCTGAAACACAGTATAAGTTATCCACAAGAAACAGCGAAGAACCCTAATTTATGCTTGGATGTCCGTTTTTAACAGACTTTTTCCACAAACTGTACAATATTTTGATTCGTTCTTATTTTCGCGCCCGCAATTGGGACAAAACCGTTTAACTTCTATTTTTTCTTCCTTTTCCTTTCTTTCCCCTTCCAGTCTCTCTTTCTTTTCCTTTTCCTTTCTTTCCCTTTCCAGTCTCTCTTTTACTTCCTTTTCTTTTCTTTCCCTTTCCAGTCTCTCTTTTACTTCCTTTTCCTCTATTTCCCTTTCCAATCTCTCTTTTTCTTCCTTTTCCTTTCTTTCCCTTTCCAAGCCCTCTTTTCCTTCTCTTTCCTTTTCCATTTTTCTCCTTTCCATCCTTTTTTCCCATTCAACTTTGGATGAAAGAAGATCCATCGCTTCTTTTAACTCGTCCAATATCTCTTTTTCATCTTCAACTATCCCTTCTTCTTTTACAAAATCCTCTATCTTAAGTATAAACCGGCAGAGTTTTGGTTTCATACAGTCCAGTTCAAGGTCGACTATTGAGAGTTCCCCACTTAATTCCCTCAGTTTCTTTTCAAACATACTTCTTGAAATATCTCCCCGATTTAATGCTTCCTCGTTAAGTCTGAGTTGAGATCTTACCTGGTGAAACCTTACGTATGTTTTTTGGAACTCTTCCATGAGTTCTTTGTTTTTTTGCTTCAAGGATTCCCATTCAATTCTCTCAAGGCAATCTTCAATATCAGCAAAAGCGCGTCGAAACCTTTCGACATCCTTAAGGCGTTTTTTTATATCCTCAGACTCTTCAACCGGCAAACAACGACCCCCTCCAAATAATAGATTCGTAAACGATATATAAGTTCCATATCCCATAATTTGAATATGGGGGAATTTCAAGAGCTTTCCTGTAAATTTGAAAAGGTTGATACAGCATATTCAAGGTTGATGGAACTCAACGCAAAGCTTATCGATACTCCTTTAGAAGATGACCTGAAAGTCTTAATGGAAAAATTCAGAGAAATCCAGAGTGTTTCTTCCACTCAAAAGCAACTTCTTGAAATTGATATGAAAGAATATGACGAAGGAAATCTCAGCCTGGCACAGTTTTCAAGGAGGCTTTCAATCCGAACCACAGAGGTCTCAAACATAACATTTGACCTCGATATGGAGATAAGCCCAAAACTCCTGAAGCTTTCCAGAAAATTGGCAGATCCCGTGCTTGAGGCTGCCGAAACTGTACAGCAAAAAGACCCTGCAGTGGTAGAAGAAGCCAAAAGCCTTAAAGAGAGCATGAATGAGGTAAACAGGGAGCCGGACGTTGTAGAGAGAATAGACAAAACGCTTACCCTGGTTGAGAAAGTTATAGATGTGGGTAAAAAGGTCTATTCTCTTGCCGAACATGCCCCAAAACTTTTACCGTTTGTGACTTTGTTTATATAAATATTCATGAGTACTTTTCCGCTAAACTACCAACTATAGGAAGCTTATACTTTTTTCCCCTGTATGCTCCGTACATCAAAAAAATCCAGAGGAAAAAAGAAAGAAAAGACATATAAAATACCTCAAAAGCATACGGGTCATCAAGAAGAATATACATGGGTATCAAAGGATGCTGATTTAAAAGCACAAAAATAATGAAATCTACCACGTAATATTCAAAGTCATTATCAAGAAGTTGTTCCCACAGGCCTACAGGTATTGACAAAAGAAAGAATGCTACAATCGATTGAATTGCATGAAACCTGACAAATTTGCTTTTTTTCTCAACCACCAAAAAAATTGCCCCGGATATCAAAGTAAATGAATAGCATAAAAGCCCCTCAATGTTTTCACTTAAACCCAGAGAAGTCTCAGCTTTTTCAGAGGTAGTTTCAGGTTTTGCTGCAATTTC
>DUKH01000190.1:3245-7458 GCA_013329415.1 Methanosarcinaceae archaeon | reverse complement strand
TTTTGCTGCAGTTTCAGGTTTTACTTCAACCTCTCCCCTGAGCTTTGCTCCGCATTCCCCACAAAAATTGTCATCTACCCCAACTTCAGCCCCACATTCAGGACATTTCATTTATCTGGCCCCCCTGGTAATTTTATTCCTACAAGATCACTTCTGACTGTCCTCTCATTTTTACTCCGAATATATGCTATCAAGCACCTTCTCCACCAGGTCCCCTATAAATGGCAGACTGAACTTTTTCCCCCTGAAGGCCTGGTACATCAGGAAGAACCACATGAAAATGGGGATAATGCTTAAAAACAGGACACTGCTTAAAAACTGCGTGAAGATTTCGGCTGGCGCATAAAGGAAAAGGTAAATAATCGATATGGGGTTGAGGTTAATTACCAGGTACGCCAGGAAGCCAAAGGCTCCGAAGAAAGCTTGCAGGATACTGAGAATGACGGAAAGGACCACGAATGCCAGAACTGATTGCAGCGCATGGAACCTGACGAATTTGCTTCTGGTTTCGATAACGAAGAAAAGCAGGCCTGTTAACCAGGTGAGCGTGTAAGACAGGACGGCTTCGGTGTTTTCGTTCAAACCCATCGACGTCCCGGAACTTGCCTTAGAAACCGGCTTAGAAGTTTGCTGTTCACTGTCCAGTAAAGACCCCCCAATAAAGTAGCATAAACTTAGCTTACAATTGCCAGATACACTTAGCTTACAATTGCCAGATACACTTAGCTTACAATTGCCAGATACACTTAGCTTACAATTGCTATAATTATTATAATTACTTGATTATACAAAAAGGATTACCCAATGGACAAAAATAAGAGTGCATAACTCGAATTTTCGAGCCTGCTTTTTACACTCTGGAACTCAGTTTCCTGTAGTTATCAGCCAGTTTTGCAATCGGGATATCTTTACCATGGCCCGGGTAAAAGGTCGCACAGCTTGTTTCGGCAAGCTTTTCCCAGCTTCTAAAAAGCTGTTTTTCATCGTTGGCAAAGGGAGGGAAAACAGTCCAGGACATTACATTGAAAAGCGTGTCCCCGACAACCGCATCTTTGTTTTCCAGGATCACGGAAATCGAACCCGTGGTATGGCCAGGTGTGGAGATTACCTTTGCTTTTACTCCGGGAAGGTAGGCTTTCAGGTCATACTCGCTTTTGATTACGATATCAGCTTTTACGGGAGAGTATTTTGCCTTTGAGGACAGAAGGCCGGTTGCTACTCCTGATATGACTTTCGAAAACCACATGGTGCCTTTCGGAAACGGGGTGTAACCCTTTTCCAGGTTCCCGGCCTCGGCCTCGTGGACCAGGACCTTTGCCCCGCTGCGCTCCCTTATTTCAGCCAGGCAGCCGACGTGGTCGGAATGGGTGTGGGTGAGGATGACCAGTTTGAGGTCAGAGAATTTCAGGTTGTTTTGCTTGAGGACTGCTTCAAGTTTATTAATATTTCCGCTGCAGCCAGCGTCGACCAGGACTGCGGAAGCTCCGGCTGTGAGGAGGTAGGCGTTGGAATTACCCATTGGGACGGCAGTCAGGGTATAGGATTTTTCCGGGGGCATGGTTTTGAATTCCTGAATGTGATTCTGTTTAGCAATAATGTTTAGCAATAATGTTTAGCAATAATGTTTAGCAATAATGTTTAGCAATAATGTTTAGCAATAATGTTTAGCAATACCTATGAGCTTAATTTTTAAGCCATCCTTTTTATATCTTTTTACTTTTTTTAAAACTATTTCACCGGATAAGGCGAAGGAAAATTCAAGTTCATCCGCGTTAGCCGGAATACGAGGGGAACCAAACTATTTAAAAAAATCGGCATTCCATAAGTAAATATAGTAGGACTGTGCCAAATGGTAAGAAAAGGGTATAGTTCAGGGGTAGTTTAGCAATATGGACAGTATTAGTTTCTTTATTTATTCATTGATGTCAGTTTTTGTAGTCGTAAGCCCTCTCAGTGCAGTCGTGACTTTCATCTCCCTGACCAGCAAAATGACCTTCGAGGAAAAGAACGATGTCGCAAATAAAGCCATAGTACTGGGTTGCACGATAACGATCTTTTTTGCAATTACCGGAAACGTGATCCTTGAAGTTTTCAGCATCGATGTGGATTCCCTGAGAGTTGCAGGAGGAATCCTGCTTTTCACAATCGCTTTTGATATGATGCATGCCAAGGTTTCGGCAGAAAGCATTACGGAAGAAGAAATTTCCCAGTCCCAGGAAAGAGAAGATATCTGGGTCTTCCCGATTGCACTCCCGCTCCTGACAGGCCCGGGTACCATCAGTGCGGTAATCGTGCTCATGGGAAGCACCTCAGGTTATACGGAAAAATTGATGATCCTGGTATCAATCGTGTTGACCTTTGCAATCACCCTTGTAATCTTCCACTTCTCCAGGAGGATTCACAAGCTTGTAGGCTACAACGGCATGCTGGTCTTTACCAGGCTCATGGGGCTCTTCCTTGCGGCTCTGGCGGTTGACCTTTTTTCAACCGGGGCGCTGAATATCGTAAGGATCATCTGACCTCAACTTACTTTTTTCACAGGGGACTTTTTCACCGCTGACTTTTTACGGGGGACTTTTTACTGGTGTCCATTCCCGTTATACCGCCGGCCCACGTACTCGAGAAGTTTGCTGCCTGTAAGCCGCTCACTGGACGGCCCGATCCGGATGTAAAACTCCTCATCTTTTTTGTTTGGCGTCATGAAGACGGCTTCGTCACTTTTCCGGCAGTCGACTTCCAGGATCTTTTTCTCGCCTACCGGGACGAGGGCATATTCGATCAGGGGGGCATAGGCGAGGCCTATATGCTGCTTGATGAGCTGCTTGAAGTGGAGGAGGAACTTGTCCTCGTTCGGGAAACCTTCGTTTTCGATTCCCAGGGCTTCCCCATCGTTAGAAACGCCGACCAGGAGGGTCCCACCGTCGGTGTTCAGGTAGGCGACGAGGGTCTTGAGGACAGCATGCTCGATATTCCAGTCCGGCTTACCTGACATGAGGTTCATGCGGAGCGTGGACTTGAACTCCAGTTTCTTGCTCTCACCCCTGCGGATGAGTTCCAGGGCGTAGTCGGAGTCGTTTGCAAGCTGGACGGCTTCCCGGATATGGGCGATCTTCTCCTCGATGTGGGCGAGGTTCTTGGGATAGGTGGATAGCCTGCACTCAAAAACGTTGAGTTAGTCCATTAGCTCTTTTATCAGGCCCTTGACCTTAAGGATCTCTTTCTGGGTCTGCAGATCCGGGAGGTAGAGCCTGCTGTGGGACAGGGAATTGAGGTCAACGGCAGGAGAAAACGAGGAAAAAGAGTCACTTGCTCCTGCAACTGCGACGACCTCCGTACCTTCCCCGCTTCCAGCACAGGCATCGGCGTAAGCATCAATGTGAGTATCGGCGCAGGTATCGGCGTAAGCATCATCATAAGCATCAGCGTAGGCATCGGCAATTGCATCCCCGGACGGAAATACAGGCCCTTCCGAAACTTCGCTTCCAGGCAGTTTTTCCTCTGCAGGACTTTTTGGCCTCCGGATGAAACCCCTGGCTTCCCAGGCTTTCCGTATCTTTCGGCCCAGAGGGTTGTTTAAGAAGTCCACAAGATAATCCGCACTCGCTTTTTCGGGATCGAGGACGAGCTGGATATAAGCCGGGGGCTCCGCCTCCGCAAGGGAAGATAGGGACGAAACGGCGTTTGCGTCGTCGGAAAGGGGAAGGTAAAGAGTGTTTTCCAGTTCCCTGAACCCACTTCCCAGTGAAGGGTCAGGAAAATTGATGTCGAGCGTAATTTCCGATAAGTTCGTAGCTCTCAGCCCGTACTGGCTGCATAAAGAGTCAATTTCTTTTTCTACCATGGATAATCGTGGGGTAAAGGGAGCTTTCGGGTTTTTCTTAATTAGATAGCCTTTTGATAGTGTTCGGGATTCTCAATGATGGTTTAATGTGATTTTAAAACTCATATAGTTTTTTCTTTTCAAGTTACTTAAGAATTTCATTTTTGAATGAGCCGAAAAGGTATAAACAACCGGAACAAACACGAAAAACGATTTGAATAAAAAATGAAATGTTGAAAAGTGGTAAAAGCAGTAGAGAAATTGAAGAAGTAGAGGAAGGGAAGGGAAAGAAAGGGAAAGAAAGGAAGTGAAGGGAAAGAGGGAGGAAAGAGGGTGGAAAGAGGGAGGAAAGAAAGGGAAAGGAAAGAGGGAGGAAAGAAAGGGAAAGGAAAG
>DUKH01000190.1:0-2910 GCA_013329415.1 Methanosarcinaceae archaeon | reverse complement strand
AGAAAGGGAAAGGAAAGAAAGGATGAAAAGCTTTCATTCCCCTTAACTCCAGATTCTATGTCCTTTTCACTTTGCTTCCGCTTCCAGAAATCCTATAAGCTCATCAAGGGCTTCGAGATGCTCTTTTTTGCCAAGGTTCCCGAAAGAGACCGAGGCGTTCTGGATGTAGTTGCGGTCTATTGCTATCGTCTTGATAGAACTGAAGTTCCTGAGCCCTGACAGCACCTGGTTTATGTAATATTTCTTGTGGGCCAGCACTATGAGGGTACCATAGCTGCCGTTGCCGTCCAGGCCTGGCCATTCGGGGTCGGGCAGGTAAAAGCCCAGGGCGCGGAGGTTGATATAGCGGGCATCCACGTCCTTCCCCACAAAAGCAGGCATTGAACTCCCGGTGGCTGCAACAGGAAGGTTTAAGGTCCCGGAAACTGCAATGATGCGTTCCAGAAGCCCGGGTTCGGCTGCGGCTGTCCCCACCACAAGGAGGGGACGTTTTGCTTTTGCGATCATCTTCGCTGCCACTGCCGGGGTTACGGTTCTGGAAGTTGTCACCCCGTAGCTCGTGAAGACCTTGGTGTTTTTTGTCGTGTCGACCATTTTTCAGCTCTCCTGCTCTCTCCTGGTTATTCCGAAGCTTTTGAAGCCTTTCCGGCTCCTTCCGGCTGTTTGCAGAGTCTTTTGAGGTTGGTGGGCTGGGCCGAGACGTCGAACTTCGTTTCAGGGCCTGAGAGGATCTTCTTTTTGTCCCAGTCGATTTTCCAGCCGTGCTCGGATTCCAGGATTTTAAGGAACTGTTCGCGGCGGGAGAGGGGGAGGTCGCTTTCGGTCCTGACGAACCTCCACCAGTCGTAGGGGAGGATTCCCAGGTACTTTTCGGAAAGCTCGATGTAATGGGTCAGCTTGATCATCCTTCCCATGTTGTTGTCGGAAGGCCGGATGCAGGCTTTTGCAAGCATCGGGACGGCTTCCTGCCAGCTCTCTGCAGTGATGAGCAGGAACTCCGGGGCAGGTGGGATCTTCATTTTCTCCCCGTTCCGGGCATCGTAGACTTCCCACTTCTCCCCGGCGTAGGGCTTTGCGATAAGAGCCCGCCTGTACTTGGAACCGTGGGGCCCGAGCACTGCGGGAATCCCGAGCATGTTGCACCCGGTCCCGATGGAAGCGGCTTTCTGGGAATAGGCACCCCAGGCAAGGCCGACTGCGCCCACCCGGTTCAGGATGTAGTCCGAGATCTCCTCGAGGTTGCCTGCAAGGTCCCTCCTGGCAAAGATCGCAGCCACTTTCTCGGCGGTACCCGTGATGTGGGAGTTCGAGACACAGGAGCCCATGTTCAGGCAGCCGCCTCTCTCGAACCTGCCGGAAAAGCGTTCGTAAAGACTCTTTCCTTCTTCATCCTTGAACATGCCAAGGTCCATTGCCGCACAGCCGCTGGCAAGCACGATGTAGTTCCTTTTCAGGAACTCCTCGGCGATGTTGTAGACATCCTTGCTGCCCTCGCCATAGTTCGGACAGCCAATGATCGCAACGACACCAGGGGTCGTGCCCATAACAAGGTTCACGCCCTCGGCCCTGATTTCCGCATCGCTAACCTGACCCCTGCCGGCCCTGACAAGGCCTCTTTCCTCGCTTATGACCTTCTTCGAAGCCGCTTCGATCATGTTGAGGATAGGGATCTGCTTCCTGCAGACCTGTTCACAGCGGGCACAGCCGATGCAGCGGTCGTGGAGGGCTTCGAGAGCCGTAAGGTCTCCGGCACGGGCAAGTTCCATGGCTTCCGGGATATCCAGTTCCTCGGGGCAGGCAAGCCGGCATTCCCCGCAGAGGGTGCAGCGGGAAAGTTCTTTTTCAAACTCTTCTTCGTCCGGAAGCCCGGAAATCCCCTCTGCTTTCCTGATTTCAGCCATCTCCATGGCAAGCCTGGGTCCCAGTTCTCCGAGTTTTTCGTAGTCAAGCACGACTGCACCGGGTTCCTTTCCACTCTTGAGCGCCTCTATGACTGCATCTACACTTTCATTCGAAAGGTTCGGAAGCCCGTACATGATCTTTTCGTTGGAAGCAATAACCGGGATCCGGAGCTTTGAAGCTTCGGCCAGGATGTCGCCTCGAACGCACTGCTCGTCCACCACAATGACGTCCGGGACCCCTGAACGGATAATCTTGAGTTCCTTTGCCATGGAACCCACGACCTTTGCATAGGGTTCCCTCCTTCTGGCTTCCTTATACCTGGTCATGTCAAGGGCGGTACAGCAGAGCCCCACAAGCTCAACCTTGTCCGTGAGCCCGTGCATTTCCATGTAGTCCATCATGTAAGTAACGCCGGCAACGTTGTGCCCGATGGCAAGCAGCACCGGTTTCGAAGAATCAATGCTCCCAAGCCCGATTTCCACCAGAGGGGCGTCAGGGTCGGACTTCGGGAATTCGTACCCCGAGACCTGGGCAATATCGGAAACTTCCATACCCACATGGTCAAGCAGCCCGGAAAAGAGAGCTTTTGCGTCATAGTCGATTTCCGCACTCTCCTGCCCGGCATGCACGGTTGCAAGGAGCTGGGTGAGCTGTTCTTCCACATACTCCATTGCGTGCTGCAGGTCCCCGAGGGTCTTCGGGGAAAGGCCTGTGATCATTTCGATGTTCGGAGTCATGACGTCCGAAGCCCCTGGGGATACCGGATAGTCCCTCCCGAGGGTCTCGGTCAGGTGGTCAAGCAGGTGCCTCCCGTGGGCTGCATGGCAGGCTGTCCCCGTGATCACTCTCAGGAAAAATTCCCTGCCGGTATGCCCTTTCATATCGATTCCGCAGGCACCTCTTTTGTTGCCCCCGAGGTCACAGGGCCCGTAAGTGCAGTAGCAGCACTGGTCACACATGGGAGTGAGCACGGGTTCATAGCGCTCAAGCAGGTTGAACCCCCACTCC
>DUKH01000013.1:6444-11015 GCA_013329415.1 Methanosarcinaceae archaeon | reverse complement strand
AATGAGAAGTTCCATCGTCAAAGAGGGCCCTGAAAGAGCCCCTAACCGTTCACTTTTGAAAGCAACCGGGGTTACGGATTCCGAAATGAAGAGGCCGTTCATCGCCGTTGTAAACTCCTGGAACGATATCATTCCGGGGCATATCCACCTGAACAAGCTGGCTGAGGCCGTGAAAGCCGGGATCCGGAATGCCGGTGGGGTGCCTTTCGAATTCCACACCATCGGAGTCTGTGACGGGATCGCTATGGGACACGAAGGCATGAGATATTCCCTCCCGAGCAGGGAAGTTATCGAGGACACCATCGAGCTGATGGTAAAAGCCCATCAGTTTGACGGGATGGTCCTGATCCCTACCTGCGACAAGATCGTGCCCGGGCACCTTATGGCAGCCGGCAGGCTTGATATCCCTTCCATTGTGGTGACAGGAGGGCCCATGCTGCCCGGCTACGTGGAAGACCAGTACACGGACCTGATCTCTGTGTTTGAAGGGGTCGGAGCCTACAAGGCGGGCAAACTTTCCGAAAAAGAGCTCGAAAGGCTTGAAAACCTTTCCTGTGCAGGTGCAGGGTCCTGTGCCGGGATGTTTACGGCAAACACCATGGCCTGCATGACCGAAGCGCTCGGCCTGAGTCTTCCCGGCTGTGCAACTGCCCATGCCGTTGACGCAAAGAAGATGCGCCTTGCAAAGGAGTCCGGGGAACGCATCGTGGAACTCGTAAAGGAAAACATCACCCCGAGAAAAATGGTTACACTCAAGTCTTTTGAAAACGCCATCATGGTAGACATGGCAGTCGGGGGCAGCACCAATACGACCCTGCACCTCCCGGCCCTTGCCCACGAGTTCGGGATCGACCTCCCGCTCGAAGCCTTTGACAAGCTGAGCAGGACAACTCCCCACCTGATCTCCCTCCGCCCCGGCGGCCCGAATTTCATGCTCCACTTCGACCGGGCAGGCGGAGTCCAGGCAATCCTCCAGCGGCTTGCTCCTAAACTCAACAGGGACCAGCTGACCGTGAACGGAAAGACCATCGGGGAAAACCTGGAAGAGTACGAGATCGTAAACCCGAAGCTCAATAAGGAAATCATCACAACCCTCGAAAACCCGAAACATGCCGAAGGCGGAATTGCAGTCCTCAAGGGCAGCTTTGCCCCGGACGGCTCGGTTGTGAAACAGGCTGCAGTGGACGAGAAGATGCACGTCCACACCGGGCCTGCCAGGGTTTACGAGTGTGAAGAAGACGCCATGGAAAGCATCCTGGCAGGCGAGGTGAAGCCCGGGGACATCGTGGTGATCCGCTACGAAGGGCCGAAAGGTGGTCCTGGCATGCGGGAGATGCTTGCTGCCACCGCTGCCCTTGTGGGCATGGGCATGATCGATTCCGTGGCCCTTATCACGGACGGCCGTTTCTCGGGCGGGACCCGCGGCCCCTGCATCGGACACGTTTCCCCTGAAGCCTGTGAAGGCGGTCCGATTGCCCTCGTGAAAAACGGGGACCTGATCGAGATCAATATCCCTGAGAGGACCCTGAACCTGAAGGTCCCCGAAGAGGAACTGGAAAAGAGAAGGGCTGCTTTCGTGCCCCCTAAAAAGGAAGTAGCCGGCTACCTGGCAAGGTACCAGCGTGCCGTGCACTCCGCAAACACGGGTGGAATCGTTGACTGAATAGGTTGACGTTAAAAACCGTCTGAATAACCATTCCGGAGGGAGCCTTCCCTCCTGTGCATCTTTTTCTTAATTCTTCCCCGCATAGAGCAGTTCCTGTTTTCTCTGAGGATACCCGAAAAATCTATGCGGATACCCGGAAACGTTTATAGCTCCTCAAGTCCATTTTTTAACCGGAGCCATGAGGAGGTCGGGATTCTGGAAGTAATGGGTTTATGTGCAATTTGCGGGAAATCGGCAAAACTGTACACCTGTCCCATCTGCGGGAAACTTGTCTGCGGAGAGTGCATGGATCACAGGAAAGGTATGTGCGTCCGCTGTGCTCGCGGGAGAGGAAGTCCTGCGGGAGAGCCCGGAGGCCCCGGGACTTATAAGTAAGCGGGCCAAAAAAGGAAAGGGTCTGAACAGGCTGGTTATAAGCAAGCAGGGCTAAAGCGGGAAAAGATACTGGAAGGATCAGGTTGAAAAAAGAGGATTTAGGAAGAAAACGGAACGAAAAGGTATTTTTTCCTGTATTTTTCTGAAAACTATCAGGGCTTACCAGCCGTGGATCTCCTCTTCCGGTTCGTTTTCATCATGGTAGAAGCGGAACTCTTTCTTTTCGGAATCTTCTGCAAAGACAAATTTTTCTTCTACTCCTACCTTGGCAAAGGCAAGGGCATCGTCCGCGTCCCTCACGGCTGGCAGGAGGTCCACGTCCACATGGTCGTAAACCTTGCTCTCAGGCAGGAATGCCGTGATGATGAACCAGTCGATGTCCCCTACGTAGTCCTTGCCCACATAGCGGCTCTGTCCCGCAGGAATTTTGGTCGCTTTCTGGTGCATCTCGGTTCCGTCTGCCCGGTAAGCCACAAAGCGGATGGTATGGTTGGTTTTATTCTTGATTATAGCCAGTTTACCACTCCCCTGAATTTCAGTACTATCTGGAATTGACTCTTACTGGAATAAACCCTTACTTGAATAGGCCCTTACTGGAATAAACCCTTACTTGAATAGGCCCTTACTTGAATAGGCCCTTACTGGAATTGATCCCCGATTTCAGGAAGATTATACTATGGATTTCTAATTCAAAAAAGTAAATACTTATGGAAGCATAATTTCTGAAAAAAGATTCCTTTCTGGCTGCCAGGGGGGCAGCCGGAAAGTTTTATCTGAACTGGTCAAAACTATATCTGAAATTTTACTCCGGTCTGGAATTTTCCTCAGACCAGCAGGTTAATGGGGTGCCTGGCCGAGGGCTCGATATCGAGGTCTGCTACGGCTTCTGCGATCATGATATCGCTCATGGCGGCCATGGGGAAGACGTACCTGGCGTATTCGATCGGGCCGTAGAGGATGAAATCGCCAGCAGCTGCCTGCTGCAGGCAGGTTGAACCTATGTCGCAGACCCTGTACACAATGGGGTCTTCTTCTTTTTTCCGATGCAGCCAGTTCCAGGCCGAGGGCGCGTTGTGGATCCCGGAACCTGTGGGGTGGCCCCACTTCGCCTTGGCAGTGATTGTCATCCTGAGGGCGACCCCCGCCCCGTTTCCCATGGGGGTGATGCTCGGGTCGATCAGTTTATTGACGATGCCGCAGCTGTCGGCAACTGAAAGGAGGCCTTCTTCGAGCATCCCTGCTCCGTTTTCGAGCATATCCATCCTCCCCCGCAGGGAAGAGTCCACGGCATTGAAACCCAGGATAATGGAACTGTCAATGTCGGAATGGGTGAGGGCTTCGATTTCGGCTTTTGTGACGCTCATGTTAATGGAGTTGTAGACCGCCCGGTCCGCAAGCCCGATTTCGCTCACGTACTCCGCCGCGTGCGCCCGTACGTTTCCTTCGGAGGAGTCGATAAGGAAAGGAGCGTCAGAAACCTCTGCGATAAAATCAATGTAGCGCGTGATGCTCTCGGGAGTGGTCCCGTAAATGTGCACCATGTGGGGGTTTCCGGTCTCATCCGACCCCGCCTCCTGCAGGTTGACCGCGCTTTCGGCCGCAGCCCTGTCAAACAGGCCCTTTGCGGCGTCCTCCACGATGCTGTGGTTGTTATAGAAAATAGTCCCTGCAAGCACGGTCGGGAGTTCTCCGGGCTGCCCGCCTACCTTCACCCCCGCAATGTTAACGATTTCCTGTTCGTTCTGGAACTTAAACATTTTAAATCCTCAAAATTAGCCTGTTTAATATAATTATAAATTCAATTTTTATCTCTTCCGTACATGTTCTCCGGTTCAGAGGCTTTCAGCCGGGCAGATTATTCCTGCTTCCGCATCCATTACAAATTCTTCGGAAATAATCACGTCCCCGTTAACGGGGACTGCAAGAGAACATTGTTTTTTCTTCGGGGAGCAGACGACGAGGGGCTCTTCGGGATATGCTTCGCTTTTGTTTCTGTACTCATCCACGATTTTCCGGATCTCTTCCGTATCGTTAAGCCCTATACGGTCCAGCATGGTAACCTGCTGCTGGAAGCGCTCGACTGCCTCTCCGGGGACGTTTTCTATGAAAGGGATTGCCCCTTCGGACCTTATAATCCTGCCCTGCCCATCGATGCCGCCTGCATGGATTGCAAGCAGGGACTGGCCTGCCAGGTGGCCTCTTGACTCTGTCCCGCAGACCAGGATGTACCTGATATTCGAATTCGAAATAGTGTTAACGATTATTTTTTCGACCCCGAGGTTTTCGGTTTTGGAACTTCCCCAGAGTGCAGCTTCAGGATAGGCTTCCAGGTGGCTTGCAAGGGTCACCACCGCAACCCTTGATTCCGGATTCCCTACCCTGTAGTCCCCTTTTACCACCGGCCAGTTTTCTGCAACCTTCAATTAATCACCTTAATGAATTGCCTTTAATGAATTCTCTACACGAATTCTCTTCATGAGTCTTCTTTATGAATCTATAGTCCCGGACGTAAATATTTACATTTATTTTA
>DUKH01000013.1:2951-6080 GCA_013329415.1 Methanosarcinaceae archaeon | reverse complement strand
CCTTTATTCCGTGTTTTCCGTGGTTAAGTTTCACCTGGGATTTGGAAAGGAATTTGGGTCATTGACTATAATTTAATAGACTCTTTTCACGAATAGCCTTCAATAAATCCCCTTAATGGATTCCCTTTTTCCTTTCCTTATTCAGGTGGGAAAGCGCGCTTGCGAGCATAATGGCTTTTGTGAAGTGCCCTCCGACCCTGGATGTGTCCACAAAGACGTAGTCGTCCATCAGCACGGGAGCCCCGAGCCCGTCTCCTCCACCCAGGAAAGCGATGGTCCGGAAGATGAGGTTTCCTGAAATGCCGTCAGGGGCCATGATGAAGTTAGACTCCTTTATAGCGTCTTCGATGAGGATTGTATGGTGCTTAACCTTAATCCCTAGTTCCGCTACCTGGCTGCTTATGAATTCCCCGTCCGCAAGGGTCCGGTCCACACGTCTGTCCCTTCCTATATCTCCCATCCTGCCTCCGGAAAGCACGCCTACCACAGGTTCGACCCCGAACCTTCTGATGTGTTCTGCGCCCAGGTTAATCATCCGGATCTTGTCCGCAATGGAGTTCCCTTCGTCAATTCCCACAGGGGCAAGGAAAAAAGGCGTCCCGTCAACCGTCAAAAGCAGGGCTAGCCTGTAGATCTTCCTCATGCCCAGAGCCAGTTTCAGGTTGGTAAGGGTCCCGGAAGCTTTTGCAGTCCCCCGGATCGCAGCATCGACCTTCCTTGAGATGAGGAGTTCGATGAGGGTTTTTTCGGGATCTTCGGTATCAACTACCTCGAGTTCGGTCCCGACCTCGTCAATTTCCTTTTTGTTTCCCACCAGGACGACCTGTGCATAGCCCAGCATCTGAGCCCTCCATGCACTTTCAAGAAGTTTCGGGGTGGGTTCCCTTATCCCCATAGCCACCTTCGCCCGCTTTGCCCGGGCCCGTATTTCGATGGCCTCCAGGAGGGTATTCATGCCATTATTTTCCATATAGATCAGTACTGTAGACCATTACTTTTTGGTAAGATTTAAGGTAGTCCTTTGAAAATCAACACAAACATTAATTAACTTTCCCTTTCAACCCGACTTTTTATTTTTGACCTGAGAGCTTCGTAGGATGTCGACAGCTTCCGGAATTCCCGGAACTTCCGGTTCGGAGTTTTAGAGGTTTCGGATTTTACTTCATTCTTTGCAGCAATTTCTTGAGATAGCCGCCTTTGTGCGGACAAAAACGGTTAAAGACGGTATTCCGGATGTCTATGTTCAGTGCAATTTATCTGTAACTCTTGGGGACTTTTTGCTCGTTCAGGTGGACTTAAACCGGGGCAGAGTTTGTGCCGTATTTCCGTGTTTATAATTAAAACCCGAATCAATAGACCTTGCACCCAAATCCTTATACATGAAAAATTATTTTAACATATAAGGTTATGAATGAGTATCCTTTTTACTGGTATGGTTGAAAATGACGGCAGCAATCGAATGGGCTGAAAAATACCGCCCCTCGACCCTCGCGGATGTCGTGGGGAATAAGAAGGCAGTGCATGATTTCCGGAGCTGGGCTGAGGAGTGGCTCGAGGACATCCCTGAGAAGAGGGCTGTGATCCTGTACGGGCCTGCAGGGATAGGGAAGACTTCCAGCGCTCATGCCCTTGCTCGGGATCTTGGCTGGGAGGCGATCGAGCTTAATGCGAGCGACCAGAGGACGGCAGGAGTGATCGAGAAGGTTGCGGGTTCCGCGGCTTCCATGAACTCCCTTTTCGGGGGAAAGCGCCTGATCATCCTGGACGAGGCGGACAATATCCACGGGAGCTCGGACCGCGGCGGGATGCGGGCGGTCTCGGGGATAATTAAGAATACGCAGCAGCCGATTGTGCTTATTGCAAATGACCTCTACGGGCTCACCCCGACGATCCGGAACCTCTGTCTGGAAATCAAGTTCCTGGGCGTGCAGAGCCGGTCCATTGTCCCTGCCCTTAGAAAGATATGTGACGGGGAGGGGCTCCAGTGCAGCCCCGAGGCTGTCCTGAAGATTGCGGAAAATGCAGGGGGAGACCTGCGCAGTGCCGTAAACGACCTCCAGGCCGCGGCCAGCGGCAGGAAGCTTATCGAAGCCAGGGACGTCAGCACAGGCGAGCGGGACGTAAAGGAGAATATTTTCAAGGCAATGCAGAAGATCTTCAAGAGCACGGACCCGAAAAAAGCCCTTGAAGCCACATACGGGCTTGATGAGAGCCCCGAAGACCTGGTGCACTGGATCGATGAGAACCTGCCTGTCCAGTATGCGGGAGAAGGTGGGGACCTTGAAGACATCAGGACCGGTTACAGCTACCTCTCAAAAGCCGACCTCTACCTGGGGCGCGTAAAGAAGCGCCAGAACTACCGGATGTGGAGGTATGCCAGCACGCTCATGGTCTGTGGGACTTCCCTTGCAAAGTCGAAGCCTTACAGGGGCTTTATCAAGTACCAGCAGCCCTCGGTCTGGAGAAGACTCGGACAGACCCGGGCGACCAGGAACATGCGGGACAATATCGCTTCGAAGATAGGGGAACACTGCCTTGAGTCCATGCACTATTCCAGGAGCAACCTGCTCGGGCTTTATTCCAGGATGGCAAACGACGAAGCCTCTGCCGTGGACGTGACTGCCGGGCTTGGCCTCGAACTCGAAGAACTGATGTATCTTACCGGAAGCAAAAAAGCAAGCAAGAAACTCCAGAAAATTTACGATGACGCCCGTGAACTGCAGGCAGCAGCCGGGGGCCGGGAAGAGGCTGAGTTCTTCAAACCCCCTGTTGAGGCAGGAGGCCGACAAAAAACCCCTGCATCCGGGCCTGCCGGAACCAAACTAAAAACTCCGGGCTTCTTTTCCGAAGCCGAAGTATCCGGAAAAGAGGCAGTTTCTTCCGAAACAACCGAAACAACGGCTCCCGTCAGTTCGGATAGAAAGCAAAGAACTCTGGATTTCGGGTTTGATAATGTTCAGGACAGTGAGACGAAGTACGGTAAAATAGAATCAGAAGTGCCATCAGAGGTGCCATCAAAAGTACCAGCCGAAGTACCAGTAGAAATAGAAGTACCAGCCGAAGTACCAGTAGAAGTAGAAGTATCATCAGAAGTACCAGTAGAAGTAGAAGTACCAGCCGAAGTACCAG
>DUKH01000013.1:1170-2624 GCA_013329415.1 Methanosarcinaceae archaeon | reverse complement strand
AGCCGAAGTACCAGCCGAAGTAGAAGTACCTCCGGAAGAAAACCTTCCCTTAGATCCTGTCTCTACGGACGAAGCAGCTGAATCTAAAGAGGAGCCAAAAAAACCTGAACAAAAAACTCAGAAAACGCTTTTTGATTTTTAAGTCGTTTTTATGCCGCTTCTTAAGCGGCTTTATTCTTTCCTTTATGGGTTTAACTGTATTTATATCCGGATTTTTATCTGTTTTTCTAACTGTTTTCTCAACCCGGATTTTGATAGGCTCGCCGTCGGCTTGCTGACAGACTGGGCAGCCGGAAAAGGTTCTTATTTATTAGTTCTACCCCTGGTGGACTCCTCCCCCCTGCCTCCTCCAGAGTTGAGGAAGGGTGGTTTCCCACCTGAAAATTAAAAATCACACAATGCTGACATGGATAATTAAGTGAGCGGATTTTTTGGGGTTGACTTAAAAGAAGAAGTTTGGGGAATTCTTGGGGAGTGGGGGTATGTTCTCCGCTCACTTAATACAGTATATCGAAATTGACTTATAAATACTTTTTTTATGTATTGAAAAATATTTTTGGTCATAGAGATAATGTATTGTATACTTAATTGAATTATATTTTACAGGAGTTGTTTTGAAACCCGGTGAAAATAACCGTGTACTCCTGAAAGGAAGGGGCTATGAGAGTACTTTTTCCGTTTCTTATGTGGGCAAGACCTGTAAAAGTGCGGATTTTTGCAAAATAGCGGATAACCCTGAGGTCGGTTTAATTGAATTGTTTTCGAATAATTCCAGGATTTGGATAGTTGCAAATGAATGATCCCGAGTTTTGTCTGGGAAATATTCGGAAATCGAACGTAGCTACTGTTGTGGGTATAAGGGAAAAACAGGGAAAAACAGGAGATAAATTGAAAGATAGATTGGGAAGAGTAAAAAATGAAGAAACGATGCATGAAAAAGAGATTTGTAAATAATGGAAAGAAATGAAAGGGATTAGTGAGCGGGTTTGGTGTTTGGGGGAATAGTTGGGGAATAGTTGGGGGGATATGAGTTGGGGGTTATACTGTAAAAACAGACCCGCTCACTAAGCCTTCAATAATATCTCATCATATATATAGTTTTCTAATATATACACTTTGATTTATACTAACTGGCAATATATCGAATATTAATGAAATTCCGGTTTCATGAGCTCTTTTTAAGGTAATCCTATACAAAATCTCCTGTTTGATGGAACTCGCAGTCTTAAATTAATATATATAATTTTCTATATTTTCCGCTCTTCGGTGACATACCTCTCCCACGGTCTTTATAAAATTCTGTAGGGCACGTACTCCTGTGTTTATCAAATCCTACAGGCAGAAAATAAGCCTGGAGTGGTAAAAGGTATGTAAAAGTGTGTAATACTCCGGGAATGTTTACAGCTATATATCCGGATGAATTTTGAGGGAAGAATTGTCAGGATAAATAGTAA
>DUKH01000013.1:0-829 GCA_013329415.1 Methanosarcinaceae archaeon | reverse complement strand
GAATTGTCAGGATAAATAGTAAAGACAAATAGTGACGATCGCTGGTGGGGGTAAATAGTAAGGGAATAAACTGATGTGTGAAATGATGCCCGATGATTGCAAAACGGCGTGTATTCCGATAGCACATGTACAAAATAAGCTATGGTAAAAAGTATTTTATGCAAAAGAAGGTTTTTTTCCATAATAATAATCAGTGTGAGCGGGTTGGGGAGTATGAATTGGGGGTGTTGGGGGGTTGGGGTTATCTTACAAAATTAGATACCCGCTCACAATTAATCCTTCACGCGATTCTGATATAAATATATTATGGTTTAAAAGCTGAGGTTGATTGAATACATAATATCAATTTTTGCTGGAAGAAATAGACTTTTCTGACTTTAATATGCTGAAATTTTTTTCAAATATTTTTCAGGACTTACGGTTTAATCTTTTTAGGCCACCTAGTTTGAATATTATATGTATGTGAATTATTTTTATCTGTTGTGTGTGGCTATCAAAACACATATATATAACTAATGACATTTTGGAGTTGCATTTGAGGAGTAATCTTCCGAAAATGATTCACACTCCAGATGGGCTCGTGGTCTAGACGGTTATGACATCGCCTTTACACGGCGGGGATCCTGAGTTCGAATCTCAGCGGGCCCATACCCTTTTTAAAATGTACACTTTTTAATTGAGTGTTCCCTTCATATTGATTTTTTTGGACTATCTTTTTTTTATTGTAACCGTTTTGCGTGCTTTTTCGGGACCTTAATTTTTGTTTTGCATAGCGGGTGACCTGAAGTTATTGGTGTTAGATATTTGCATTTTACATACTTATTTTTTT
>DUKH01000026.1:3224-5838 GCA_013329415.1 Methanosarcinaceae archaeon | reverse complement strand
TAATGTAAGTGTAAATATTTGCTTTCGGGACTATAAATGAAAATTCACCTGGCTGAAAAACCGATTAATGAGGACATGTTTAGATGAAGATACTCTGCGGCTACAACGTTAACATCGATTCGGTGTACAGGATGGGCGGGGCCGAGCTTTCCGAACTGCTGGAGTCCTTCGAAAGCTCCGAGGTCCTGGAAAAAATAGATTCGCCGCCCGGCAGGATTGATTCGAAATCCGATTTTGCTGCAGGGCTTGCCTATTGCATGAAAAACGGGTGTGGGGCTGAATGGCTGGTTTTCAATCCTTCGGTATTCGAGTTCCTGAAAGGCCTCTATTTCGAAAAATCCCTGGTGAGGATGGGGGGTAATGCCGGGATCATGGCCAACACCCTCTCCGAACTCGGAGCTTCGCTGGTTGTCCCGAATGTTGCCGTCCCTTCAAAGACCCAGCTCTCTCTGTTTTCCAGGAAAAGTGTGTATTTCCCCGGTAGCTCTTCAGCGAAGGGTCAGGGGGAGGCTGAAGTCAAGAGTCAAGTTGACGAGATTAATGTTGACAAGAGTCAAGTTGACGAGAGTAAAGTTGACAAGAGTCAAGTTGACGAGATTAATGTTGACAAGAGTCAAGTTGACGAGATTAATGTTGACAGGATTAATGTTGACAGGATTAAAGTTGATGCCTCTGCCCCCGAGCAGGACCCTATCCACTTCGTCTTTGATTTTTCGGAAGGTGAGAGCTTTTCCATTTACGGGGAGCAGTTCACAGTCCCCAGGGAAAACCGTTTCATAGCGACCTGTGACCAGCTTAACTTCAGGCTTTTCATCAATCCTGACTTTGATGCCTACGCCCTGCAGCATGCCGGGGAGATGGACGGCGCTTTGATTTCGGGTTTCCATCTCCTGCTCGAGGAGTATCCTGACGGGGGCAGCTACCTGGAAATTGTTGAACAGGTCCTTTCCCGCGTCCTGGCCTGGAAAGCCGGGAACGAAAGGCTCAGTGTCCACCTGGAGTTCGGGCATTTTGCAAACCGGAAACTTGCCTGCACTGTCTTTTCGAAGTTTGCCGCAATAGTTGACAGCCTTGGAATGAACGAGGACGAACTTGCAAGCTTCCACGAGCTTCACGGGATCCCGGTAGAAGCACTTCTCCGGATGGATGCGGAAGCTGTGGGAAAAGCCGCTTCTTGCCTGGCTTCTCTTCACAGGCTGCGAAAACTTGTTGTCCATACGAGGGAGTTCGTACTGGCTGCGGTCAGGTGGGACGATACCGGGTCTTCTGCCTGCGGCTGCCCGGAAAGGCCTGAACTTATCAGAAGGCCTTTTTATTCCCGGAAGGTTGAAATCGAAATCGAAGCCCTGGAGTTCGGGGTCAAATGTGCAGGCACATATGCAGCTACGGGCAGGCTGGACGGACGGGACTTTGTGGAAATGGAAGCCCCGGAACTTCAGGAAAGCGAACCGGGAAGGAAGGAGGTGGGCCGTTTCCTTGAAGCCTTCGGAGGGGAAGCTGCCGGAAACGGGGCTTTTGCCTTCAGGGGTGGCTATATGCTGTGTATGCTTCCCACCCTGCTTTCGAAATCTCCTGTGACCACCGTGGGCCTGGGCGATACGCTCACGGCAGGGACTTTTTTAAGGAGGCTCGAGCTGGATGTACAGGCTTAAGCCCGAGCTGTTCGACCTGAACTATACCCTGGACTGCGGGCAGGTCTTCCGCTGGAACCGGGAAGGGGACTGGTGGACGGGTGTTGTGGGAGGACAGGTTATTCGCCTCTCCCAGGAAGAAGCCTGCGGGGAAATTCTCATAGATTCGAAGTTTTCACCTGAGTTTTTTGTGAATTATTTTCGTCTGGATGACGACCTCCATTCGATCTACAGAAGTGTTAACAAAGACCTGCTCATCGACAGGGCGATCAAAAGGTACTGCGGACTTCGCCTGATCAGGCAGGACCCCTGGGAATGCCTGATTTCCTACATGCTTGCCACGGCGTCGAGTATCCCCACGATCCAGAAAAGGATCTACCTCCTGAGCAGGTTTTTCGGGGAAGAACTTGAAGACGGGTATTACAGTTTCCCTGACCCGGCAGCTCTTGCAAATGCCGACCTCTCCCTGCTTGATAAGTGCAAGCTGGGGTTCAGGACCGAGAGGATAAAAGCCGCTGCCGAGGAGGTGCTTTCCGGGGAACTGGACTTTGACATCCTTTACAGGCTTGAATACAAATATGCCCGGGAGCGGTTGATGAGGCTCCGGGGCATCGGGGAAAAGGTTTCGGACTGTATCCTGCTTTTTGCCTTTGAAAAAATGGAAGCTTTCCCCGTGGACACCCACATCCGGCAGATCATCCAGCACTACCACATTGATGACGAGTACTTTGAAAACTGTAAGAATTTAAGCCGGATGGGAGACTGGGGAAGAGAGTATTTCGGCCCCTACTGCGGCTATGCCCAGCAATATCTCTTTTACCAGAAAAGGGTCGAGGGTTTTGTTCCCCTTTTTTGAAACACTGTTGAGTATGATTTCTTACGGGAATTGTTCCCTTTTTTTGAGGGTTCAATCCCCTTTTTGAGGGTTCAATTCCCCCCTTTTAGAAACACTCTGTTGAATATGATTTCTTACGGGAATGATT
>DUKH01000026.1:0-2859 GCA_013329415.1 Methanosarcinaceae archaeon | reverse complement strand
GATTTCTTGCGAGATGGCTTTTCAAAGCCAGCTCCTTAAAAACACCCTGAAACCCGGGTCTTTTAAGCTCCGGACCTCTGCGTTTTCCAGGACTTCAACCCCCCGAATTATACTTTTCTGGATATGTTTTCCAAGGGAGTGGGACCTGAGCTGTTCTTTGAGGAGTTCGGCTGCCAGGGGGTACTTGCGGCGGATTTCAAAGACGTACTTCCCGTCTTCAATATAGCCCGCAAAGACGTCTTCCGCGTTTTCGTACTTTGCTTTGAACTGCTCGGCATGCCCCGGGACCCAGACCGGGGGACCGATGTGTTTTTTGACATTGGGGAGGGTGTTTGAGATAAGTTCGAGCATGATTACGGTTTCCTGTCTTCCGGCCCAGACCCCGGTCTTGATTACGGAAAACCCGTGCTCCTCCAGAAGGGATGCAGCGGCCTGTTCTGTCTTGTAAAGCTGCGGGTAGAGCACGTCTTCCACGACGTCTGGAGTTTTGAAGACAACGGCAAGCTGGCCGCTCCCCCGCATTTCCATTTTTTCAAGGATTTCTGCGTCTCCGACCGGAGAGGGGAGTTCGGGGAAAAAGAAGTTCAGGGCCGGGTTTTTGAGAAACTCTCTGCAGTGGTCGATGAACATGCAGAATTTGTCCAGGGAAAGCGCAGCTGCCACGTTTCGCTTAGGGTCCGTCGGGTCGACCATTACCAGGGGCTCTTCGTGCTCGATTTCGGCATGTTTCATGAGATCTATTTTTTTTCCCGGTTTCCAGGACCCGGCTGCCTGGACGGCATTTTCAAAGGAGCCGTAGTGGATGACCAGGAGTTCGGTCAGGTAGCCTGAAAAGCCCTGGGTCCTCAGTTCCGAGCCGTAGACCCCGGCTCCGCGCATGAACTGTTTCATGAGAAGTACATCGTCTTCCAGGCCTCCTATACGGGCCTTGACAAACTCGTTGTGAAAAGGCGTCCTGTCCACTGCCGATTTGATCCGGGATGCCGAAGCGACCCTGAAACAGGGGACCAGGTCGACATCAAAGCCTTTGAACCTTATATTCAGGTAGGGGTGTTCGGCATGGCGGTCTTCGGCGTGTTCCGCACCTTTTGCAATTTCCCTTGCTATTGCCATGCCCTGGGTTTCAAGTTCTTCCCTGGCGGTCTCCTCCGGGAAGCTGATGAAGATATCAATGTCATGTGTCCCCGAAAGCCAGGTCCCCCGGGCTGCTGATCCCACAACTTTTGCAAAAACGTCCGGGGCGTCCAGCTGCTCCGCAGCCTCATTTACTTTTGCGACCAGTTCTTCCTGGACGACCAGGAGCCGTTCTCTTTCGTCTCGTGAAGGCTTTATTCTTTCAAGGACTGCAAGTTTCAAATTTTCAGGGATGCTGCTTTGTGTTTCCATGCCAGGGTTGGCTCCATATTTTTTTTCCATTTGTTTTTCCATTTGCTTTTTCCATTTTGTATAGTTCAAAGTTGTGTTTTTGAACTTATAATTTGTGGATTTCCCGGCAAGAGTTTCCGGAGCAGGGATGTTTTTTGTATTTCCGGGTATCTCCAGGTATTTCCGGATGTTTTTTGTATTTCCGGATACGTTGGGTTATGTTCGGGTATTTCCGGGCTTCAGAAATTCATGCTCTCTCTAGATTCGCTCTGGCATACTGGGATGGGGTCTGAAGATTCCTGCACAATTTAAATAAAATGAATAACATTTACAGCACCTTAATCCGGAAATTTCTTAATTATTTCAGCTCATTTGTCTTTCATCTCCCATCCTTACTCCAGCCCATACGTTTCTCTGCTTTCAAAAACACGGTTGTGATCGAAAAATGCTTGTCTGGTTATACTGGGTCGTCAGCTTAACAATTGCCACCTTTGCATCGGTTTACATAATCAAAAAACTTCCTGAGAATGGCTTTACCGTGCTCACCGCTTTTTATGTGGTCTACCTCCTGGCATCCCAGGTGATGGCTACGCGAATAATAGTCTTCGACCTTGGGTTTTATTCTTTCTTCGCCCCCGCGGCAGTCTTCATCTATCCTTTCATTGCCCAGGTGGTGGATATGATTAACGAAGTTTACGGGGAGCGCAGGACGCATCTTTCCATTCTAATAGCCTTTGCGACCCAGGTGCTTTTCGTGCTCTTCATAGGCATGGCAACAACCCTCAGCCCTGCTCCGTTTTTCGAGCTTGAGGATGCCTGGATGAGCCTCTTCGGGTTGAGTATCAGGATTACCATCGCAAGCTGGCTTTCCTTCCTGGTCTGCTCGAACCTTGACGCCTGGGTCTTTTCAAGCCTCAAAAAGCGCTTTGCCAAAAGGGAACAAAATTTCAAGCACGACACAATGCTCAACCCCTACATCTGGCTTCGTTCAGGGGCAAGCGACATCATCAACCTGACTCTGGACTCCCTCATCTTTGTCTTTGTAGCTTTCTACGGAGTGATGCCCGTACTCCCGCTACTCATAGGGCAGTTGATAAGCAAGAACATCATCGGTTTCCTGGACAACCCCTGGTTTGTCCTGTATAAGCGGCTTTTGAAAGATTGAGCGGAAAAATCTCATTTTCTCTTTTTCCGTTTCTTCTCTTCTTTTTTTCTTTTTTAACTCGTTTTCCGTTTCTTCTCCTCTTTTCCTTTTTTAATTCATTTTCCGTTTCTTCTCCTCTTTTCCTTTTTTAATTCATTTTCCGTTTCTTCTCCTCTTTTCTCCTCTTTTCCTTTTTTAACTCGTTTTTTATCCCTTCCCTATTTTTTCCTCCGGAGTTTTCTTCATGATGCTGTTTTTCTCAAGAAGGGGTTTTCAGGCAAATACGGCCTGTAAATTACTCCGATTTTTGAAGGTGCAGAAAATGCATATACTGGAAAAAACAATTGTAA
>DUKH01000209.1 GCA_013329415.1 Methanosarcinaceae archaeon | reverse complement strand
GATTTCACTTTCAATCAGACTTTTTACTGAGGCCCCGAACCTGGGTATTCGTAAACAAGGATAAATCAAGATGGAACATTGAATCAAAGCGGATTAATTAAATAAAGGTATGGAAATCGGTTTTATACTTGATCGGGAACAGAAAAAATATCCCATAGACAAGGATTAAACGTCCTAATTAGGAAATCCTGAATGCGGAAAAAAATCTCACGCAGAAATTACAATCCGTATACCTTTGCAGCTCTGATGCAACTCTACTGATGCAATCTGTCTGCAGGTACGACCTATCTACAGGATTACCTCTAAGATTACCTTTAAGAACGAAAGATCCCGGATTGCCCTGAAAACCTCTTTAAACCCCCCGGACGCAAAAACCCGGACCCATACCTTACTACAAGCCCCTTTTCAGATGCAAAGAAAAAATTATCACCTCAACCGAAAAATACCTGAACAGAAGGGTAGCTCAAGCCACATTCTTCTGGTTTAAGATATACATGATCATATCGGTGTTCAACTTGCTTTCTCTCGAAAGTTTTTCAGCAATCATATCGTTGGATACACGGTCCGCCTTTAATTCCTGGATCTTCTCCAGTACGTTCTGGGATACATTGTAGTACTCGTTTATGTCCTTCCTGTGTCCCCAAACGTCCCCTTCGAGGAGGTTAATTTTCTGCATTTCCAGGAACATCTCAATAGATTTTGAGACTGTTCTACGATACGACTTCGGAAGCTGGATTGCTTCAATTTTCGGACATGTCTCCGCAAGCACGAAGACATCCCTATTCGAGGGTCTGAATGCAAGGTGTACAACTTTTTCATTAGGATTCAGGGTAGGAATTTCCTCCCGTGAACTAACCACTCTAATTTTCATACTAATCCCCACTACTCCTCATTTATTTAAAATAGCAAATTTTCTTATGCGTTTACATTTTATATAAGTATCGAATGGCGTACACATTATTTAGAAGGTTTCCAGCCGAAACGCGCCCTTATAGCATCGGCGTGTGCCTTTAAGCCTTCTTCCTCGGCCAGTGCGATTACAGTTTCTTTTAGGCTTTCAAGCCCACTCTTACTGATTTTCTGGATGGTAGAATATTTCATGAAGTGATTTATGTTCAGTCCGGAATAGACCCTGGCATAACCGGCAGTAGGAAGCACGTGATTGGTACCGGATGCATAGTCCCCCACAGGGACAGGGGCGTAGGCTCCGACGAAAATAGATCCGGCATTTTTGATCCTGTCAAGCACGAAATCTTCATTCGATACGATTATTTCAAGGTGTTCGGGAGCAAATTTGTTGCTAAAGTCAATACACATTTCCAGGGAGCTCTCAGTGAGGATTGCGGCATTCTCCAGGGAAACTTTCACGATTTCACTCCTTGCAGTCTGCTCGGCCTGAGCCCTTACTTCTTCACTTACGGCTTTTGCCAGGGTTTCGGAGGTCGTGACCAGCACGGAAACAGCATTAGGGTCGTGTTCTGCCTGGGCAATGATATCCGAAGCTACCATTACAGCATCCGCAGACTCATCCGCAATAATCAGTACTTCACTCGGGCCTGCCGGGAAGTCGATTTCAGCAACGTCCCTGACCTGCATCTTGGCAGCCGTCACAAAGACATTCCCCGGACCCACAATCTTGTCAACCTTCGGAACGCTCTCCGTCCCGTATGCCATGGCCCCTACGGCCTGAACGCCTCCGAGCTTGAAGACCCTGTCCGCCCCCGCGACCTTTGCCGCTGCCAGGGTAAGGGGGTGTACCGAACCATCAGCCCTCGGAGGAGTACATACAATAACCTGCTCCACCCCTGCAACCCGGGCGGGGATCACGGTCATGAGCACTGTAGAAGGATAGGAGGCCCTGCCACCGGGAGCATAGGCCCCCACACTTTCAAGAGGAGTAGCTTTTTGACCCAGCACGACCCCCGGCCTCAGTTCCATGAACCAGGTCTTCTCGGGGAGCTGGGCTTCGTGGAAGGCTTTTATATTTGAAGCTGCGGTTTTGAGGTGTTCCAGGAGCTCCGCGTCGATTCCGGAAATCGCTTTTTCGAATTCCTCTTCACTGACCTCAAAATCCGTAAAATCGACCTTATCAAACTTCTTTGTATATTCCCGGACTGCTGCATCTCCCTTTTCACGCACATCCGCTAGCACGGCCGAAACGGTTCCCCCCACATCTGCAAGCCCGGATTCCCGGGAGAGCAGTCCCTGCATTTCAGCTTCCGAAACGTCTGACAATTTTTTGAATAACATGATGACCATCTCTAAAATATAATCTGATCCCATTAAATCCCTGATCTCATTTAATATTTTCACCTGAAAGCAATGAAGACACTGAAAAACAGGAAAACCTGGGAAGTAAAGAAAAATGGGAAATGAAAAAAAAGTAAAAAGAATGGAAATTCGGAATTTTCGACCAGACTTCAGGCAATTATAGTCAAGAACTCAAATTCCTTCACCAATCTCAAGTGAAAGTTTAACCACCGAAAGCACGGAAAACACGGAATAAAGGAAAATAAGGGCACAATCCTTCTGTGCTTTCCGTGTCTTCCGTGGTTATAAAGTAAATGTAAATATTTACGGTAGGGACTATAACTCAAAAATCGTTGAACGTTTTCTGCCCTGCTCCGGCTTTTTCTTCCGCGGCCTCAGGCCCATGTACTTCAGCAGAGAACTCCGGGCCGGCAGCATCATCCCTGCCAAGCTGCCTGAAAATCCTTTCCGCAATTTTCGGGCCGACGACCGCAGCTACAGTCTCCGGGGCTGCTCCTGAGAGATCTGCAAGAGACTTGAAACCCGCCTTGTAGAGTTTTCTTGCCCTGACACGCCCTATGCCCTTCATGTCGAGCAGTTCCATCAGTTCGGGGCCTGCTCCATAGTGGACCCTCATTTCGAGTTCTGCGGCTTTCTCAGCCCCTTTCAGGTCAAGGAGCCGGGCAAGCTGGGTGACCACGTGCATGATCCACTCGGCAATGTCCGCAATTGCCCGTATGTCCCCTTCCCCGATCCCGAACTTTGAACATAGCTCGTTTTCAGGCTTTTCCCGGATCCATTCCAGAAGCAGGAGCGCGGTCTTTACCTCCTGCAAAAACCACTCGTATTCCACCATATCGAAGGAGTTCGGGACTTCCACGAACTCCTCCGAATGAGTCATGGCAAAATCGTTGATCCCTTCGTAGTCCGAACTCCGCATGTAAAGCAGGCGCATGTCCGGCGTGCTGCAGATCAGGTGCAGCAGGGTAAGGTCGGTCAGGGAACCCCCGGCTTCCCTCAGGCCCTTTACGACGACTGCTGCCGAGAGGGGGTCGATATAGAGCCTTGAGACCAGTTTTCCGAACATCGTGGGGACGAGTTCTTCGGCTTCCTCGAGCATGCCCTCAAGCGTCAGGAAGTGCAGGCACTCATCCACAACCGCGGAGAGCCCGAAATTCGAGTACTGGAAGGCAAAGAAGGTCGCTTCCAGGAAGTCCATGAGCTCTTCCTTCGTATGGGCAAACCCGTTTGCGATTGTGGAGAGCACGTGGGTCCTGAGGGCATTTTCGGTCCCGAGCTTGGACCAGATCTCCTCCGCCCCGGCCTCGATATAACGCTCAAAAAGACCCCCAAGCTCCTCATTCGACTTTGCGAGAAGTACGGCCTCCCCGTAAGGGTCAAGCCTCGGCCTTCCGGCCCTTCCCGCCATCTGCTTGTACTCGAGAGCAGGTATAGGTTGCATCCCATCTTGAGAAGAATAGCGCCGGTAGCTTCGAATAACAACCCTCCGGGCAGGCAGGTTCAGCCCAGCAGCCAGGGTAGGCGTGCTCGAGATCAGCTTTATCCGGCCTGCCCTGAAACCCTCTTCCACAAGCTCCCTTGAAGCCGAAGTCAGCCCTGCATGGTGGAAAGCCGTCCCGGCCCGGATGCAGGCAGCAAGGGTGACCGCGGTATCAGTCTCGCTGTTTTCCAGGATTTCCTCGGCAATCCCCGCAAGAAGCTCCAGATCTTCCGCAACAAGGGTCTTTTTGACCTTAGGAGCCGCCTTCTTTGCAAAACCCATGCAGTTCTTCCGGCTGCTCTCAAAAACCAGGCACTGACCTCCTTCCCGGAGGGTATCCAGCACAAGGTTCACCGCCTCGTCCTTTGTGGGCTGTTCGATAGCCCTGTCCAGACCCTTGAAATATAAAGTCCCGTTAAGCAAAACCCCCTCCCTAAGGTCGGTCGGGCGCCATTCACTCAGCACAAGCCCGGCATCCAGCCATGCAGAAAGCTCGTCGGCATTCCCGACAGTAGCCGAAAGCGCCAGGATCTGACAGGAGGGGGTCATCCTCCTGAGCTTTGCGAGGGTTACTTCAAGGGTAGGCCCCCGGTTCGCCGAATCGATCAGGTGGACCTCATCAGCCACAACAACTGAAATCTCCCGCATCCAGGCCGTATCGTTCCTCAGGAGGGAGTCGGTTTTTTCGGACGTCGCCACGATAATGTCATTTACTCCAAGCCCCTCGTCCCGCCGGTCATAGTCCCCGGTAGAAATCCCGACCCGGACCCCGAGTTTTGAAAATTCCCGGAAACGCCTGAACTTCTCGGAAGCAAGTGCCCGGAGAGGCACGATATAAATCGCCTTTCCTCCCGAAAGTACAGCCTTCAACATGGCAAGCTCGGCAAGCAAAGTCTTTCCTGAAGCCGTAGGGATTGCCGCAAGCAAATTCTTCCCTTCAAGCAGGCCCTTTTCCACAGCTTCCGCCTGCGGAGGGTAAAGCTCCTCAATTCCGGAATCCAGGTAAAATTTCTTTACTTCATCTGGAAGGTCGAGACACTCGATTTTCATTGATGATGGGGGTATTATAGGAGGAACAGGAAGCTTTTTTTTCCTTTCAGGCTTCTCTTCATAGGAATGTGCCGGAACATATTCCACCTGTTTAGCTGCCCGTTTACAATCAATACATATATCAATTTCTTCCCGGATTAAACAACGCCCGCAGACATCACATCTCCGAGACTTATCCTCATCTGAACACTTAGAAAAATCTAAATATCTGTATTTTTTGTCATTTTCCACAAAGCAATGAAGCCTCTTTACATCCCCGGTTTCCACACAATAAGTATCATCTGAACATTTTTGAGAACAGTAGCAACTTTCACAACTGACGTAGGATGAATTAGGTTTGTTAGGATACAGTTTTTTTGGCACTAAGGGCTCAAATATCTGATCGAAGTGCTTTTCTTTAGATTCGCCGCTTTCAACAATACGAAACTCAAAACATTCCAGTTCATCAGCATACGATTCTTTTTTTTCATTACTTAGCTCATGATGTACCCAGATTTCCAGCGCACGAATGGGCATCCCATCTCTATAAAGCAGAATATCAGGGACAATGTCTTTCCTATAAGGGTATTCTACCCGAACTTCATCAACATTATCCAATAAATTAAAAATGCAAACACATTTTTCAGATTGAGTGAGGATTTTAATGTTAAATGGGGCACATTTTTCGAGATTTTCTTTTAATCTGCAAGCTAACTCATTCTTAATGTACCAGTGGAGATTGCTTTCTCCCTCGCCCCCACAATTTAAACCTTTTTTATGCTTGAAATGAGCTCTTACAGTAGTCGAATTTCGTCGTTCAAAAGAGTCAACCCAGATTAATTCCTTATCACAGCCTTTAACAGTACAAAAGATATGCCCTCTGTAATTAGCCTCATAGTCATCCTTATCTATCACTTCACCTGGCCTAACAGGTTCATTATTAGGCTTTTTGAGCGCAAATTCATGCTTTAAACCGGAATCTGTCATGTATTTCGACCCATATCAGCTCAATTTTGTGGATTTATCCGTTAAGCCACCCATGATTTAGATCTGATTCTCAAAAATAAACAACTCTTCCATTATATAAGAGAGTTATTTAAAGGAATTCCTCTCAAAAAAGAGTAAAAATATTAAAAGGTTTGAAAAGGCGACTTATTCAGTCGCCGCATAGTAGTAGTTGCCGCTTTCCTTCTGTTCCCGGTCAAGCCTGGAACCCAGAGTATTCACGCGGGGGCGTCTGGTTTCTTCGTCCCGGCGGAAAGTGATCCCGAGGTTTTCCAGGAACCTGTTCATACCGTCCTTCATGCTGAAGGGGCCGTGAGCTTCCCCGTAGATCGAGGGCTTACCTTCGAAGACCAGGAGACGCTGGCTGAGCATGTCGATCATGTAGATATCGTGGTCAACGACCATGGCTGTCTTCTGGTTATTTTCGGCAAAGCGGTTCAGGACCCTCGTGACCATGGAGCGCTGTTCCACGTCCAGGTGAGCACTCGGCTCATCAAGGATGTAGAGGTCGGCATCCCTGGACAGGCAGGCAGCAATCGCTACCCTCTGCAGTTCCCCTCCACTCAGGTCCGTTAACATGTGATCATAGAGTTTTTCAAGCTGCAGGGGCTTTGCAATTTCCACTTCGTAGTAGCTGGTCCCGAACCTCCTGGAAATGCCCCGCAGGAAATCCTGTACCCGCATCTGGATGTCGGCTTTAATGTACTGGGGCTTGTAGGAGATCTTGACCTCGATGTTGGGGTCCCCTTCATCAGGTTTGATTTCCCCGGCAAGGATTTTCACGAAAGTGGACTTCCCGATCCCGTTCGGCCCAACAATGCCGAGCACCTCGCCGTCCCGGAGGTTTCCGCCGGTTGCTTTCAGGGAAAAGCCTTCCCCGTACTGTTTGGAAAAACCACCAAAAGAGACCCTGGAAGCAAACTCGCGAGTATCCTTTGGGGGGTGGACCTCGAACTTTATGGTCTCAGGCCTGATCCGGATGTTTTCTTCAGGGAGGAAGCCCTTAAGGTACTGGTTTATCCCCACACGCACACTCTTTGGGTGAGTGATCACACCGAACCCACCGGGTTCACCGTAAGCAAGGTGGATCACATCGGTGAGCATGTCCAGGATCGCAAGGTCGTGTTCGACCACGAGCACGGCCTTCTCCTTCGAGAGTTCCTGGATTAAACGGGCTACCCTGATCCTCTGGTGGATGTCCAGGTAGGGGCTGATTTCGTCAAAGAAATAGAACTGGGAGTCCCTGGCCGCACAGGCTGCAATCGCAACCCTTTGCAGTTCCCCGCCACTCAATTCCGAGATCTTGCGGTCCATTACGCCGCGGAGTTCCAGGTAGTCTATGAGTTCATTGAGTACTCCTCGTTCATCGGTCTTCCCGAGGAGCTCGGAGGTCTTGCCTTTGAAGGCTTTCGGGATCAGGTCCACATACTGAGGCTTCTGAGAGATCCTAAACTTCCCGGAAACCACATCCCTGAAATAATCATAAAGAGCCGTGCCCGCATAGTGTTCGAGCACGGCATCCCAGTCCCCGGTCTCCTTTCCGAAGTTCGGGACCAGAGCCCCTGAAAGGATCTGGACCGAAGTACTCTTCCCTATCCCGTTAGGCCCGAGAATCCCGGTCACCTTCCCGGCCCGCGGCACAGGAAGCCCGAAAAGGGCAAAGCCGTTTGTCCCGTACCTGTGAGTGGGTTCCTGCAGAGCTTCCGGCAGCCCTATGATCATGATGGCGTCAAAGGGACACTTGTTTACACATATCCCACAGCCCACGCAGAGTTCTTCGGAGATGACCGGTTTTCCATCTTCCTCGAAAACAATGGTTTCGTCCCCTGTCCGGACCCTGGGACAATACTTTTCGCACTCCTTGCTGCACCTTCTGGGCTGGCACCTGTCCTTATTGAGTATCGCTATTCGCATGATGATCCCCGAAAATAACGTTTTACATGTAACGGTTTCCTGATTTATATGAGATGATTACAATTCTTGAGAGATATT
>DUKH01000207.1:11881-18607 GCA_013329415.1 Methanosarcinaceae archaeon | reverse complement strand
ATGAACCAGTAATGAACCAGTATCTATGCTTCAGATTCAGCTTCTTTTTTGCGGGGATTTCCTGAAATAGCCGCACTGCGTGCGGGACAAGAACGGTTCAATTAGGTATTCCGGTCGCCCCGTTTTTTTGAAGTTTCGATCTGAATCCCGGTTGCTTTTTATCCTCATCCATCAGGAACCGCGTCCCTCACTGGTTGGCAGTTCCCGACAGCAGTCCCGTTCACGAAGTGAACGGCCTTTCCTGATAAATTAAGATTAAGAGTAAGTAAATTAAATGACTGCATACGCCTTTTCTTCACGTCAATAACTCAGAAAAATAACTTTATTTTTATTTTTCGTAGGGGGCTCCTCCCACTCATCCCCCACAAACCGTTTGAACCACCCGAGTTCCGCTTCGGGAGCACGGTGTCCTTTTCACTCACTTCGTTCGCTCAAGAGGACTTTTTTAGGTGTTTTTTCTGATTTTTAATGCGGAGGCCGGGCTTTTTCCAGAGGAGGAGTAGAATGTGAAAGGGGCGGCTTTTTCTCGATCGGAGGAGTTCGTTCGCGGACTAAAATAACTTCATTTTTATTTTTCGCAGGGGGCTCTTCCCGCTCATCCCCCACGAACCGTTTGCAATCTGAAGTTCTTCCTCGCCCCTCTCCTCCGAGTTTCATTTTCTAACAGATTGATGAGGCGGAGGTCGGGCTTTTTTCAGAGGAGGTGTAGAATGTGAAAGGGGCGGCTTTTTCTCGATATGAGGATTACGTTCATTTACTGATTTATGATAACTCATTCAAGTTTATGATTCCAAAACCAAGGTAAATCATCCGATGTAAAACCAGGAAACTCTTCTTCAAGAGGAATCGCCCCTATAGATTGAGCCTCCTCCCAAAATTTCGTTGTTGCTTCGTGAAACTCCTCAATTATTTCTGGGTAATATTTTGTTATTCCAATTAATTTGTAATTTATATAGAAGTTTGATCTCATACCACTTTTTATTATATAGTAATCTGAGTGCGCAGTATTCCATACACTCTCTAAAGCAGGCATTATATTGTTGGTTAAAAGTTTAATTGCTTTTGAAGAAAGCTCATCTTTTGGCTGTTGCTCATTAAAAAATCTAGACAACAACCAATGGTTGGTGTTAAATATTACGTTATAAGGCAGATCGTTTTCTAGACTGTGAACAAAAAGTGGTTTGCTATTTCCGGTTACATCGTGAATTTTGGATATGAAGCTATATTCTTCATTGATGAGGCTACTCGATTTATCTTCATTATTCGAAAAAATACTAATGACAACTCCTGGAATGGATGTAATATACATTTGCGATGGTTCTCCCATTATGTAGTGAAAAAAATCCGACCTTGAAAAATGACCTTTCTGTTCATCAAATATAAGGACTGGTCTTGGACCTATCAGTTTTCTGGTTTCTTCTATAATTTTTGTTTCAGGTATTTCTTCAGGCCAACCGCTAGAAGCAGTTATTGCCACAGTTGGTAGTTTATCCAAATCACTTATTACTTTGTAAGATATCTCCCCATTTTCAGAGGCGGTCAATAAAGGAACATGGTTTAAGAAAATTCTTTTCATAGATTCATTTATTTCATCGTCTTTATATGGATTCCCCGACAACGCATTATCTTTTTCAAGGTCCAGGATCCACTCATCTAACAATTCATTTACATATTGCGAATACTGTACTAACCCATTTGTTTTTTTGTAATGTTTTAAATTTCTCTCAAATTCATTTGATAATTTTGATTGTAGTTTATTGGTTAATTTATCCCATTTTTCATCCATTATTAAAGAAAACCTGCTAGGGGATAGTGTTAATTTTGCTTGACCTGAGATGTTTATTGATACATTAGCATGATGGAGTAATCCTCTTCTCGAATGGTATGGAATTGAAAAACCTCTTTGGGCAACTAACCAACTGATTTTGGTTGACTTTTGTACTAATTTTAACACACCTTTTATACCTTCAAATTTATCCAGATCATCAAGTCGAACTTCAAAGTATTCTTTTATACTTTTACGATTTTCCGGCATCTCTCCTGGTAAAAAAGGCTTATATGTTTCCTTCCCGTCAGCTGTATAGACTACTATTGGATACTCTATGAAAGGGGCAAGTTCTGAAATTTTATTAAATATTTTTTTGGCAGAAAATGGATGATTGGGTTTTAAGCACAAGGTTATTTTTGTTCCATGCTTTGTACGCTTAGATGCCTTTTTTACAAAATAATCATAAGCCGTTGGAATTTCAAAATATATTGGCTCAGGGGGAGTCATCTCATCTTCAAAAGTTTTTCTTCTACTTTCCACAGTAAACTTATCGGCAACCATAAAAACTGATAAAATACCTATCCCAAATTCGCTTACAGGATCTACATCTACCTTTTTTTGACGAAACTCTATACTCTGGTAGTAACTTCTACCAACTTTCATGAAGTAATTTTCAAATATTTTCTCATCCATTCCTATGCCATTGTCTTCAATGGTTAGTTCGTTATTTTTCAAAGAGACTTCTATGCATGGAGTATATCCGTTCCCTTCTCTTTTTTCTAGAGACTCTCTATAACGTACCGCATCGACAGAATTCTGTAAGAGTTCTCTAAGTGCTACAACTGGATCTCCATAGAGTCCTTCCCCCATTAGTAAATCAAGGACTCGGCGATAATCGAGTTCAAAACGAAAATCAGAGTATTCATAACCACTTGAGTGAATGTCTATATTAATTGGCTCGGAAAGTTTCAATATATAATTCTTCTCTAGACTGTCTCTGTAACTCGAAACTAAACGATAACTATCTTCAAGTTCCTTATCAATTGTTTTTATGAATTCTCTAAGTGTTCGTTCCTGTTCTGGATGTTCACAATCAGCTACAATTTTTACTTTTTCAGGTGTAATCTGGAATCCAGTAATCGAGAGATGTTTCCTCCACTCATTGATGCTAACTTCATCTTTTGGGTTTATATAATAAAATAAGTGTTTTGGGGTTCTTTCAGGATCGATATCCAAGATATCAGCCAGTCGAAAAATTATGGCTAGATACTGAACGTTCACCGGCTTATCTAGCACAAAAGTGTTATTTGGCCAAGATTTAATATTATACAAATCTTCTACTGGAAGCCCATGGCTGTCGCATACTGCCGTTACCCATTTACAGTATGAAATGCCTCTCCATGATATTTTAGAATCAAATTCATATTCTTTGATTATTTTGTGCGTACGCTGAACATGATTTCTGCGGAGAAAATCAGTGAATATTTTGTTTTCAATATTTGATGCTGTTTGATTGTCACCTTGACTTTTCGCCACCTCTAATTTTTGATATAATTCTTCTTTTGAGGTTAGGAGCTTTTTAAATTCTGAATCAGTTTCAATTATATGCTTTCGCTCATCGGGAGATGCGGTCATTCCTATATCGTGAAGATAAGCAGCGTAAATAAGTATTGAAATTTCAATAGCATTTAATTGTTCAAGAATTTCATATGGTACTATTCGTTCTATGTTTTCAATTACATGTATGCTATGATTAGCATTATGCAATGTGAACTCAGGCATATTTTCTGGAACTCTCTCTAACAAAGGAGCAGCTTTGCAAACAACTGAAAATATATTTTGTGAAACTTCGTTGTCTTCTAATGAAGTTTCCTTCACCTCTTTTTCCTCGATCTCGCGAAGTTTCTTAAACAGGCTTGTTTTTTGTAACCTCAGAATCGCATCTTTTGACATTTATTTGCTCCTTTGTTGTTCTGAAATCCTTTTAACCTGTAACTTGATTAATTTTTTGCTTCTTTTGCAATATGAGTGGTTATTTCGACTATTACAAAATAATTTTCCTGGGCTACGCCGCCCACTTCGTGGGCGTGTGGTTGCCCTGTTCTCTATAAATCGTTAAGACTCCAACGGACCCCAAATCCCAAAAATCCTCCAAAAAAAACCGGCACCTCCCCTCTCCAAAAAAATCTATCCGAAAAAACGACCCTAAAAAAACCAATCTCCCGTCCGGCGCCCCCAAACCAAACAGAAAACCCCACCGCCGGAAATCAATCTCCAGAACTTTTATTCCGGCGGCGGTTGGGTGAAGCTTTACTCTTCTTCACCCACGATCCGTAATTCAGTATTCTTCTTCGTCCTGGAATTCTTCTTTTTCTTCCTCGCTTACTTCTTCGCCTTCTTCCAATTCCCCTATTTCTTCGCCTTCTTCTTCCTCGCTTTCGACTTCAAGTTCCTCTTCGGCTTTTCCGGGGATGAGGTCGGTGAGTTTCAGCTGGTTGGGGTCTTCGGGAGTTTCGGCGGTTTTTATTCTTGCCATTCCTACAACTTTGTCGCCGGATTTGAGGTTCATGATGCGGACGCCCTGGGTGTTCCTGCCCTGGACCGAGATGTCGGTGGCAGGGATGCGGATTACTATTCCTTCGGCGCTGGTGATCATGAGTTCGTCGTCGTCGGCGACGGATTTGACGTTGGCTACGTAGCCGTTCCTGATGGTCGTGTTGATGGTGATTACGCCTTTTCCGCCGCGGCGGTGGGCGGGGTACTGGAAGTATTCGGTACGTTTGCCGTAGCCGTTTTCGGTGAGAGTGAGGAGTTTTGTGCTCTCATCGACCAGGTCCATGCTAACCACCTCGTCATCGGGACCGTCGAGGGTCATGCCGCGGACACCGCGGGCTGAGCGGCCCATGGAACGGACGTCGGCTTCGGAGAAGCGGATGGCTTTTCCTTTCTTGGAAACCATCACGACTTCTCGCTTGCCGTCGGTCAGGAGGACCTTTACGAGCTCGTCGCCTTCCGCAAGCCCGACTGCAATGATGCCTCCTTTGCGGGGGTTGCGGAATTCCGAGAGCGGGGTCTTCTTGATCGTGCCTTCCCAGGTCACCATGAGGAGGAAGCGGTCTTCCGAAAACTCCTTTACCGGGATCATGGCGTTTACCATTTCACCTTCCCGGAGTTCCAGGAGGTTTACTATGGCTTTGCCTTTGGACTGGCGGCTGCTTTCGGGGATCTCGTAGACTTTTCGCCAGTGGACCCTGCCTCTGTTCGTGAAGAAGAGGATGTAGTTGTGGGTTGAAGAAATGAAGAGGTTTTCAACGAAGTCCTCGTCCTTGGTCTCCATGCCGATTATGCCTCTGCCTCCGCGGCGCTGGCGGGAATAGGTGTCCAGGGGGAGTCTCTTTATATAGCCGCTGTCAGTGATCGTGACAACCACGTCTTCTTCAGGGATCAGGTCTTCGTCCGTGACCTCTTCGGCAAACTGCATGATCTTTGTTCTGCGCTTGTCCCCGTACTTTTCCCTTATCCGGGTAAGCTCGTCCCGGATGATCCCGTACTTGAGCTCGTCGCTTGCCAGGATCTCCCTGAGTTCGGCAATCAGCTTGATGAGGCTTTCCAGCTCGTCGAGGATTTTCTGGGTCTCAAGGCCCGTCAGGCGCTGCAAGCGCATGTCCAGGATGGCTTTTGCCTGGATTTCGTCAAGTTCGAAGTTTTCGACCAGCCCGCTTTTTGCCTCCTCGGCATTTTCCGAGGCGCGGATAAGGGCCACAACTGCGTCAATATTGTCCAGGGCGATCCGGAGGCCTCTCAGGATGTGCGCCCGATCTTCGCTTTTCCGGAGGTCGTACAGGGTCCTTTTCTGGATGATTTCCATCCTGTGGGCCAGGTAGATTTCCAGGAGCTCTTTCAGGTTCAGTTCCTTCGGTTTCCCGTCCACCAGGGCCAGGTTGATGATCCCGAAGGAGGTCTCCATCTGGGTGTGCTTGTAGAGCTGGTTCAGGAGAACGTGGGGGTTCGTGCCTCTGGAAAGCTCGATTACAACCCTGATCCCTTCCCTGTCCGACTCGTCCCTGAGGTCGGAAATCCCGCTGATGACCTTATCCCGGACAAGGTGGGCGATGTTCTCGATCATCCGGGCCTTGTTCACCTGGTAGGGGAGCTCTGTTACGATAATCTGTTCCCTATCCTTCTTCATTTCCTGGATCTCGGCAACCGCCCGGATCTTAACAGGGCCTCTCCCTGTCATGTATGCGGACCTGATCCCTGCAGTCCCCAGGATGTTCGCGGCTGTCGGGAAATCGGGGCCCTTGATCACGGTCATGAGTTCCTGGATTGTCGTTTCGGGCTCGTCGATAAGCATGAGGGTCCCGTCGATGACCTCCGTAAGGTTATGGGGCGCCATGTTCGTCGCCATCCCGACGGCTATTCCCGTGGACCCGTTGATCAGGAGGCTCGGGAGCTTTGCGGGCAGGACTTCGGGCTCTTCCAGGGACCCGTCGTAGTTGGGCCTGAAAGGCACGGTCTCCTTGTCGATGTCTGCCAGCATCTCTTCCGTAATTTTACCCATCCGGACTTCGGTGTAACGCATGGCGGCTGCCGAATCCCCGTCAATGGACCCGAAGTTGCCCTGCCCGTCGATCATGGGATAGCGTAAAGAGAAGTCCTGGACCATACGCACGATGCTGTCGTAGACGGCCGAGTCTCCGTGGGGGTGGTACTTACCGAGCACGTCTCCGACCACACGGGCGGACTTCTTATAAGGCTTATCATGGGTGATCCCGGACTCTTTCATGGAATAGAGGATCCTGCGGTGGACAGGTTTTAACCCGTCCCGCGCATCGGGAAGTGCCCTTCCTACAATCACGCTCATGGCGTAGTTGATGTAGGACTTTTTCATCTCGTCGTCGATAAGAACCGGAACGATTCCCTGCCTGCCTTCGGGATCTTCTTCGGGTCCCTCTTCG
>DUKH01000207.1:8794-11488 GCA_013329415.1 Methanosarcinaceae archaeon | reverse complement strand
CCCTCTTCGAATCCCTCTTCGAGTTCTTCGAGTCCCTCTTCGGGTTCTTCGGGTCCCTTTTCAGGTTCTTCGGGTCCCTCTTCGGGTTCTTCGGGTCCCTTTTCAGGTTCTTCGGGTCCCTTTTCAGGTTCTTCGAGTCCCTCTTCGGGTCCCTTTTCAGGTCCCCTTTCAGGGTCTCCCGGGATCAGAGTCGACTGGATGAAGTTTTTCTTTTCGGCTTCGGTCCTGTTTTCTTCGTCGTATTCTGCCATTTTTTCCACCACCTCAGATGTCCAGGTCCACGACTTCTTTTGCGTGCTCTTCAATGAAGTTCCTGCGCGGTTCCACCTCGTCTCCCATCAGGACCCGGAAGATCTCGTCGGCGTGGATAGCATCTTCCAGGGTAACCTGGAGTAAAATTCTGGTGTCCGGGTCCATGGTGGTTTCCCAGAGCTGGCCAGGGTTCATTTCCCCGAGACCCTTGTAGCGCTGGACGGCTGCTCCCTTTTCCCCAATCTCCGCAAGTTTTGCATTGAGTTCCCGGTCCGTGTACATGTAGTGTTCAGCCTTCCCTTTCTTTACCTTATAGAGGGGAGGCTGGGCGATATAGACGTAGCCGGCATCGATTAGGGGGCGCATGTAGCGGAAGAAAAAGGTCAGGAGAAGCGTCCGGATGTGAGCCCCGTCCACATCGGCATCAGTCATGATGATGATCTTGTGGTAGCGGGCACTGTCAAGGTCAAAGTCCTCGCTGACGCTCGTGCCAAGCGCGGTTATAAGGGCGACAATCTCGTTGTTTTTCAGGATCTTTGCAAGCCTCGACTTTTCAACGTTCAAAATCTTGCCGCGTAAAGGCAGGATAGCCTGGAAACTCCGGTCTCTGCCCTGTTTTGCCGAACCTCCTGCCGAATCTCCTTCCACGATATAGATTTCGCAGGCTTCGGGGTTCTTATTTGAGCAGTCCGCAAGCTTGCCGGGCAGGGTGCTGATATCAAGAGCGTTTTTTCTCCGGGTGAGTTCCCTTGCCTTTTTCGCAGCTTCCCTGGCTTTCTGGGCAATCAGGGCTTTTTCGAGGATTATGTTTGCAACTTTAGGGTTTTCTTCAAAGTATTCAGAAAGCCCGTCGGTTACCATGGAGTCCACGATCCCCTTTACTTCGCTGTTTCCGAGTTTGGTCTTTGTCTGCCCCTCGAACTGGGGTTCCATAAGCTTGACGCTGATGATTGCGGTCAGGCCTTCCCTGATGTCGTCGCCCGAGAGTTTTGCCTCGTCCTTTGCGAGCTTGTTTGTTTTTATGTAGTCGTTTGCGATGCGGGTAAGGGCACTCTTGAAGCCGATGATGTGAGTCCCGCCTTCATGGGTGTTGATGTTGTTGGCAAAGGAGTACACGTTTTCGGCGTATGAGTTGGTGTACTGCATTGCGATTTCCACTACCATATCGTCTCTTTGCCGCTCAAAGTAGATCGGTTTTTCATGGAGGGGCTGCTTCTTCTTGTTCAGGTACTCCACGAATTCCACGATCCCGCCTTCGTAGTTCAAGGAATTCATCTGGCCTTCCGGACTTCTCAGATCCTTCAGGCTTATGTTGATGCCCCTGTTCAGGAAAGCTAGTTCCCTGAGCCTGTTTAAGAGGATATCGTACTGGTATTCCGTGGTTTCGAAAATTTTAGTGTCGGGTTTGAAGGTCGTCTTCGTCCCCGTAGTTTCCGAAGTGCCTGCTTCGGTTACCGGGCCTTCCGGGGCTCCCCGGGCGTAGCGCTGGACATACCTCTTCCCGTTTCTCCAGACCTCCACTTCCAGCCGTTCCGAAAGCCCGTTTACCACGGACACTCCTACCCCGTGCAGTCCCCCGGAAACCTTGTAGGTATTCTTGTCGAATTTCCCTCCCGCATGCAGTACTGTCATTACTACTTCCAGGGCGGATTTCTTGTATATGGGATGGGGGTCGATAGGGATTCCTCTCCCGTTGTCCAGCACGGTCACGCTTCCGTCGGGGTTGAGAGTGACTTCGATACTGGTACAGAAGCCTGCAAGGGCTTCGTCAATGCTGTTGTCCACAACTTCGTAGACAAGGTGGTGGAGCCCGCGGCTGTCCGTGCTCCCAATATACATGCTGGGGCGTTTCCGGACAGCTTCCAGACCTTCCAGGACCTGGATGTGCGAAGCGTCATAAACCTGTTTATCACTCATCTGGGTTTATTCTCCATGAAAATCTAATAAAAGTAATTATCTGATGTGTTGAAATGTATTCTTATATTTTTCAAAATTCGCGGGAAAACTCTGCCCAAAATAATGCCTAAAAATCGTGCCAATTTAATGAGCCTTCAATTTTTATTTTGTAATTTTTATATTTCGTCATTATGTTTATACCACGAACAAATTCAATATGCGTTCATATATTTTAAGTCTTTAGCTTCCCCGGGTTTCCAGCCCGTTTTCTTAATGTTTACGTCCCTGAAAATGAGGATTTTTCGGGAATTTCCATTTAAATATTTTCCCTTTGTAAGCGGATTTTCCAGGCGTTAAAATACGGGATAAAATATTTGCGAAGATTTAATCTGAAAAATTTAAACTGTATGGGCACAGAGCAACAGTCAGGGCGCTCCGGGGTTCTCCGGGCAAACACCAGGGTACATTCTGGAACACCCTCTTCGGGCCACTTTAGGAAACATTCTTAGCCACAACTGGGGCAAAACTCTGAGATATAACTCTGAG
>DUKH01000207.1:5331-8452 GCA_013329415.1 Methanosarcinaceae archaeon | reverse complement strand
TAACTCTGAGATATAACTCTGATGTCATCCCCGTGTTCAGGCCATTCCCATCTCATTGAGCCGGTTCGGGAGATAGGTCTCTGTCACGAAGTCCAGGCCCTTTCCGGCAAAGGCTTGTTGTTCGGCCTTCTTTCCTATCTTGAGCTGGAGTTCTATCTGCTCTTTCCAGTACTCGGACTCGAAGCGAGGGTCGGACAGTTCGCTCCGAAGTGCGTTTATGTCCTGTTCGGTAAGCTTGTCCGTGGAAAGTTCGTATTCCACGATGTCCGAGGGCTGGACTCCCAGGAATTTAGCCTTCGGGGTGGCCATGTATTCCGAGAGGTGGGCGCTCTTGATTGCCCCATAGGCAACGGAGGCGTAAATCCTGTAAGACCAGGGGTCACCGTCGGTAAAGACCGCAACCGGGATATCGAGTTCCTCGTTCATGCGCTTAATGATACGGCGGGTGGACCTGGCAGGCTGGCCCTTGAGGTGCACGAGGATAACGTTGTAGGCCTCGTCAAAGCCGTTTTCCATCAGCCTGGCGTACATACCACCGGTTTCGACGGCCATTATCATGCTGGCGTCGTGGTTCTTGAACTCGATGTTTTCCACGTTGAAGGGGATCTGGTACCCTCCTTCCCCAACGTCTTTCTGGCAGTGGATTGTCCGCTCCCCGCGCTTTGTCTGTTCGGTGAGCTCGATCGGCCCGAACATTGTAGCTCCGTCTTCTTCAGGGCGCATGTGGAAAAATTCCCTCTGGAGGCTGGTCAGGAGTTCCAGGTCTTCGATCAGACGGTCGCTTTCGGCCTGTTCCTTGAACTTGGCGGCGTCCCAGCCTTCCGAGATATAGTACAGTTCTCGAAGGGTTGAGCCGCGGTTCTGGGTAAGGTGCTCGTTTATTATGAAGTCCGTGGCATAGGTGGTTTTCAGGAGCTGGAATGCCCCTTTCACGGTCTTTGCGCTCCTTTCGCTTTCCCGGTCCCCGTAGACCCAGACGTCGCTATGGTCACAGTACTCGATGTTTGCTTTTGTCCGGCTTGGGAGACTGACACTCGGGACAGTCTCGTTTTCGAACTGGGTGTAAATCCTTTCCGCAATTTCCAGCAGCTTTGTCCTGGCGAGGGCGTCGCTTGCAGCTCTTTTATTTTCCCTGCTCTGTTCTTTTTTGCTCATCTCAGACCCCCTTCACGGCTTTTGCCCCGGTTACCAGTTCTTCTTCAATCCCTTCCACAATCAGGGGGGAGAGCTTTCCGAGTTCCTCATCGGTTATGGAGTCCATACGGTAGGTAAGGGCCCTGGAAGACCCGGCTGCCGCTGACAGGTCCCAGATATAATCGTAATCATTCCCCATGGTGACCACTTTCGGTTCGGGCTTTGCCCCGCTGATTTTGCAGGGGAGCATGTCATGGACCTTTAGGGAATGCGCCGATCCGCCGAAGTTCTTCACCTTTATTGCAACCTCGGCTGTTCCGTCCCCGTTTTTCTTCACGTTCCGGCTTACGAGTACGTTTCCCATGATCTTTGCGACTACGGGGTTGATGTCCGGGACTTCCCTTTCCAGGATGCTTGCAACCTTTACGGCCATCTTCGGGAGTACCCTGGTAATGATAATTTCCTTTTCCCGGCGTTTCTTGAGGTTGCTCTGCTTGCTAAGGTAGTGTTTCAGTTTCCGTGCAACCTCTTTTATGGCAAGTTCGACTTCGTCCCTGATTACCGGGATCTCGGCAATCGCGTCCTTTGACTCCGAGGTGAAGGGCACGTTCGTAGAAGCCACATGGATCAGGAGGAGCATGGGTCCCGAAGGAATCCCTCCCCCCGGCTGGTTTAGCCCGTACTGCTTCCACTTGATGTTTTCCACGGCATGGGTGGTCACGCAGGCCCCCTGCTGGTAAAGCAAAGGCACCCGGTTTGCAAAACGCATTATCCCTGCCTTTTCGTCCTTTAACAGTTTCCCTCCGTAAGCAAGCCCCACTTCCACCACAAAGGGGCTTCCCGAATACACAGCCGGCTTTCGAGTGGTCGTTGCGATAAAGTCCACATTGACCTCTTTTTCAAGCCCTCTGTAGATCAGGTCCTCTCCTATGGGGGAGAGGCAGTCGGTAGGAGGGGCCATGATCTTTACCTTATGGAAAGCCTCTATGAGCTTTCTTGCCTCGTGGCGGGTGAGGGCATGAGGGTCAAGTTCGGTGTCCAGGCCTGCCGCCTTGCAGATTTCCTCGGCGGTAAGCAGCCCGATTTTGCAGAAGGAATAGCGCAGGAAAGGTGCGAGTTTCTGCCGCTCGGTGTAGTGGAGCATCTTCATAAGGGTCCCGAGCTCGATGCCTTCGGGGTGGGGCAGGATCTCTTCTGCCGGCTCGGGCATTTTGTCCGTGGCTCTCTCGAAGACCTCTTCATTCCCATCCGGTTCGATCAGGGTGATCCGGGCATGGGGGTTTACGATGGCCGTTGCCTTCAGGTATTCATAGATGGACTGCCGTCTTCCCTTTACGTAGGAAGCTTTCATTTCCAGCTCGATCTGGGTCCCATGGGGGCGGAACCAGTCCGTAACCTCGTCTTTCAGGATATCAGGCTCGTTCGTGCCGGTATTGATCATGAGTTCGTAATAATGGGCAGGGGCGTCTGAATTAATCTTCGAGAGGATCTTCGTGTGCCTGCCCGCGGTCATCTGGGAATAGAGTACCGCTGCGGAAATCCCTATACCCTGCTGCCCTCTGCTCTGCTTCAGGGCATGGAACCTGGAGCCGTAGAGGAGTTTGGCAAAGACCTTCGGGATCTGTTCCTTGACAATCCCGGGCCCGTTGTCTTCAATGATGACAGTCACGTAGTCCTGGCCTATCCTTTCTATCTGGATAAGGAGGTCCGGGAGAATTCCTGCTTCCTCGCAGGCGTCCAGGGAGTTGTCCACGGCTTCCTTCACCGTTGTGATAAGGCTTCGTGGGGCAGAGTCAAAGCCCAGGATGTGCCTGTTCTTCTCAAAAAATTCTGCGACACTTATCGATTTTTGTTTTTTGGCTAGTTCTTCTGCAATGGGGGCTTCCATAGAATTTTCCCTCTGGGCTGAAAAATTAATATCATGTTTGATTAGGGTCAAGTATTCTAATTATTTCACCAATCTCAAGTGAAGGTTTAACCACAGAAA
>DUKH01000207.1:4790-4994 GCA_013329415.1 Methanosarcinaceae archaeon | reverse complement strand
TAGGGGCACAATCCTTCCGTGCTTTCCGTGTCTTCCGTGGTTATATACTAAGTGTAAATATTTACGTTTGGGACTATAATCTGGTTTTTTGATCAATAAGATTTGTCTGAATAAGATTTGTCTGAATAAGATTTGTCTGAATAAGATCTGTTTGAATAAGATTTGTTTGAATAAGATTTGTTTGAATAAGATTTGTCTGAATAA
>DUKH01000207.1:0-4466 GCA_013329415.1 Methanosarcinaceae archaeon | reverse complement strand
CTGAATAAGATTTGTCTGAATATTTTTTAAGCTGATAACGTATGCACCCCTGTTAAATATCCTGAGGTATTGTCTATCATAATAAATGTTCAAGGTAATAAAAATAAGTGCATGGTAAAAAAGGTATCGGGTTTTTGTGTCCGGTATTTCCGGATCTCCGGATCTGATGCCCTGATAACAAGTCCGAGACTTTTCAGAGTTCGGCTCCGACAATTGTCTGGGTTGCGGTCACCGTGTCGCTTTCTCGGATCCTGTCCACTACGGTATTCAGAGTTGTCAGGTCCCTGACCTCTATGATAATGACGAAGTCATATTCTCCGAAGACGTGGTAGACGTCCTTGATCCCTTCTATGCTACTCAGTTCGTCATATGCCGCCTTTTCGTGTCCTGGCAGCACATTTGTCATTGTAACTCCTATTACCATATGTCTCAATACGTAGGTAACGGCTACAAGTTATTTATTTTTTGTTAAGGATTTTTGAAGGTGAGCTGCCTGCCGTCGGAAGGTTTTTGACTCCGACCTCCGGGGAATTCCCGATTACTTTGATTCCCTGATTACTTTGGTTTCCCGGTTTCTTCAGGTCTCTGATTAGTTCGGGTCCCCGATTTACTGGTTACTTTGAATCACCGATTGCTTAAATAGTATCAATGAATTAATACAGGCACATGGCCCACGAGTCGCACAGGGAGGAGGACACCTTTGAGTCCCAGTTCATAGAAAAATACCTGAGCGAGTACGCCAGTGTTTCCTCTATCGTGCGTGAGGCGTTGCCTTTTGAACTTGTTGCTACTGTAGGGGGCGTTATTGCAGGGGTCATTTTTTCCGGTATGACCGATGAACTCGAGATGATCCCGGGTCTGATTGTGATCTATCCCGGGGTGCTGGGGCTTCGCGGAAACATCTCTTCTACTCTTGGTTCCCGGCTTGGAAGTGCGATCCATATGGGGCTGATTACTGACATCGACAGGAACAACCCCGAACTTACCAATAACATAAACGGCTCCCTGCTTCTGGGTTTTTTCATGGCGGTCCTGCTCGGGCTGCTAGGGCACCTTTTTACCCTGGCCCTGGGTTTTGAAAGCGCCGGGGCGTTCAAACTCATCCTTATTTCCGTTATTGCCGCGCTTACTTCGGGAATTATTCTCTCCGTAGTTGCGGTCCTGCTTGCTATCGGGATGTTCAGGTTCGGCTTTGACCCCGATAACGTGGTTACGCCTTCTATCGCCACCATAGGGGACATTGTTTCCATGTTTATGCTTTTTGTTGCGGCAAAACTGGTGGTGATGCTGTGAAAAGAAAGGCAAGGGGTGCTACCAGTTACTATACGGTAGATGGTATTGTCCGTAGGGGGCTTCCGGTCCTCTCTTTTACCTGTGTGATCGGGATCATCGTGGGACAGATCCTTAACTCGAAAGAGAGCAGCCTCATCTCGATGCCTGCGATCCTGATCCTTATTCCTGCCCTTATCAAAATCGGAGGGGATACAGGAAGCATGCTGGGGGCCCGGCTTTCTTCTGCCTTCCATATGGGGCTTGGGACCCACATCCGCAGGAACCCCGTGGTTTACAACAGCCTCATAGCTGTGGCCATAGTAGGCCTGGTGTCTTCATTTTCGGTCAGCGTGCTTGTCTGGTTTGCCAGCAGTTTGATGGGGTTCGGGATGCCTTACCTGACCCTTCTGGAAATTAGCCTTATTGCCGTATCCATCGAGCTGGTTGTGGTATACTCTGCGACTATCGGCATTGCCTTTGCTTCCCACCGTTTCGGGATCGACCCTGACGATACAGTGATCCCGCTGATCGCGACACTTGGGGACCTTGTAGGGGTTACCGGGATTTTCGTAGCCCTGAAAATGCTAAACCTGGTGTGACCCTCATGAACAGCTTTATATGGAAATCCGGGAATCAGCTGCTATCCAGGTTATAAATTACTTTTATTTTATATTATTTAATCTCTGAAATATTAATTTGTTTGAAAATTAATAATTACTATGAGGTAAATACAGTACACACCAATAATTGTGTAGAGTTGATACAGAGACCATGTTCCCGAAAGAATTCAGGCACACTCCAAGGAATATCTTAGATTTGTTGACTGAGATGAAGGATACTTCCGAACTCATGGTGGACCTTGCATACTCTGCAATGATCTACGATGATGAAGACATTGCAGAAGAGGTGCTCCATCTCGAAGATAAAATGGACACTCTTGACTACCACATGAAGATGGCTGCGATGCTGAGCACGCGCCGGGTTGACGAAGCCGAAGAACTCCTGGGAGTTTTGAAGGTTGCCGCCTCCTCGGAAAACATTTCAAATGCCGCAGGCGATATTGCCAAGATCGTCCTCATGAACATGGGCATCCCCATGGAACTGAAGGTCGCCCTGCGCGAAGCCGAAGAGACCGTTGTACGGGCAACCGTGGCCGAGGAATCCCCCATGGCCGGACGGACTCTGGGTGATCTTGAGCTGGACCTTGAAACCGGGATGTGGGTGATCGCAATCCGGAGAAGTGAAGACTGGATTTATGACCCTGACAAGGAAACCCGGATCCGCCAGGACGACGTGCTAATCGCAAGGGGGCATGACGAAGGAGTTACCCTTTTCTTCGAGATGGCAACGACCCAGAAATTTGTCCCGAAGGAGATCGAGCATAACATCGTCCTGAAAGACCTCGAGCATGCCGTAGATATCATTGTGGACATGAAAAACATGTCCGAACTTTCGGTAGGGCTCGCATACTCGGCTATACTCTTTGACAACGAAGACATAGCATACGAGGTCAGTGCCCTTGAATCGGAAATGGACTCCATGAAGTACGAACTCCAGCACTGGGTCCTTGAGACTGCAAAACACGTCGAGGACGTAAACCAGCTCCGGGGAATCCTGCACCTGGCAAGTGCCTCCGAGGCTATTTCCGATGCAGCCTACGGGATTGCCGACACAGTGCTCAGGGACATTGAACTTCATCCGGTCATAACCCTTGCCGTCCGGAACTCCGAAGAGGTTATCACCCGGCTGAAAGTGGAAAAATGTTCCCCCATTGTGGGCAAGACTTTCTCCGAACTGAATCTCGAAACCGAAACCGGGCTGCATGTGATGGCAATCAAGCGGGAAGAACGCTGGGTCTATGCCCCGAAGGGCAATACCGTGATACAGGCCGGAGACCTGCTGATCGCCCGCGGCTCGCGGATCGGAGAAGGGGCACTTATCGATATGTGCGAATGTAAGTTGCGCCAGTAAGCTTAAGCTGCTCCAGTAAGCTGCTCCAGTAAGTTTTGCTCCAATATTTTTAAATTAAATCCCTGGGACAGGGAATGCCGAACCCGGAAACCCCGGGTCGGATAGCTCTGGCTTTTCGGACTTTAATTTTTATGTTTCATTTTTTGTCCTTATTTATCCTGATTTTTATATATCTGAGGCACCAATTAGTCCATGGGAGTGATTATGGTGTTTGTTGGAGTTTCAAGAAATGAAGATACCCTGAAATCCGTAAAAGTTGCCGTGGAACTGGCAGGAGGGCTCGGGGTCCGGGAGGGTTCCACGGTGCTGATCCGGCCCAATGCCAATACAGGAGACCTGCCCCCCGGGTCCACAAATCCGGAAGTCCTGAGGGGGGCTATTCGCGAGGTTCGGAAATGCAAACCCGACAAAATAATCGTCGCGGAAAAATCCATGACCTCACTGGATACGGAAAAGGTAATGAAGAAGCTGGGGCTCTGGCAGGTTGCGGAGTCCGAAGGAGTGGACGAGGTCCTTACTTTTGACCACATGAAACGCTGGCACATGAAACCTGACGGAGCTTCTTCCTGGCCCCTGGGATTTTACGTGCCCGAAATGCTGGCTTCGGTTGATTATATTGTCGCCCTTCCCGTGATCAAGACCCACTGGACGGCAACCTTTACTATGGGGCTGAAGTCCCAGATCAGCATAACCACAGACCCGGACAGGATGCGGCTTCCCCACGGGAAGCACAGGGACCTTCTTTTCGGGAAAATGATCGCAGAGGCAAACCTTGTCTTCAAGCCCGATTTCTACATTTCCGATGCTACTAAATGTTTCGTTACCGAGGGCCCTAACATCGGGACCCTGAAGGAGCCGGGCCTCATCATCGCAAGCCCCGACGTGATAGCCAATGACGTGGTGGGCCTGGCCCTCCTCAAGACGCTCGGTACCATTCCGGAAATCCAGGAAAGTTCGGTCTGGACTCAGCCGCAGATCAAAAGGGCTGTAGAACTGGGGCTCGGGGTCCGGAATAGGGAAGAAATAGTGATTGAGAGTTCCGGGGTCGAAGAAATCGAAGCTATTATAGCCAATACCCTTTGATTCTTTCCCGGTATCGAGGGGGAAAATATCGATGGGGAATAGGAAGACCTGTGGTGAACTATGCTCCGGCTAAGGGACGTTTTCAGGGTCATTAGACTCTGTTCTTAATTATTAGGTGGATGTTTGTCTGGTCAACAAGG
>DUKH01000137.1:10355-14050 GCA_013329415.1 Methanosarcinaceae archaeon | reverse complement strand
CCAGACGCCTGACCGAGGGGATCGTAAAAGCAACTAGTACCACATACATCGTCCCAACTGTAGCAAGGAAGACAGTGGGGAGTAGATGGGTATTATCCATGTTTGGTAATTAGGTTCTAAATATATTTATTTTTATGGGGTGTGAGGTTAAAAAATGTTTGAGGTGGTAAATATTCCTGAATATTATAAAATAGGGATCTGGTTTTTATAAAAATAAATCTCCGGAATCCAATTTTTACTTCTTCAGTTTTCGGGTTAATTGGGGACTTTCCCCCTTAGTTTCCGAGTTTTACTGACTCACTTTTGGGTTTTTATCCCGGCTAATTTCACTCTCTTCGGGCATGTCTTTCAAGACTATCTCAACTTCCCTGTTAATTTCATTTTGTGATCGGTAGTTACCACTATCATATTCAGGATATCCAAGTTTTTTGTTGAAATGGAAGTTATCAATTATTCCATCCTCATAGTTTTCCCAGTCGCTGTTTTCATAATCTGACTGGTCTTCTGCGGTAGAACTCGCATCATCAAGAAGGTCTTCCCATCCGGCGCTTGCGGTTGGAATGTCTATAATTAATAAGAAAAGTAATGTCAGTATAGCTTTAGTATATCCCAAAATAACCCCCCTTACAGGTATTTTTCTTTAATTATTCATATTATATTATAATTTTCAGTATTCTTTTCATTATATAGAAACGTCTTTCATATCTTCTCGTCTTCTCCACTAAATTTCCAAGATTAAAAGTGCTGAAATATCCCTTCAGAATCCTCACAGAAAACTGTCTACGGAAACTGTTGAGTGAAGCCTGTTTTTATGGAATCTGTTTATGGAAACCTGTTCAAAAAAAGTATTCTTCTCGGGGTAAATGAGAAAAATACCTGTATTTTGGAGTTTTAAAAGAAAAGAAATTGAGCTACATCTATATTTGTAGCTGCAAAAAATAAAAATAGTGTTGTATCCCCTGGATGTTGAAAAAATATCTTCAGGTGAGCTCCTAACTCAGTGGTTCACCGTTTGATTGATTATATTCTCGTCCAGGTCCGGGAATTCGCTGTTCAGGATTTCTCTGACCCTTTTGATATAGGCTTTTTCTATCATGTAGGGATCTTTGATCGAATCTGCGAGTTTCAGGGGCCTGTCTTTAAGGGCTCCGAGGGTGCCTTTTTCAGCTTTGCGGGAATAGACCAGAGCTCCTCCTTCAAAGAGGGTTATGACAAATTTCTGGATTGCTTTTCTTGATATCTTTCGGCTTGAGCCCATTCTGGAATAGAGGTGATCGGTTACGCTCTGCATGGAATGTTCGGCGTCCCCTCTGTAATGTTTGTAGACGTTTCTGCACAGGGCAGATCTCCGGCTGTTTGCTTTCTGGTACTTCAGGGTTTTGAGGTACTTTTTGGCTTTCTGGGTTGCGTCTACACTGGTGGTCTTTATATCTCCGGCATCGACCAGGTGGACTTCGTAGACGCTTTTTTCGTTGCGGGTTATCCTCTCGACGAGGTCGCCTTCAAGAGATTCCACATATTTTTTAAAGGAAGAAAATCCGAATTTTTTTTCCGAAAAGGAGGGGTCTATGCGCTTCAGGCCAACCTTGAGGTTCGACATCAGGACCGGCTCTTCGTCCGACCGGTTCTTTATATACCGGATCATAACATCCCTGCCGGCAGCATCCATGCTTTTGCCTCCTGTCCCGGAGGCCTCTTCTTCCTCCTCTTCCTCTTCTTCCCCCTCTTCTTCCTCCTCTTCCTCTTCTTCCTCGCCGATTTCCTGCGGGCCTATCATCTCGGATTCCGTTTCCGTTTCCGTTTCCGGTTCTCCCAGTAGTTCGTTCAGGGACTTGAATTCCGTGCAGTTGCTCTTGACAAGGCTGCCAACTGAGTGCTCAAAACCGACCACGATAACGCTCTTGCCCCTTGCCCGGATCTTTTGCAGGAGGGGGATGAAATCCGTATCTCCGGACCCTATTACAATCATGTCGATGGACGGAAACAGTTCAAGGTTCTCCATCACGTCCACCGCCAGGCGGACATCCACGCCGTTCTTTCCCTGGGCTGAGGTCAAGGGGAGGTGGACCAGCTCAAACCCGTTGTTAAGCAGGGCTCTTTCATACTGGCTGAAATGGTAGGGCTGCCAGTTAGCATAAGCTCTCTTTATGGAGATGTTGCCTCTGCTTGCTGCAAAGTCCACTATCGGTCCCAGCGAAAGGGGCTTTTCCTTGGAAATGTACACTTCCTCGGAAGAAATCACAAGATTTTCAAAATCAAGATAAATAGCTATGTTGTTATCTTTGTTCTCAGTCAAATCAAAACTCCCCTCAAGGCGGATCTCACCTGGCTTAATTCTGTGGAAAGCTGAAAGGACCAGAAGAACCCCTGCCTCCCTTAATCACCATTCTTCTTTCAAGCAGATTCATATTTAAAATTATTCCAGAAGGACCTTCAAAATGAAAATCAATCACCTCAAAAACAAATCCTATAATCTATTGCAAAAGCAAAAATAAAATAAGTGAAATATAATTATCGGATAGTAACGTAATATAGAATAGTAAAATAGTAATATAGAATAAAACCCAAAAAGTATGAGCACCATGACTTCCTCAACCACGAACACTTCTTCAATCACGAATACTTCCTTAACCACTAAAATGAATCCGGACCCGAAATTCCTTATAGCTGTCGAACCCCCCGCAGACCGAAAGGAGCCTGCGCTCTGGTTTGCTTTCCGGGGCCGGGAAATCCTCCTCAAAGTGAAGAAAAACCCGGCTGCTGTCCCGAAGCTATGGGACTTCGGAGAGCTCGGGCTTTCGGCTGTCAGGGAACAGTACCTGGGTACACTTGAAGAGATCCACTGCTATTCCGTGGAGCTTGAAGAGCCTGTTGAGGCTCCTGAGGGAATGGAATTCCTGGACCTCAGGCAGGCGCATGCGAAGCTTAGCGAAAGGTGCTTTTCGCTCGTGAACAAGGCGGTCCAGGTCATGGAATGGGACCGGACCAACCAGTTCTGCAGCCGCTGCGGGACAGCAACCCTCCCTATGTCCGGGGAAAGAGGTAAAAAATGCCCCAGTTGCGGGGAACTTTTCTACCCCAGGATCTCGCCTGCGGTAATCGTGCTCATCAAAAAAGGAAAGGAGATTTTGCTTGCCAGGTCCCCTAATTTTCCTCCCGGACTCTACGGCCTGGTCGCAGGTTTCGTTGAACCCGGGGAATCGGCTGAGGCCGCCGTTGTCCGGGAAGTAAGGGAGGAAGTCGGGATCGAGGTCAGAAACATCACCTATTTTGGGACCCAGGCCTGGCCGTTTCCTAACTCCCTGATGATAGGGTTCACCGCGGAATACGAATCCGGGGACATCAGGGCCGACGGTGTGGAAATCGAGGACGCTGGCTGGTTTTCAGCTGAGGAGCTTCCGGTTCTTCCGGGGAAAATAAGTATCTCAAGGAAGCTGATTGATCATTTGTTGAAAGAAAGAATGTCATGTGAGGACTGAGGGTCCGTTTTTAGGGGCGTAGTTCCTGGCGTAGCGATTCCAATATATTTTCCTGAATTTCAAATTCAGGAACTCGTTCATTTGAAGGTTTTCGTTTTTACACTTTTGTTGAAAGTCGATCAAAAAAGGAATAAATTTGGAGTCGCAGTACTAACTTGATTCCTAAGAAGTTCACCTCGATGACCGGAAAATCTATTTGGATAACTTAATAATGCA
>DUKH01000137.1:3364-10003 GCA_013329415.1 Methanosarcinaceae archaeon | reverse complement strand
CTTAATAATGCATTTGGATAACTTAATAATGCACTTGGATAACTTAATAATGCATTTGGATAACTTAATAATGCATTTTGATAACTTAAAAGTGCATTTTGATAACTTAAAAGTGAATTTTGATAACTTAAAAGTGCATTTGGATAACTTAAATATACATTTGAATAACTGACCAATATATTTGAATAACTGAACAATATATTTGAATAACTAATTAATACACTTGAATAACTATACAATACACTTGAATAACTGAAAAATTCATTCGAATAACTGATAACATAATCCAATGACTTAAATGTAAATTTGAGCTACCGGGGAAATAGTTCGGAATAAATGACAAGGATTAATTTTGGAATCGCAGCGCTGGAGATATTCGGACATCTACTTATATTAGAGGAAAGCGCTTATGGTATCCATATGACAAGGCGTTTGAAGGACTCAGCACTTCGTCTGGTGGGAAAAGCAGCCAATGAAGTAGATAAAGACCGATTTGAGAAAGCTTTTGAAAATCTGGCGAAAGCCGAAAAAATCGCAGAGAAGGTCAAAGACCCTGAAATTTCATATCACATTCTGGTTTTGAAAGGTTTTGCAAAATATAAAATGGGGGATCTGGAAGAGACCCTGGAATTCTTCAGGGAAGGGCTGAAAATCTCCAGTGAACTTTTTTCAGGGGAACCGGAAAATGAGGACTACCAGAGGTTTATAAAAAATTCAATCGGGGGGATTGCAGAAGGCCTCTCTGATCTGGAAGACTCCGAAGAAGCAGAAGAGTATATTAATAGGATAAAAGGGATGCTGGATGAAGTGGTCCGGACGTTTGAGGGATTGCTGAATACGCAACCTGAAAATCCCGAGTTTCTGGAAAAGTTTCTGGAAGTAATCGATCATCTGGAGCTTTGTTTTGAAATTGGGAAATTAACCGAAGACTTAATCCCACTTTTAGAGAAAAAAATCGGTTTAGTAGAGAGACTGCTTGGTAGTGAAAGTAAAACCGATACTTCCGAACTTCTCTGCGGGCTTGATGATTCGGTAATGACTGTCGGAAGGGTCGGTTCGGAGGATGGTTATTTCGAAGAAATAATACGCTGCTATGAGCAGGCAATGAAATTATACGAAAAAATCCTCGAAAAAGACCCCGGGAATTCCGATGCTTTACAATACCTGAGCTACACCTGGAGTTATCTTGGTAATTTACAGATAATCCTGGATGATGAAGACAAAGTTTTGGAGTACTATAAAAAATCAGTGGACATTCTGGAAAATGCCCTCAAGGATTATCCGGAAAATTATCCATTATCTATGGTCCTTGCAAACATGTACAGAATTTTAGGTAATGTTTATTCAGAAATCGGAGAGACCCCTGAAGCTGAAGAAAAAGCCAGAGCTAACTATAGCAGATCAAGGGGGATTTTCCTGGAACTGCTGGATAAATACCCCGAATTCTGGGATATTGATGAACATTTTGCTATGTTTTTTGACGAACTTGCCGGAGAGTTTTCTGAGCTTGGAGACCTTGAAGCTTCGGAAGCCTGTTATAAGGATGAAATTCAGGTTTATGAAAAACTGAAGGAAAATAAAGGGGAGCTTGAAGGTTCTACATACGAATTCCTGGTTTCCAATATCTACCGAAAACTTGGAGATCTTTTTGGATCCGAATGCGAAAAATAGCCTGCTAGAGCTTACTATGAAAAGGAAATAGAGGTATACGAAAGGCTCTATGCTGCCCAGGACGATAAACTTAGTCTGGACGCTTACAGGGCCGATGCCTGGAACCGGATCGGAGACCTGTATCTCACCTCCGAGCCTGAAACTGCACTGCGGTACCACGAAAAAGCCCTTGAGGTATTTGAAAAAGCTTTTTCAGAGGACCCCGGAAACGAGTATTTCAGTGAAGGCCTGCTCGAAACCCTGAGTGACCTGGCCGAGGCATTCAAAATCCGGGAGGAATACGCAAAAGCAATCCTGGCGAATGAAAGAGCCCTGGAAGTCCAGAAGCTGCTCCTTGAACTGCTGTCCCCGGAAGAGGGGCGTGATGTGGGTACGGAAGTTACTTACTTCGACCTTGCGACAATGTACTTTGAACGGGGTAACCGGGAAAAAGCAGTGGAATACCACAGGCTTGCTCTTGAAAGATTCGAACAAATAATAGCCGAGAATTCCGAAGACATTGAATTCGTATTTATCACAGCAAGCAAAGTACATCTTCTCGGTTTCACTCTTCTTGGAAATATGGTGCACTTAGGGGAAGACTCAGGCCTTGCAAAGGAATACTGCACTCTTGCCCGCAAGACCTTTGAAGAATTATCTGAGAGCTTCCCGACAAACCTGGCATTTCCGGAAATGCTCGTCAGTTTTGCCGAACAGTGTGGGGAAATGTACAAAGATGCAGATAAGATGGAAGCCGCTGCCCTGGAATTCGAATATGCGCGTAAACACCTCGAAGTTCTGTATGAAAGCTGCCCTGAAAATTATTCATACGGCATACGGCTTTTTGGAACACTGAATAATCTCGGGATCGCTTATTCGGACTCGGGTGAGCAGGAAAAAGGAAAGGAGTACTTTGAAAAGGCCATTGCCTTCAACCTCCGCAGCAGGAGTCCCCTTCCTCGGAGGCCGTAGGCCGACAGGTGGGGGAGGAATGCGTCATCTGTAACAGGCTAACATTCTTCACACGATCGTTTAAAATGCTTATGGGTGAAATTTAGGTATGTATGGAATCCACAAAAACCATTCAGCTAAAAATCCTGAATCCGGATCATGACTTAGTGGAAACCATGCAAAAATACGCAAAAGGTATGAACTACGTTTCCGGGGTTGTTTTCAGGAACGGTAAAACCATTGCCGCAAGAAAACTGCAACCTATGGTCTATTCCCATCTCAGGGAAAATATCGGGCTGAAATCCCAGGTAAGTTGCAACATCCCAAGACAGGTTGCCGGAACTTACAAAACCATTTTAGAGTTAATCAAAATCGGAAAGAGTCGGTGGCAACAGGTGACTTATTCGCCTTCCTCCATGACCCTTTCCTATAAGCGGGACTATACCATAACAGAAAATTCGGTAAGCATAACAACGTTCAGTTCCGGGAGAAAACCTTACAAAATTCAGAACTATGCTTATGCCAAACAGTATTTCGAAAAACCTTGGAAATTCGGAGCCTCGAAGGTTGTAATGCATGATGATGGTGAGTATTATTTCCATCTCACGGTTTCCCAGGAAATTCCTGACGTGAAAATTACCGAGGCTTCTACGCTTATTGGGGTTGACGTTGGGATAAATTACCTTGCGGTTGCCTCTACCACTGACAGGAAAAGCAAGTTTTTTGCAGGCGGAGAAATCAAGAACCTCCGGAACACGTACAAGAAAATGAGAGCAAGGTTACAGTCTAAGGGAACTTTATCGGCAAAACGAGTTATGAAGCGGCTTTCCGGTAAAGAGAAACGTCTAATGAAAGATGTTAACCACTGCATCTCTAAAAAAATTGTTGAATTTGCGCTTGAAAACAATGTTTCTGTTATTGGTTTGGAAGACTTGACCGGAATTCGGGACAGGACTCAGTACAAAGTTCGGAAAAAACAGCGTTATACCCACAGCAGTTGGGCTTTTCGGCAACTGCAAACGTTCATTGAGTATAAAGCGAAGCAGGCTGGCGTTCTCGTAGAATATATTAATCCTGAATACACTTCCCAGACCTGTTCCCGGTGCAATCATATTTCCAAAAATAACAGGAACGGGTTAAGGTTCCGGTGCAGAGCCTGCGGTTTCGAGATGAATGCAGACCTGAACGCCGCTAGAAACATTGAGCATAGAACACGGGATTTCAGGTATAGCGTGGAGTCCCAGGGGTGCTTGTCAACCACCCATACGAATGAAATGATCTGAGAGAATAATCAGGGACATTCAAGCCCCTTCCTCGGCTCCGAAGGAGACAGGGAGGGGTAGTTGACTGAGCAACTTTCGGAATCCGAGCCTGAAAGCCTCGAATCTCTGAAAAGAGCTTTTGTGCTTTTCACTAACTATGCGAAAGCTCTCAAAGAAATCGGAGATTCCAAAACTGCAGAAGAATGCCGGAACAGAACAAAGGAAATCGAAGCAAAGCTTGTAAAAGAAGATGTTGAATGGGTATCCATGCTTTGAGGCCCATTTTCAAAAGCAGGAAGTTAAGACGTGAAATATGAGAGTCATAGAACACTTTTCATCAGGAGGGACTCATACGGCAAGCAAAGTATATTTTACAGGCCTGAGGGCACAAAACCCCAGGGATAACACGATCAGTAAGATCCAGCGGCTTTTCGATGCTGCAGGTTTTGTCGAGCTTTTAGGGGTAGACGACCTGACGGCAATCAAGGTCCATTTCGGGGAATACGGTAACGACGGGTCCATCAACCCGGTCTTCGTCCGGCAGGTTGTCGATAAAATCCGGGCGGCAGGGGGAAAACCTTTTGTCACGGACACAAACACCCTCTATTCGGGGAGCCGGCACAATGCAGTTGACCACCTGACAACGGCAATCGAACATGGATTTGATTATTCAGTGGTCCGGGCTCCGCTTATCATTTCCGACGGGCTGAAGAGCCAGAACATAGCGGAGGTCGAGATCCGGCAAAAGCATTTCAAATCCGTGAAAATCGGGTCCGATATCGTGGCAGCCGATTCTATGGTCGTGATGTCGCACTTCAAGGGCCACATCATGGCAGGTTTCGGAGGGGCGATCAAGAACCTGGCCATGGGCTGTGCCCCTGCCACAGGCAAAAAGGACCAGCACTACCCGACAAGCCCTCACGTTGTGGAAGAAAGGTGCATAGCCTGCGGGAAATGTGTGGAAATCTGCCCTGTGGGTGCCGCTTCAATCGAGGGAGATTCCTCAAAGCTCGACCCTGCCATCTGTATAAGCTGCGGACAGTGCATGGAAGTCTGCCCCGAAGATGCCATCGACCTGGACTGGGAAAACGACATTCCCGAATTCCTGGAGTGCCTGACCGAATACGCTTACGGGGCGGTAAAGGACAAACAGGGCAGGGTCGGGTACATCAACTTCCTGCTCAAAATAACCCCTGATTGCGACTGCGTGCCCTGGAGTGATGCCCCAATAGTGCCTGATATAGGAATTCTTGCCTCAATGGACCCGGTTGCCCTGGACCAGGCAAGCTACGACCTCGTGAACAAGCAGAAGGGGCTTATCGGCTCTTCCCTGCAGTGCAACCACGAAGTCGGGGCTGACAAGTTTAAAGGAGTCTGGACCAGGATCGACGGGACCCACCAGCTCGAATACGGGGAAAAGATCGGGCTTGGCAGCCGGGATTATGAGTTGATTGAGATTTGATTGAGATTTGATTGAGATTTGATTTTGATTTGATTTTGATATTTGATTATCGGTTTTTAGGTGAAGGCTAAGCTATGATTCCTTCATCCTAATTTTTTAACAATTATTATTTTGTGAATGTTTTTTCAGGATTTTTATGATTTGTTAACATTTCTTCGGAAATTAGCTATAAATCCATGAAGAACCATCAGCTGTACAGGTTATTTCAATGATCCACGAGGCAATGTTTTACGAAAAACTCAGGGACAATAAGGTACGCTGCTCCCTTTGCGCCCACCGGTGCAAAATCGCTCCCGGAAAACGGGGTATCTGCGGAGTCCGGGAAAACTGTGAAGGCAGCCTGTTTTCCCTCGTTTACGGTTCTGTTGCGAGTGAGGGCGTAGCGCATATCGAACAAAAGCCTTTGTACCACTACTTCCCCGGGTCTTTAGCGTATTCTGTAGGGACCATAGGCTGCAATTTCAGGTGCAGGCACTGCCAGAACTGGAGGCTTTCCCAGGCTACCCTCGAAGAAGCTCATTTGGTAACCCTGAGCCCCTACCAGCTTGTCCAGCAGGCAAAAATGACAGGGTGTAAGTCAGTTTCTTTTACCTACAACGAACCCACGGTCTGGTACGAGTACACTTATGACGGGGCGAAACTGGCAAAGGAAGCGGGCCTCGGGACAAGCTACGTGACAAACGGCTACATTTCCCCCGAAGCCCTCGAAAAAATAGCACCTTATCTGGATGCCTTTAGCGTGGACATCAAAGCTTTTACCGAAGAGTTCTACCGGGAGGTTTGCAGTGCAAAACTGGCTCCTGTGCTCGAAACAACGCTTCTCGCAAAAAAACTCGGCATCCACGTGGAGGTTGTTAACCTTATCATCCCCACACACAACGATTCTCCCGATGAGGTCCGGGAACTCTCCCGCTGGATCTATAAAAACCTGGGGAAAGATACCCCTCTCCATTTCAACTGTTTTTATCCCCAATATAAGATGAAAGACCTGCCCCGGACGCCTGTGGAAACTCTTGATAGGGCGTATTCTATTGCTGTCGAAGAAGGGATGCGTTTTGTCTACGTGGGAAATGTAGCCGGGCACCCGCATGAGAATACGTATTGTCCGGAATGCGGCACCCTTCTGATTGACAGGGGCTTTATGGAAGTCCAGGAATACAACATAACTCCTGAAAAGACCTGTCCGAAATGCGGGGAGCACATCCCGATTGTCGGGGAATATCCGGGGATCTTGAAAGCTTAATCAGGCAGATTACAGTTTTTGAGCAAATTACAGTTCTGGCTCAATTTATTTCCCTTTACTTCCCTTTACTT
>DUKH01000137.1:0-3055 GCA_013329415.1 Methanosarcinaceae archaeon | reverse complement strand
TACTTCCCTTTACTTCCCTTTAATTTCCTTCCTTATTGAACTTGATCTTGAATTCGGTCCCGTTGTCCCTTTTGAGTTCGACACTTCCATCTATCTGTTCGACGAGAATGTTTACAAGCTGGAGGCCGAGGGAATCCGTATTCTTGAAATCGATTTTTTCAGGAAAGCCCCTCCCATTGTCGACTACTCTCAGGGTATACTGCATGTCATTTTCACTTTTGCAGCCCTTTTCTGATTTGGAAAGACCGTCTTCCCTTTCATTTTCATAATTCTCCGATTTTGACAGGTTTATCCGGATTTCTCCTCCTTTTCCTTCAGGAAAGGCGTGCTTCAGGGAATTCGAAACGAGCTCGTTTACAATAATCCCCAGGGGGACAGCAGTATCCATTTCCAGATAAATCGGCTCAATGTCCAGTTTCAGGCTAACGCCCCCATTTCCTATGCTATAAGAACTTAGAAGTTCCGAAGTCAGCTTCCGGAGATAAACTGCAAAATCAAGGGTTTCCATATCCTTTCCCTGGTACAGTTCTTCATGAATCAGGGCCATGGAAACTACACGGTTCTGGCTTTCCCTAAATGCTTCAAGGGTTTCCTTATCGCTGAACTTTTCCGCCTGGAGGCTGAGTAGTGATGAGATCACCTGCAGATTATTTTTAATTCTATGGTGGATCTCTTTTATTCGGGCTTCTTCTGTCCTGGTAAGGGTTTCTTCAGCCATTCTACGTTTGGTAATGTCATGAACAAAACCCTGGAATTTTCCGGAGCTTCCGGAATCTCCGGGAATGCGCTGCATAATTTCCCTTACCCACCTTATTTCTCCGTCTTTTCTTCGTATTCTGTATTCCAGCTCAAGTGCAGAATCCGGGTTAGACTCCACCATTTTCATGTTTTCAAAAATTAGCGGCTGGTCTTCGGGTAAGACTATTTCGGCCCACTTCAATTTCCCGGAAATAAAGTCCTTTTTGCTGTAAGCCGTGATCTCTTCCACAGCCCCGTCGATGAATACCGGATTGCCTTTTTCGCTAAGTTGAAAGCCGATAAGTCCCTGGAGGTTCTGTACTAATGAGCTGTATTGTTCGGTTTTTGCCTGCAGGTCTTCCACTGTAAGCTCACTGGCAGCTGTGGGTTTCTCCACTCCAAGCATCCTGTAGATTCGGCCCTGGTCGTCCTTAAGGAAAGTAGTTTCTCTCCTCAGGGCTTCTTCTCTGAATTTAAGTTCCCTGAAAAGAAGGTTGAAGGGTTCGTCAAAGCCTGTTTCCACGATCGCTATGTAGATCAGGTAAAAAGACAGGACATTAAAAATGTGCCCTATAAAGTTGAAAATCTCTTCTGTGTATGTGTAGTAGGTAAGAGCCAGCTCCGCGAAGATAGATACTGTTATGGCTGCCGTAAGTATCCTGAAAACATGTTTTTCGAACCTGTCTCTTTTTTGATGCAGAAGAACCAGCGAACTGATCAGCAGGAAAGAGATAATATATTCGCTTAAGATTTTAAAAGGAGTAAGCCCGACCCCTTTCACATAACAGTCCGGAAAGTTCCTGTAATGGAAGATCGAAAGCAGGAGAGCTGCTGTAATTACGGCATATACGAGAAACACTTTCCAGGCAAACTGTTCATTTCCATTAGTTTTTGTATGTCGGTTTCCATCCTCTACAAAGCCTGTCAAAAGCAGCGGGGCTACAAAAAAGGAGACTCCTCCCAGGTACCTTATAGCTATCCAGAGCTGTGCCGGAAGGTTTGCCCCATACCCGGGAAAAACGTTTATTCCTTCATATGTAAATGCGCGTAAAAACCCAAGACATGCTATGAAAAAAAGTGCTGTCCCGATGAATGTAAGGTATCGGTTTTCCGAAACAACTTTTGATTTCCATACTATTATGAAAACCATGTAAGCTATTATGACGTTAAACTGGTTTACCACAATGCGAAAGAACAGGTAGTTATTAAGGCTGATCGTATAGAGTATGCCTGTTCCGATCAGGAATAACCCCAGCTTAATAAGAGATGGCTTAAGGGTTATGTTAAATTTCATCTCCCCGCATTGCATCCTGAAAATGTATCTGTTAAATGTAGTATAAAGTATTTTTGAAATTTTATATATTGTATATATGAATCCGGATAAACGCCCCCGATTTCACACAAAACAATCGAAGCACAATTAACCCTGTTAGTAATAGAAACCATATACGCGGGTACTTTCTATTACAGCATTTTGACCTTTAAACGAATGCCTGCAACGTTGACATCAAAATTTTTGCCAAAGAATCCTATCAATATGTCGCAAGTACAAAGCTTGTCCCTGGCGCTTGAATTTTCCGTCCCTGCATAAAAATTCGGTCTCCATATGGGAATACTGCCCCGGATCAATGCAGGAACAATAAATATGTGAATGCGTAAAAATATTCACATAAAAATATTTGGAAATCTCCAATACGCAATTTTACTTGATTTCATCGCAAATCTATTTTTTAAAAAGTTACATATAGCATGTATTCCCTGTTAATATATGAACTAATATTATCCAACTTTACTGGAGATGCTGGTGTATGAATGTTTGGGAATACGATATAAAAGCGCTTAGATACAGTGATCTGTCGAAAACAAAAGAGGACCTTAATAATCTGGGAATTGAAGGCTGGGAACTGATCAAGTTCGCTGACGAAATGGATGAGAATGGTGTAATAAGGGCTGTTTTCAAGCGACCTGTTGATTATGTTGATTCAGCATTCTGAAACTATTTTTTTACAATTTCTATTCCTTTTAAATTGTTTTCCTATTCTTTGATCTGATTTTCTATTCCTTTTAAGTTGTTTTCCTATTCTTTGATTTGATTTTCTATTCTTTTTAATCTGATTTCCTACCCCTTTTAACTTGCTGGTTTTCCGTTTTCTTGCTTTTTATTCCTACTCTTTTTAACTTGCTGGTTCTGGCGGTTTGATCTGCCCTTTTGGTCCCGAATCTCTTTTCTAAGGAAATTCCCTTTCAGGTCCTCTTTATCTCCCTCTTTTTTGACCTATATGTCTGGCTATCTTTGATTTATAGGTCGCAGCGTAAA
>DUKH01000103.1:17012-20446 GCA_013329415.1 Methanosarcinaceae archaeon | reverse complement strand
GTTCTGGAACGAGTTCCGGAAAAATCATTCCAGAGTACGCTGGATAACACCTTTTTTGGCAGCCCTGTAGGACTTTTCTGCAAGTTCCGCACTTCCCTTTATTTCTACAATTTCCATGTCGAAGGTGCGGGCAAATTCCCGGACATTTTTATGGAAATCGGGGTCGTATGAAAGGCCGGTATCGAGTTTTACAAGCCGGGAGTACCTCGGGTCCTTCAGGTAATTGTCGTCGAGATTCCGGGATTTTCTCCTTTCTTCTGACATCTCTTTCCAGGCCGAAGCCCACATGGGCGTGAAGTAGAGGGCGCCAGTTCCCCTGCAGGCGTACATGATTTCGTCGTAGGCGGCGTTTCCCCCGAGAGCGGCGCTTATGCAGTCTGCCACGACTTCCCCGTTTCCGTCTTTCAGGCAGTAAAGGGGGCACTTAAAGCCCGAAAAGTCCTTTTCCAGGCTCTCAAAGGCTTCTCCGCAACTGCAGTAAAATATGAGGATTCCGTCCGAGAACGCTGCCATCTCCCTGATCTTTCCGTAGACTTCGGACTTGAGGAGGTCGAGATCGTCATGAAGCCCCAGCCTGAGCGGGTTTACGACTACCGTTACCTTTTGAGCCGCTTTGAGCTTCATGTTCTCGTGAACTTCCCTGAAAAAAGGAAGCTTGAGCAGGGGTTTTGCAATTGTCTTGAAGCCGGAGCCGGAACCTGAGCCGGAGCCAGAGCCAAAGCCGTGCCTGTTTCCCAGGAGAAAGGGGACCCTGTCCAGAGGCGCTGTTCTATGCAGGCAGTTTTTGGACTTGAGTTTCCGGAGCAGCCCGAAACTATCCCTGCCTTCCACCACAATCAACTGCTCCAGTTCCGTATCACGGGAAAGGACATGGGCAAGCTCATCCTCAAACATCCTGCAGGCGATAATACTCAGTACGGGCATGTAAGAACCTCTTTTCGGCTGTTTTTCACTTTCCGCTTTCCATTTTCAGTTTTTCGGCTTTAATCCGTTTTCCGGCTGAATTTTGGTTTCAGCTTTCAGCTTTCAACTTTCAGCTTTTTCTGCCGGGCTTTCCTTTTTACTTTTCACTCAACCAGAAGAATCCCCACGCATACGGTTTTTTCAGGGTTGCAGAACTCAAGCTCGATACCTGCTTTTTCCATGATTTTCTGCAGGTTGATCCCCACGGCTTCCGGGGCAAAACGCCTGAGTTCGGGCTTTGCGCACCCTTCCGGGCTGCATTTCTCGCATTCGGTGCAGGGGCCTGGTCGGAGCAGGTGGGCGTAAATGAAGCCTTTCCTGAAAGCGTCCTGTTCCAGCTCAAACATCTTATGGAAAGAATCTTTCTGGATTTTCCCCCAGGCTTCGAGGAGATCCTCCGCACCTGACATATCGTGCTCTTCCACAAGGAGGAGGGCGCTTCTGTATTCCTGCAGGACCTTCCTGAATTCGTCAATGGAAAGGATGTTTGGCGGACAGCTCAACCTCTTCCCGTAGTTCCGGCAGCCGTGGGCGCACTTGAGGGCAATCCGGTTCTCCACAGCGATATCTCCTGATTCCAGAAGGCAGGCTCTAAGGCCCAGGTTTGAGGCTTTTTCGATTAAAACGTGTAAATTTTCTGACAGGTTTAATCCCCCTGTTTCAAATGATACGCTCATAACTGGACGGTTCATTCAGTAAACTCGAATTCAATAAACTCGTTAGTTCACGTTTTTAGCTTATTTCAAGAAATTGGATGTGAATCTTTAAGTTAACGACTATAGATATAAGCTCCTGAACTCTGGCTTCTCCGATGCCATATGTATCAAAAAAGAAGAGAAGACAGAAGGACATTCCGTTTCAGGTTCAATTTTTATGCAAAGCAGAAAATTGCCGGGCAAGCTTATTTCCTTTATGTCTTTTATTGCTCCAGATATCCGGTAAGTGGAGCCTGATTCGTCTTTTAAGTTAATCCCGGCGCCTTCCACATGGAAATTTCCATTGTCAGTCTCACTATATTCAGGATTTCCATCACTGGCGTCATCACATTCCGGATTTCAATAATTTAGAGTTAAATCTGACAGGTACCGTTTACCCGGAGCTCGCAAACTTTTCAGGGGCTTTCAAAAACAGCTCCCTGGCCCGGACCTGCTTGAGGTTCAGAGCTTCGGGTTTTTGTAGGCTATGGGAAATGTTTACTGACTGCTGATTTCTTTAAAATGATGTGTTATTGTTTTCGGTCTTCCTGGAACTGTTTTTGTAAATTTTGAAATTATGTACCAAAATTAATATATACAATAATATCGAACTATGGAATATATTTCATATAATATTCAAAAATTCATACTAAGTGTGGAGCCTGCATATATCATGGACTTCGAACATTATTGTGGAATCCGGGTATTTGGGGTCCAGGCGTAGTAACTGAGGGTAATAATATAACTGAAAATGAACTTTTTCCTGAAGATGGGCCTGATTTTTTCCGAGTTACGGTAAAGAATTATTACCTGTTGATCTTTGTGGACTACATGGAAGTCTGTTTATGAGTGGAATAGACCGTGAAAGAGAATTATGGGATAAACTGAAGAATTCCTGGAATTCATTGCCTGAGATTATAAAATTGACTGGTTCTATTCTGGGTATAATTATTGCTTTTAATACCTTGATTTCCCCCGCACCTATTGAAATCGATTCTTTTGATTCAAGCCCGGAACTTATTGAAGTTGGAGGAAATTCCACTTTAAGCTGGGGGGTTTCCGGGGCTACGGATATAACTATAGAGCCTGGCATCGGAATTGAAAACCCGGAGGGGACATTTGAGGTATCTCCTACAGAAACCACTACCTATAAGCTTACAGCTTCGAATGATGACGAGGAAAAAGTAGACTTTTGCACGGTTACGGTTGAAGAGGAGTCTCTGGTTATCAATTCCTTTGATGCGGGAACGGACCCTGTCGGGGAAGGAAATAGTCCCGTTTTAAAATGGGATGTCTCCGGAGCTAAGAACGTTACTATAGAACCCGATATCGGAAGCGTAGATCCCGTCGGGACAGTTTCCGTGTCCCCTGCTGAAACCACCACTTACCAGCTTAAAGCTTCGAGCGGTAGCCAGGAAGGGATAGCTTCCTGTCTTATTTCAGTTGAAAATAAGTTGCCTTCCATCGACTCTTTCAATGCCGATTCGGACGTTATCGATCCAGGAAATAGTTCCAATCTAGTCTGGCAAGTTTCCAGTGCTGAAAAAGTTACCATAGAACCCGACATCGGAACTGTAGGTTTAAATGGCAGCCAGCATGTGTTTCCCAATGAAACCACCGATTACACCCTGATAGCCACAAACGAAGCAGGAAGTGTCGAAGCTACCAAAGTCGTGTTTGTGGAAGGCTCCTCATCGTCGGGCTCAACTTCCTCTGACTCTTCATCGGATTCCGCATCCTCGGATTCCGCATCCTCGGATTCCACTTCATCGGATT
>DUKH01000103.1:15993-16627 GCA_013329415.1 Methanosarcinaceae archaeon | reverse complement strand
GGATTCCACATCCTCGGATTCCTCGTCATCTAACTCCACTTCATCTGACCCAACTCAGCCGATCTCTATTCCAAAACAACTTTACCCTGCTGATGGAACGGTATTCAATCATTCCCCTCGCCTGACAACACTTGAGTGGGAGGCTGTTCCGGATGCAGCAAGTTATACGGTGGAAATCGATACCTACTCCAACGAAACCGGTACATGGCTTTCGGAATCCGGCGATCCCTGGATAGTCTCCGGCATAAATGAAACCACTTACACCTTTGAATTCCCCGAGGCCGAACAGGGCAGGTGGCGTGTCTGGGCTGTTGGCTCGGAGGGACAGGAAAGTGACAAAAGCGAGTGGTTGAACTTTAACTACGAGGTTTATGTGGAAAACAGTTCGATGTACCCCGTTGATGCGTGACCGGGCAGGTTAATGTCCTCCCGGTTCTCGGGCATCTGATGTATATTCTCAGGTATCTGATGTCTGTTACCGGGAATTAGTGTACCGGCGAGTAACTTACTTTGCCATACACTAATCGATTAATTGCAAAACCGGGAATGACTTCCAGGCAGCTTATCGAAAACTTTGCTTCAAACCACTAAAATCAAAAGCAGGAGATGACTCTTAATCAACCCTTAATCAACC
>DUKH01000103.1:0-15663 GCA_013329415.1 Methanosarcinaceae archaeon | reverse complement strand
TAATCAACCCTTAATCAACCCTGAATCCTGTTTACTTATCATTTTTTCCGAACACGATCCTGAATTCTGTTCCCGCATTCATCTCAACCCCAATTTCCCCTTCGATTTGTTTCACAAGGGTGTTTACAAGCTGGAGCCCGAGGGTCTCAGGGTTCTCGAAATCGATGTTTTCCGGAAGACCTGCTCCGTTGTCCGAAATGAGAAGCATGAACCGGGAATTTATGCAGGTTCCGGGATTTTCTTCAGGATTTTCCGTTTTGTAGAGTTTGATCCGGATTTCCCCTTTTCTTCCATCGGGAAATGCGTGTTTAAGGGAATTGGATATGAGTTCGTTAATGATGATTCCCAGCGGGATTGCGGTGTCCATATACAGGTAAACACCTTCCTCTAAATCCATTTGAAGGCTGATTTCGGCGCGTTCCAGTTTATAGGAGCGGAAGAGTTCTGCCGCAAGTTTCTGAATGTATCCCGTGAAATCAGGGGTTTCCAGGTCTCCGGACCTGTAAAGTTCCTCGTGAATCATGGACATGGAAATGACCCGGTTCTGGCTTTCGCGGAAGGCTTCGACAACCTCCAGGCTGGTGAATTTTTCGGCCTCAAGGTCGAGAAGGGAGGAGATAACCTGCAGGTTGTTTTTGATGCGGTGGTGGATTTCTTTTTTACGGGTTTCTTCGGCTCGTTTTACGGTTTCCTCTGCGAGCTTTTTATCGGTGATGTCATGAATAGACCCCTGGAACAGCCAGGTTTCTCCCTCAGAGTCACGAATATTCTGGATTACTTCATGGACCCACTTCTTCGTTCCGTCCCTGCGCAGGATCCTGTATTCATGCTCTATTACTTTTTTGGGGTACTCTATCAGTTCTTTCTGGTTCGCAAGGAATTGACTCCTGTCTTCAGGATCAACGAGGTCAAGACACTTGATTTTTCCGCAAAGAATTTCTTCCGGGGAGTAGCCGAGAATTTCCTTCACAGCTCCTTGCATCATCACAGGAATAAAGTTCCGGTCAAGCTGGAAACCGATCCCCTTAAAGTTTTGCATATACGTGCGGAGGCGTTCTTCACTTTTTTCCAGTTTTTCCCGGCTTTGCTTCTTTTCCGTAACGTCTTTCATCACGCCGAGAGCCCGGTATACTTTTCCTTCTTCGTCTTTCAGGAAAATCGAACTGATTTCCACGTAAATATAGCTGCCATTTTTTTTCCTGGCCCAGAATTCCTGATAGAATTTATTCCCGGTTTTCAGGGAATGTTCCAGGGCGCTCCATACTTTATTTATTTCTTCGGGATGGATAAGGTTTCTGAGGGCAGGCAGGTCGACTTTGCTTAATTCTCCGGGGGCGAAGCCGGTAATTTCCTCGATTGCTCCTGCCCATTCAATTTTATCTGTCTTCGTATCAATGTCAAAGATCAATTGCCCTGTCTGTTTGGCGACGTAGAGGAACTTTTCTTCGATCCTCTCCAGTTTTTGCCTGGAAAGTACTTTTTCCGTTATATCCTTAAATACTCCAAGCGCCCTGTAAGGGCGTTCCCCTTCGTCTTTTAGAAAAATCACATTTGTTTCCAGATGAACATAGCTCCCGTTTTTCCTGCGCAACCTGTATTCTTCATCGATTACCTCCCCTGTTTCAAGGGCAGAATCTATAATCCGACTGACCCGTTCTCTATCTTCGGGATGCAAAAGCTCTTTGAAGGCGTCCAGGTCGATTTGCTTGAATTCTTCCGCGTCGCACCCTGTAAGGTCCTTTATTGCTCCTGCCCACCCAATCTCCATTTTTTCAATATCGGCATCAAAGAACATTCTACCGGTTTTTTCAGCAAAAAACCGGTAATTTTCTTCCCTTTTCAGGCTTTGTGCAAGGCTATTGTCGGAGAATGGCAGTTTTTCTCCCTCAGGAAGTTCGGGATACCGGGATTTTAAAAAGAGTTCCATTTCTACTTCATCCATACTGTCAACTGTCCTTCGGCTTCACACTTAATAAGTTTTTTATCTTTTAAATAATCTTTTGAAGTGGCCTCTGACTCAATGCAGCTTTCGCATCAAAGTCGGTTCCGATGTTCAAGGACCGCTTTTCTATCACAATCAAATCCGGAAAATTGTTCAGAAACTATGTTTCTTATTAACTTTCATGGTAAAGGATTCTAAAATAATACATATAGATACCAAAAATATATTATTTTAAATTTTACTACTTTAAAATATTTCATGTTAAGCATTCAAAAATGAACCTCAAGGGGCAGGTAATAAGCTGTGTACGGCTGGATGGGAAACGTCCTCAGAGTGGACTTAAGCAAGCAAAAAGTGAGCACGGAAGAGCTGGACCCTGTTGTCTGCAGGGAATATATCGGGGGAAGAGGCTTCAACTCAAGGACCCTTTTCAAAGAAATCAAACCCGGGATTGACCCTCTGGGACCTGAGAACGTCGTCTGCCTGGCAACGGGACCTTTTACTGCCAGCGGCCTGACTTCCTGCAGCCGGGTGGAGGTCAGCACGCTTTCGCCCTACAGCGGGATTCTCGGAGACGGGAACGCAGGCGGGAGTTTTGCCCATTTCCTGAAGAAGGCGGGGTATGACCAGATAATCATTTGCGGGAAGGCGCAAAAGCCTCTTTACCTCTGGATTGAGGACGGGAATGTTGAATTGAGGGACGCTTCGGACCTTATGGGGCTGAGCACCTGGGAGACTGCCGATATACTTTACGAAAGGCACGGGAAAGATATCAGCGTTGCAGCAATCGGGCAGGGAGGGGAAAACCTGGTACGTTTTGCAACCGTCATGTTTGACAAATACAACTCTGCTGCCCGGGGAAGCGGGGCGGTTCTGGGTTCCAAGCGCTTAAAAGCCATTGCAGTCAGGGGGACAAAAAGTGTTTCCCTTGCCGACCCGGACGAGTTCAGGGAACTTGCCAGGGAGGACCGGGACTTTTTCTTAAACGACCCTTTCCAGAAGGAGGTTGTAGCTGTCTACGGGTCCCATATCGGAATGCTTCACTGGGCTCCGGGTTTCAGGAACTATGAAAAGTATTTGTCGGAAGCCGATGTCCCGGAAGCCCTGAAACCGGAAGCCTGGAAACAGTTCGAGACCGGAAGGTCAGCCTGCCGGAGCTGTGTGGTCCCCTGCAAGAATTCCTTCAGGATCCCGGAAGGGGAGTACGAAGGCGAGGCTGGAAAAGCCCTGGAATACGAATGCATCTTTTGCCTGGGGACCAACTGCGGGATTACCGAGCCTGTGCCCATCATGGTCCAGGAGAACCTGGCTGATAAGTACGGGATCTGTGTCATAGCCCTGGGAAATGCGATTGCCATGGCAAAGGAGCTCTACATGCGCGGGATTCTTACGGAGCGGGACACGGGCGGATTGACCCTTGACTGGGAGGACGCCGAAACCCAGATCGAGCTTGTCCACAGGACGGCTCTCAGGCAGGGGTTCGGGAACCTTGTTGCGGAAGGCATGTACAGTATGGCAAAAATCCTCGGGAACGGGGCGATGGATTACTGTTATCACGTAAAAGGCCTCAGCCGCGGCCCTTACCCGGCAGGCGTCTTCGGGCTTTCCCATGCAACATCCACCCGGGGCGCCGACCACCTGCGGGGCCGCTCCTGGGCTTATGGGGAAAACGACATGTCCCTCTGGCCGGAACTGGTTGAGAACGGGCATATCCCGGTGGAAGACGAGGTCAAAACCCTTATCCTCTCGGAGCAGGTGACAACCCTTACGGACATGATCGGACGCTGCAAGGGAGCCGTAAACAACTGGGCAAGCGCTGTGCCCCTGGTTTCCAGGTACCCCCTGCTCGAAGGCGTGGCAAGGCTGCTTGGGGCGGCCACTGGCATGGAATTTTCCGAAGAAATCCTGAAAAATGCAGCTGACAGGGTATATCTCCTGGAGATGGCTTTTAACGTCAGGCAGGGAATCCGAAAGGAACACGCCCGATTGCCCTTGAAACCCGGACTTGCCGGCACTCAGGCCGGCGACCTGGAACTTGCAAAACACGAGGTAATGCTCGACAAATACCATACTCTAAGGGGCTGCAAGCCCGAAACCGGGGTTCCCACCCGGGAAAAACTTGAATCCCTTGGGCTCGGTTTTGTTGCAGATGAACTGGAAAAAGTACCTGAAAACCCCGGAAGTTTTGGAGAATGGGACGGGCCTGTCCTGTGGGACCTGAAAGCTTACCCGAAGGGTACACGTAGGGCTTGAGTTTTCTCTGTCTTGAGTTCCTCCCTGTCTTGAGTTTCTTCCTGGCTCAGGATTATCTTTATTAGATGAATTGCCTAAAAACTTCCCATCAAACCATGAAACACAAAAACAAAAGTGGAAACGAAAACCTCCCTATATGGGACCCTCCGGCTCCTGCAACCGTTTACATCAAAATCAAGGATATCCCCTACGAGACCTTCAAGACCCGGCTGAACCAGGGCCTTGTGACCACCGAACTTGACCAGATCCGCTATCGGCTGGAAAGGCGTGTCTACTGCTGCGGGACCTGTTCGAAATACGTGGACGGGTACTGTGTCGTTACGAGCAGTAGTCCGGAACCTGGCGGCATCTGCAAGGCTTTCGTGCCAAAACCGGAGTTTGTCTACACCGATGTCCGGCCAGCCTTCGGGAAGGACGAGGAGGATTCTGGATTCAAATACCTTGCGGAAGGCGGCGGTCAAAGGGATACCGGGGAAGCCGGAGCAGGGGGCTGTAAAAGTCCCGAAGCCCTGTATGAAGAAGGTCTGGCTCTTTATAAACAGGGCCGGCTAAAAATGGCTCTCGGAGCGTTCGAAAAGGTGCTTGCCGAAAAACCGGGACATTTCGCGACCTTGTTTTATAAAGGGGTTGCCCTGCTAAAGCTCAAACGCTATGAAGACGCCCTGACAGCTTTTGAGACAGCCCTGAAACTCAACCCGGATCACGCCGCAACCTGGGCAAATAAGGGAGCAGTACTCGTAAAACTTGAACGTTTTCAGGAAGCACTCGAAGCGTTCGAAAAGTCCCTAAACCTGAACCCGGTCCAGAAAAATGCCTGGGACGGGAAAGACGCCATGCTTGTGCAGGTCCGCCGCTCCAGAAAAGCCCTTGAAACATACGAACGGGCCCTGGAAGCAAATCCCGAAAACGCCGCAGCCTTGTTTGAAAAAGGAAAGCTCAATTTGAAGCTAGGGGAGTAGGAAAAAGCCCGGGAAGCTTTTGAAAACGCTCTCAAAAGAACACCTGACAACGCCGAAGCCTGGTACCTGAGAGGTAAAGTCCTGTTTAAAATGGGGTCTGGGAAAGAAGCCCTTCATGCTTTTGAAAAGGCAACCAGGTTGAAACCCGGTTACGCCGCAGCCTGGTATGAAAAAGGCTGTGTTTTTCTGGACCTTGGGAATGGCCGGGGGGCGGAAAATGCGTTTAAAATTTCCGCGGATTTGTGGGAAAGCACCGGGGAGCCGGAAAACGCGGGAAAAGCCCGCGATAATATTCGAAAAATAAGGCAGGATAGCTAAAATTCAAGGGAAGGATAGCTAAAATTCGAGGGCAGAAAAGCTAAAATGTGGGGTGGGAGTTTTTCCCGGTTTCACAGGTAGGCGTTTGTCACATAACGCCTCATCATCCTGTGACTGTTGAAGTAGTAGGCTATCATGCCTATGGAATTGTTGATGAGCTTGAACCACTCGTCCTTCCTGTCGTAGTACATGGGGACGATGACGTAGTAGAGTTTGTTATAGAGGTCGTTGAGTTCGCAGAGCCTGCAGTCTTCTTCGGAGTATTCTTTATCGGGTTCCGGGCCTATGGCCCAGCCGGTCACGCCTTCTATCCAGCCTTCTATCCACCAGCCGTCGAGCACGCTGAAGTTTACGACTCCGTTATGGGCGGCTTTCATGCCGCTGGTGCCCGAGGCTTCGTAGGGGCGCTGTGGGGTGTTCAGCCAGAGGTCGACACCCGAGACCAATTTTGCTGCCATTTCCATGTCGTAGTTTTCCAGGAAGACAATCTTCATTTCACCTTTCAGTTCCTCGATATACCTGAAGATTTCCCGGATCAGTCCTTTTCCGGCTTCGTCTTTAGGATGGGCCTGGCCTGCGAAAATCAGCTGCAGTTTGCCTGCATTGTTCACTTTCCTGAGCCGCTCAATGTCAGAGAAAATGAGAGTCGGACGCTTGTATTCGGTCATGCGCCGGGCAAAGCCTATGGTAAGGGTCTCGTAGTCCATACCGGCTCCTGTTTCCCTGTTTACCTCATCGATCAGGGCTCTTTTTGCACTCCTGTGTGCAGCCCAGATCGCGTCGTCCGGAATTCCTCCTACCCTGACCAGGAGTTCGGGCTCGTTTGCCCAGCCCGGGAGGTAGCGGTCGTAGAGTTCCCGGAAAAAGGGGGAAGTCCAGGTGTAGGAATGGACTCCGTTTGTGATTGACTGGATCTTGTAGCCGGGGAAGAGTTCCTGTGAAATAAGGCTGTGCCGTTTCGTGACGCCGTTCACGTAGTTGGAGAGGTTCAGGGCAAGGAGGCTCATGTTCAGCCTGTCCTCGCCTCCGAATTTCCTGAGGACTTCGAGGTCTTTCCTGTCGGTTATCAGCTCTTCTACAAGTCCGTAGTCAAACTTATCGTGTCCTGCTTCTACAGGGGTGTGGGTGGTAAAGATGCAGCTTTCCTTTACGTCCGTAACTTTCAGCCCGTTACTTTTGAGGAGTTCCAGGGCAAGAAGGCTTGAATGGCCTTCGTTCATGTGGTACTTCCGGATTTTAAAGTTGAGGGCTTTGAGCATCCTGACCCCTCCTATCCCGAGCACCATTTCCTGTTTGAGCCGGTAGCGCTGGTCGCCTCCGTAAAGGTAATCGGTTATACCTTTCTCTTCGTCAGAGTTCCCTTCGACGTTCGTGTCCAGAAAAAGGATAGGGACACAACCGCCTGTCAGGCTCTTACAATTGTAGAGCCAGGCCCTGACCTTTACCTCTTTTCCCCGGATGTTCACGCTTACTTCCGGGGGAAGCAGGGTCATGAAATGGGAAGGGACCCATTCTTCTTTTTGTTCTTGCTGACTGCCCGAGTCTTCAAGCACCTGTTTGAAGTAGCCTTTGTTGCATACCAGGGTTACGGCTACAAGGGGGACTTTCAGGTCTGCAGCCGAACGGATCGTATCCCCGGCAAGGATGCCCAGGCCCCCAGCATAGGTCGGGATTTCGTTCAAAAGTCCGATTTCCATGGAAAAATAAGCAATATTCTGTCCCCTAAGTACTCCCTCTATGTCGTCCATGCCGGACCAATCCCCCTTTTTCATTGTTTTTTACATTGTTTTTTGCGTTCTGATTTTTACTTTCGTTCCCGTGTGCCCTTGCCTATTATACACCTTTTCGCCTGCTGCAGGCTTTAACTTACCAAAGGCCGGGCTATTAAATGAGATATATCTGTTAATATATCAAATTGACCTCTTAAAATAGTTCTTTTTGGGCTTTATAAATTTGTATCCCCGTTAACAGGGTAAAAGAAGGGAAAAATGGAATGTTCTAAAAAGGAAAAGCAAAATAGAAACAAATGTTCCCCGGAATTTAAGTTTTTTGGAAGGGGGTTATCTTCGGAGAAGGTGTTTTTCTTACATTTTGTTGACTGATAGTTATTTTTTCCAGATCTTTCCGGAGGCCGGCTGGCATAAAAACTTCCTTTCAAACTTGAAGTCGGTTTTTTTATGAAGTTGCGGATTTCACATAGAAAGGCTTATTTACTGAATGTTTTTTAACTATTGTTAAATATATAATGTCAATATATTATACAGGTGGAAAGAAATGCCCGGAAACGTTGTGTCTCTCCCCCCTGAAGGTCCTGACGAGGGTGTAAACTGTCATTTAGAAAACGTAAAGTCACTAAAGGAAAAGGCAGTAAAGGATAAAGATTACACTGTAAGGCGTGAAGCGGTCCTCAAGCTTGCGGACAAATACAGGAACGACGCCGAAGTCTTCGAGATAGTCAGAGAGAGAGCGATTAAGGACAGCAACTATACGGTTAGAAAAATCTCTTTTCGGGAACTGACAAGGCTCTGGAACGAAAAGCCGGGTATCCTGGCGCTGGTCCGGGAGAGGGCTATCGAAGATGTTAACTATGAGGTCCGGAGGGCCGCTGTAAGGGAACTTGCAACTCACTGGGGGGACAGGCTAGGAATCCCTGACCTTCTCCGGGACTGGGCGGCAAACGCGGAAGACAAATTTGTCCGGGGTGCAGCCATCCAGGAGCTTTGCAGGCACTGGGGGAGTAGCTGCTGCACCTTTGGCTTTGTAAAGGAATTGGTGTTGAAGGAGAAGGATTCTTTTGTCAGGACCGTCGTAGTCCAGAGCCTGGGAAAGTACTGGAAAGAAACTCCTGAGGCTTTTCTGCTCCTCAGGGAAAAGGCGCTTTTTGATGAACATTATTCGGTCCGGAGTGCGGCTGTCCAGGAACTTGCGGGAGGCTGGCGTGATGAGGACGACACTCTTCGCCTTATAAGGGAAGGGGCAGTAGCAGATGAACATTATTCGGTCAGGGGAGCTGCCATAAAGGAACTTGCAGAAGGCTGGCCGGACAAACCCGAAACACTGGAACTCCTCAGGGAAAGGTGCCTGAGTGATGAAGATAATATGGTTCGGGGAATCGCTCTCCACATGCTTGCTTCTTTATGGTCCGGGGAACCGGGAGTTTTTGACCTTATACTGGAAAAGGCTGTGAAAGACAGCCATTATTCTGTCAGGAAATGTGCCGTCGAAGAACTTGCAAGAAACTGGCCTGAAAGGCCGGAAACCCTGAAGATGATCCGGGACAGGCTACTCAATGACAATGACAATTTTGTAAGGATCGCAGCAGTCCAGGAGCTGGCAAACGGCTGGAATGAAGATCCAGAGACTCTTCCGCTGGTCAAGAAGGTGGCTCTCAGGGAAAAAGACGAGTTTGTGAGGGAAGCGGCAATACAGGAGTTAATAGACGGCTGGCAGAGTGAAGATATAAATGAATTCGTAAAGAAGCTTAGCATCCGGCCCGTTCTTTAAGCTGTTTTTTCTCTTTAAATTTCTTAAATATTAAGTACAGTCTTGCCTTTATATATTTTTCCCTCTATTTTTCTTTTCCTTGACAGGGGGCATTATCTTCTTATTTCAGTTTTTGAGGAGCTTCATTATGAAAATGTGGAAAAATAATATCAAAAGCTATTTAACCTATCAAGCAATCTTTTCCAATTGGAGCAAAAAATCTAAATAGGTGAAATTTTCTCATATTTCCTGCTAAAACCCCGTGCAAAAGTGGAGAGCAAAATGGCTAAAATGGCTTCGAATTCAAGTAAAAATGGAAATCACAAAAGGTTAAAGGCCTGCAATTATATGAATGAGCAGGCGCTTTGCAGTGCCCTGGAAATGGCAAAGGAGCTCATTTCGGTTATAAATAAGGTGCCTGTGACTGTTTTCCTCTGGAGACCCGAAAAGTACTGGCCCGCCGAATTCGTATCCGAAAACATCAAGCAGTTCGGGTACACAATCGAAGAGTTTACCTCAGGGAAACTCATGTACGGGAACATCGTGCACCCGGATGATCTGGAAAGGGTCGAAAGGGAACTTTCCAGGAGGATTGAGGAAGAATACGTGGACTTTACCCATGAATACAGGATCCTTACAAAGTCCGGGGAAGTGCGCTGGGTTGAAGAGAGGACCTTTATCGAAGCCGATGAGAATGGGGTTGTAAAGTACCTGAAAGGTATAGTCCTGGACATAACCGAACGCAAACGGAAGGAAAAACTGCTTTACATCCAGCGGGACCTCGGGATAGCCCTCAGCACCTCGGAAGACCTTCATGAAACCCTGGAATTACTTCTGGATTCCTGTCTCCAGATCGATGAAATCGATTCGGGCGGCATATACCTGATCGATGAAGAGACAGGCGACATGTCCCTTGAAATTTACCGCGGGTTTTCTCCAACCTTTATCGAGCATGGTTCCCACTACAGTGCCAGTTCTCCCAACGCCAAGCTTGTGATGATAGGGCAGCCCGTTTACAAACAGCATATAGACCTTCTTCTCACATCCAGGGACGACGCACTCAGAAGGGAAAACCTGAGGGCAACGGCAATCATTCCTGTTAAGCACGGAAAAAAGGTTATTGCTGCCTTTCACCTCGCTTCCCAGCTGGAATATGAACTCTCCGACAGCGTACGCACCGTCATCGAGACAATTGCTACCCAGTTCGGAGTCTTTATCTCCCGAATAAGGCTTGAAGAAAAATTAAAAGAGTGTGTAAAAAAGCGAAACGGGGACTAAAGGGCTTTAAAGATTCTCGAAATAAATTATTCTTTTTCATTCTGAATACTTGAATAAACCTCCGGCTCTTTTTCCCGCTATTTTTTCTGTTCTTGTTCGGGTATGTAGCTTATTTGAGGTTTTCAGCCTGTGTCAGCTTATCTTATCTCAGGCGGCTTTCACCTGAAACTCGGAAGTATAAGGGTCGTACCGCTTCCCACGATTGCTTTTGTTCCGGCACTTTCATCCAGACTGGCCGTAACTTTCAGAGGCGCTTCTTTGCAGAAGCAGTTTTTCAGGTCAAATTTTACGATCATTTCGTGACTGTCAAACACCATTACCAGATCAGTGTACCCGTCAGCGGAAATATCCTCGTATTCAAAAGCAAGCGGCTTGACGGATTCCTCTGCCTTTTCACAGCCCAGAGCAACCGATTCAGTCTGTATCTGCGTAACATCAAGTTCGTCTGATCCCAGGACTGCGACCTTTAATTCCCCCAATTCCATTGTCTTCAGGCAGTTGACATTCCTGTCCGGATTCACCATGACCTCCACATCCAGGGCAGTTTCCTGCTCCTGGCCGTTTCCCTGGTCCGGGCTTTCCGATACTGCGCTTCCTGCAGGATATGCTGCTATCGACATCATTACAAGCACTGATATGAAAATGCGGATTTTCCGGTTTAAAGATGCCTTTTGCGCTTCGGCGTTCATCGATAATCTCCCCCTATTTCAAGACAATGATTTTGAGGTATATATATCTATAAGAAATTATAATATACGCCACATATTTCTATGGGGTGTGCGAAAGCCCAAAAAGCGGTGACAAATAATGAATGTGAATTTTTTATAGGTAAAATTTATAAATTTGATTTATCTACACTATATGGGAACATTTGTGTGGGAAACATCTGTGGTCCGGAAACCTTTGCTGAAGAAATTCAGTTGAAGAGGTTTTATAAGAGATTTTAATGAATGGGATTGATGAATGTAATTTTTGAATTCAACTAATTGATTTAATGGAATATACAGTTGGGGGAACAATGAAAGAAGAGCTCAAGCAGAAGATTAGTGAATACCTTGCAACTCATTTCTACCTGAACCTTGCGACCGTGAGCCCGGAAGGCAGGCCAATGGCCCACACCATGGCCTACGTATCCGAAGATACGACCGTATACCTGGCAACAAACCGAAGCACCCGGAAAGTCCGGAACATCATGCATAACCAGGCTGTGGCTTTTACCGTTGATGAAGACGACCCGGACTGGTTTGCCATGCAGGCGCTCCAGGTGGAAGGCTGGGCTTCGATAGTGGAAGGTGAAGAGGAAATGCGGAGGGTAGGGGAAATAATGGTAGGAAAGTTTCCTATCATTGCGGATATGCCCCCTGACCCTGACACGATACTCATAAAGATTGTTCCTGATATTGTCTATTACCTGGATTACAGTGTGGAATTCGGGCACAGAGAAATGGCAACTTTCTAAAAAGTGTCCGAGTAATTCGGATCTCTTATCAGAAGAAGCGTGAAGTTAAATTCACAGGTATTTCTTGAGAATCGGGTCTTTCTTGACAACCAGACCGGTTTTTCCGGTTTTCTTTTTTGAAGATTGAATTCAGGTAATCCTTGAGAATCAGGTATTCTTGAGAATTAAGTCGGTTATTCCGGTTTTCCTTTTTGAAAAAAAGTTGGTGCTTCTTCGCTACTCGATAGATTTTTTCAAAATTCCCAAAAACTGCATATTCTTTGTTTTCATAAGCTTGAGGAATGCTCACATGGTCAGGGAAATTTTTCATTTGACCCCAAGAACCGTTTTTTCCTGATAAAGATCGAAAGCCTCCGCCAGCTTGTCTGGCGGCCCTCACAAAAAATAATAATAAAGAGATATGAAAAAACAGTATTTGAAGATTGCATTTCTTTTTTCACAGCCCCGGAGGGGTTTTAGGTTGCCCTTCCCACAGGTTTTTACTCGTCCAGCCCTTTTCTCCCGAAAATATAGTTTGCTACCCTCAGGGCGTCTCGTTCTCCGGTTTCTTTTTCCGGGGAGTCGCTGAGTTTCACGACCGGGATGCCGTTGATGCCGTGCAGTTTGATTACCATGTTCAGAGGCGGGCTTTTCCGGAAGAAATCGGAGTTGTTGGTCAGGTTTGTCCCTATCCCGAAACTGCAATTTATTTTGCCTTCACAGTATTTCCTGATATTGATTGCGGTTTCGGCGTTGAGGGCGTCGCTAAAGACCACCACTTTTTTCATAGGGTCGATGCCCAGTTTTTTGTAGTGGGCAATAACCCTGTCCACGAAGGTTATGGGGTCTCCGCTGTCGTGCCGGACCCCGTCGTAGAGTTTTGAGAATTTGAGGTCAAAGTCCTTTAAAAAGGAATCCGAGCCAAAGGTGTCTGTAAGGGCGATTCCAAGGTCGCCTTTGAAGACTTCTTCCCAGTTTTCAAGGGAAAAACGGTTGGCATAACGAAGCCCCACAAGGGCCGAGGTCCCCATGATCCATTCATGTCCCACGGTCCCGATGGCTTTCATGCCGTATTTTTTCGCGAAATAGACGTTGCTTGTGCCTGTAAGGGTTTTTATCCCGGTCAGGCTCTCCATGGCCTGGTCATGAATTTCGAAACTCCGCCGGCGGCGGGTCCCGAATTCAGCAAAGAGACAGTTGTTTTCTTCCAGGGCTTTCCCGATTTCAAGGACCCTGTCCCCATAGGCTGCAAGGACGGATTCGGATATTTCCGATTCGTTGTTCCCGTTCCAGCTTGTTTCTATCGTGCCGAAGTACAGTTCGGAAACTGCGGCCATGAGTACGATTTCCCAGAGGATGGTACTGTGCCATGGACCTTTGATCCGCATGTCAAGGTTCCTGTCTTCCGTAAGACAGATTGTAACCTCTTCCGGCTTGAAGCGGAAGTTCTTGAGGTATTCGAGGTACATGGGCTTCAGGTAAGGGCAGTGTTTTCCGAGCCAGTGGTATTCTTCCTCCGTAAGCGTGAGTTCGGAGATATCTTCGTCTACGGTTCTCCTGAGTTCTTCGACAAAGCCTTCGGTAAAACGCTGCGTTCCCCGGTTGATAAAGCGGTACTCTGCCTCCGCCCCGGGGAAGAGTTCCAGTACTGCCATTTGCATTGTGAACTTGTAAAGGTCATTATCAAGTATCGATTTAATCACGCGGACCCTTCCTTCTTACGTTTTGAAATTGTTCATATGGAAGCGCTTAACGATATATATTTATATGCATTACATGTCCAATTAATACTCACAGTTTAATTCAACTACAGGTTTTGAATCCTTCAGTTAAAACCTGTCTCTGTAACCTTTTCTCATCCTCTTTATTTGCTTCTTAATTCCTGCTCCATGGGAAATGGCCTTTTCCCCGTTTCTCACCCGGCAATTCCATAACCCTTAATTCCCCTGACGAACAAATATCCTGTACGGGACTTAAGGACGTTTTTCAATGGGGGTTTTGGGAAATGGAAAGAGAAATGAAGTTCGGGACCAGATGCGTACATTCAGGAGAAAAGCCGGACCCGGTTTACGGGGCGCACACGACACCGATATTCCAGACATCAACTTTTGTTTTTGAGAATACGGCACAGGGGGCAGCAAGGTTTGCAGGGGAAGAAGCAGGGTACGTGTATACCAGGATTCCTCCCAACACGCCTACCCATGCCGCACTTGCCGAAAAGGTCGCGGACCTGGAGGGCGGGGAAGCCGGGCAGACCTTCGCCTCAGGCATGGCTGCGATTACGGCGCTTGTCCTTGCTCACCTGAAACAGGGGGACCACCTGATCTCAACGGATGTGGTGTACGGCTGTACCTACAGCCTCTTCCTTACGGTCCTTCCGCGGCTGGGCATAGAAGTGAGCTTTATTGATACCTCTGACCCGGGCAAAGTAAGAGCGGCCTTCAAAGAAAACACGAAAATGGTCTTTCTGGAAACGCCAGCAAACCCCACCATGACCGTCTGCGATATCGGGGAAATCGCCTGCATGGCCAGGGAACACGGAGCCCTTTGCATTGTTGACAATATGTTTTCAACACCTTATTTCCAGAAGCCCCCGGAGCTTGGGGCGGACGTCTCCCTGAGCAGCTGCACCAAGTACATAGGGGGGCATGCCGACCTGTTGGGAGGGATCGTTGTCGGAAGCAAGGATTTCATGAGCTGCATTGCTCCTGTTGTCGGGTACATGGGGGGGATCATGGGTCCCCATGAGGCGTGGCTTTGCATCCGGGGCCTGAAGACCCTGCACCTCAGGATGGAAAAGCACGCTGAAAATGCCCTGAAAGTTGCCGAATTCCTTGAGTCCCACTCCGGGGTCGAGTGGGTAAGGTATCCCGGGCTTCCCAGCCACCCGCAGCACCTGATCGCAAAAAAGCAGATGAGCGGGTACAGCGGCATGCTCTCCTTCGGGGTAAGGGGCGGGCTTGAAGCCGGCCGCAGGTTAATGGACAGCGTCAGGCTCTGTTCCCTTGCCGTGAGCCTGGGGGCTACCGATACCCTGATCCAGCACCCGGCTTCGATGACCCATGCCTGCGTCCCGTGTGAAATTAGGAGGCAGGTGGGCATCACTGACGAACTGGTCCGGATCTCGGTCGGGATTGAGGAGCCGGAAGACATAATTGCGGACCTTGAGCAGGCGCTGGGGAAGATCTGAGCCGGTCTTTTACCTCCACCGTTTTTCGGATAAGATAGGTATATCTTACGGGAAACCTATCTTTTATCGAGACATTCCTGTACAGGAGACATTCCTGTACAGGGGGAAAATCCTGGAGTGAGGAAGTTCCTGCACGCAGGGAAGATTCTTAAACAGGGGGAATTTTTATTGAAAGCGCTTATATTCGGAGCCGACGGTTTTGAAGATCTGGAACTTTTCTATCCTTATAGCCGCCTGAAAGAAGAAGGCATCATTGTTCATGTGGTCTCGATGGAGAGGGGGATAATCCGGGGCAAGCACGGCTATGAGATCGATGCGGACCTTGCCTTTAAGGAAGTTATTCCCTCAGGGTACGACATCCTTGTGCTGTCCGGGGGCAAAGGTCCGGAAAAAATCCGGCTTGATAAAGCCGCCCTTGAGAGCACGAGATACTTTTTCAGGGAAAACAAGCCTGTTGCCGCAATCTGCCACGGGCCCCAGGTGCTGATCTCGGCGGGGGTAATAAAAGGGCGCAGGGCAACCTGCTGGATCGGGATAAGGGATGACCTGATAGCCGCCGGAGCCCTTTATGAGGACAGTGAGGTGGTCGTTGACGGAAACCTCGTGACTTCAAGGCATCCTTTTGACCTCCATGCTTTCGGGCGGGAAATGCTCAAAATGCTAAAGTGAGAGGATCATGGGCAGCATCATTATCCTGTTAACTGTTTTTCCTGTTAACTGTTTTTCCTGTTAACTGTTTTTCCTGTTAACTGTTTTTCCGGCTAACGGCTTTTCTGGCTAACGGCTTTTCCGGCTAACGGCT
>DUKH01000106.1:21555-25686 GCA_013329415.1 Methanosarcinaceae archaeon | reverse complement strand
TTTTTCGCTGTGACATATTTTTGGATAAATTAGTAATGTTTATGTATTACTTTACTATTTATTTGTAATAATTGTGCATATTATTTATTTTTTTAATATGCATAATTGCGAATTTATTCCCTTTTCATATGTTGACTCGGGTTTCATATCATTTTATGCTTCCGGGGTCTTGAAACTTCATTCTGTGGATTTGACGTTTGAATATTTGGAGAGTTAGTATGAAACAATTGAAAATGCTGCACTTTACGTGCTTTGTTGCACTTGTTTTCTTGTTGCTTGCCCTGCCTGCATCGGCAGGAGATGACGGGTTGATGGCTCAGGTTTATGATGTTGCCGGGGAAGAACTCGGAGGGCTTGATGCAGAAAATATTCTTATCATAACGGACATTGGTTCCCCTGCCGAGTCTTATGTTTTCCTTGATGATTTCTATGCAGAGTTTTATGGTAATGGGCTCCTGTATACGAAGAATCTCCTGGTAGTCCAGAACCCGAGGAACAGTCCTCTCTGGTTTGCTTTCTTTAATAAGAGCACTGGAGACTGTGTTTTTATTGAGGTCTCCTATGGAGATGTGGAAGAAATCAGCTATCGGGTAACGGAAAATATCAACTTTGAGGAACTTGCCGCTGATGCGGATTCCAGGGCTGCGTGGAATGGAAAGATATCTGAAAAGGTATTCAAAGGCCGAGAATTTGCCATAGTGACCATCGCCAACGCCTGGGCTACAGGGGAACTCGATTACGAACTAATGCAGTGCCTGGAACTGCACAACCACTTCTGCCCCGGAGTCTCCAGCGGTTACGTCCTTGCAAACTGGGTGGAAGATAACTACCCTCTTGGGGACGGTGTGAGTTACACTGTTTTCTCCTGCCCTGTCTGGTGTAAGGAAGATGTTTTCATAAAGCGCTGGGACGCAACTCCCGGAACAAAAGGTCTCTGGGTATCCGATCTTACTGCTGAAGAAAAAGAACCTCTCGGTGGATCTCCCGCCGGAATCTTCGTGGTTACGGACAAAAATGCCGGGACTATAAAGGCAGTGGTGCTGGGCTTTGATTTTACCCCGGTCAATGAGGGATGCGGAGCTCAGGATGGCGACCCTGCCTGGGTTTCAAAGTACCTGATGGACCTCTGGCTGATGGATAAGGAAAATTGGGGCCAGGAAGAGCTTGTTTATGAAATTGCGGTTATCGACATTGATGCTGATACCCTGAATGAAATGAAGCAGGCCGACACTAACCCCTACGTGGTACTCGGGCTGCTCAATCCGGCAGGGAAAGCCAACCCTTCGAAAAACGGAATTCCCGGAATGGGTCAGTGGGTGAATGAGGCCAAAATCAAGGCAAAGGCCTGAAATCGATACGGCTGGCAGCCGGGACACTTTTTCCTTTTTCTTTTTTTATTTTCTTCTCTTCACCCTGATTTTTTCTTTTTCTTTTCATGGTTCTATTTTTTTACTTTATACTCCACGTTTCTTCCGGAACTCCCCTGTCCCCGGTGTCTTTAAATTTATTGGCACTGAAATAATTATTTAATATAAGTTCCTTGCATAAAGTAGAAAGGAATCGGAAATCCAAAATTATATCAATTACTTAGATGTTTCCCGAATTCGGTTTGTTTTCCCTGATAGCTTATCCGTTCTTTCTGTTTTCGGGATGGTTTCGGGAAGGCAATACTCCCTGAGACATAAAAATATGTTTTGAGGTCCGAAGGACAATATCATTTATATCTCATCTTCATTATCTAGCGAATATTCCTACAGCCAAAAAGAGCTAAGACCATGCTTGAAAGACTGACAAGTTCACTTTTGAATGCTCCTGTGATCAAACGAGGAGAGTATAATTACTTCATCCATCCCATTTCGGACGGCGTACCGTCAATTGACCCCCTTCTGGTGGAAGAAATTTCCGATTATATCCTGGAAATCGCCAACATGGACGTGGATACCGTCCTCACGGTTGAAGCCATGGGCATCCCGGTGGCAAATGCCCTGTCCCTGAAAACGGGACTGCCTCTCACTATTGTCCGTAAGCGTCCCTATTTCCTTGAAGGGGAGGTCGAACTTTCCCAGAGTACCGGATACTCGAAAGGAGCTCTCTATATTAACGGCTTAAAGAAAGGGGATCGTGTCCTGATAGTGGACGATGTTATCAGTACCGGGGGAACTCTCCTTGCCCTGGTTAATGCCCTCAAGAAGATGGGCGTCGAGGTCCTGGACGTTGTCTCGGTTATCGGGCGTGGGGAAGGTTTCCTGAAGTTAAAGGAACTTGGTGTTGAGCCCAAGATTCTAGTCACCATTGATGTTAGCGAGAAAGGTGTGGAGATCAAGGATGTCTGTTGTTCTAAGTGAAGCTTTTGATTTCAGGCTTGATTATCTCATCGATGTGATCCGGGACACGGGCGCAAAAGTCGTGGGCTTCCAGTTCCCTGAAGGACTCAAGCGAAAAGGCCCGGAACTTGCAAGGTTGGTCGAAGAGGCTACGGGAGTGGAAATTATCATTTCCGGAGACCCCTGTTTCGGGGCTTGTGACCTGGACCGGACCCTGCTCGGGTACGTTGACCTCTTTTTCCATTTCGGGCATGCCGAACTTGAGGACACGAAACTCTCCGAGAAGGTCTACTTCATCGAGGCTCGCTCTGCGGTAGACGTCCTGCCTGTGGTTGAAAAGGCTCTTTCGGAGCTGCGGGGTCAGAGGATCGGGCTGATAAGCACTGTCCAGCATGTGCATAAGCTTCCCGAGGCCTGCAAAGTGCTCGAAGCCCCGGGGAAGACCTGCGTGCTCGAGCGCGGGGATTCCAGGCTTGCCTACCCCGGGCAGGTGCTGGGCTGCAACTTTTCAACTGCAAGGGCAGAAGCCTGTGATGAGTACTTATATATAGGAAGCGGGGATTTCCACCCCCTGGGCGTAGCCCTTTCCACAAAAAAGCGCGTTCTTGCTGCAGACCCTTTCTCCGTGGAAGTCCGGGAAGTCGATCCTTCCAGGGTGCTCAGGCAGCGGAGTGCGGTTATCGCCAAATCCCTTGACGCGGAAGTTTTCGGGATAATCGTCTCGAGCAAAAACGGACAGGCAAGAATGGACCTGGCAACTTCCCTTAAAAAGCTTGCAAAAAAGCACGGAAAAGAGGCTCATCTTATCCTGATTGACCTGGTGACGCCCGACCAGATGCTCCAGTTCAAGGTGGGCGCTTTCATAAATACCGCCTGTCCCAGGCTGGCTGTTGATGAGGTCGGACGCTTTCCTGCCCCGATGCTAACCCCCCAGGAGTTTGAGATCGTACTAGGAATACGGGAATGGGAAGATCTTGTACTGGATGAAATCACGGAAGAGCCGTTGCAGCTGAAACAGAACCATCGAAGCTGAAACAGATCCATCGAAGCTGAAACAGAACCTGGATTTTACCCTTAATTTTCAGGCGGACAGGTATATATTTATAATGTATGATGAAGCAAAATGAAACAGAGAAAACTTGAAATGCTGCTGGAGGAAATCGAGGGCTTTGCAGAGCCCGAACTCGAGCTTGAGCAATATCCGACTCCTGCTCTCCTGGCTGCGGAAATCCTGCATTTTGCTTATATGCAGGGGGACCTTGAAACTTCGGTCCAGGACCTGGGCTGCGGGACCGGAATCCTGGCAATAGGGGCAAAGCTCCTGGGAGCGGAAAAGGCCGTGGGATATGATCTGGATCCAAAAGCCCTCGAGGTTGCAAAAAATAATGCCGAAAAGTTAGGAGTAGAGGTCGAATTTGTCTGTTTGGACGTTTCGGAAGTAACCGGACATGTCAAAACCACGCTTATGAACCCTCCTTTCGGGGCCAGGGTCAAAGGCAAGGACAGGCCCTTTCTTTCGGCAGCGTTAAGAACTAGCGAGGTTATATACTCAATCCACAATCGCGGAAGTCTTGCTTTTATCCAAAAGTTCATTAAGCCTGCGGTCATTACACATTCTTACGTTGCAAAGTTTCCCATCAAACGGACTTTTGATTTCCACAAAAAAGAGCGAGAAATTATCGAAGTGGAGATTTACAGGATTGCTGTTCCATAATGCGAAAATCCCTTCTCTGAGCCGTTTTACAGGAATGCGGATCGAAAACACACAGCATGAATTCACAACACTAGAATGCATGCGTAGAATGTA
>DUKH01000106.1:15175-21162 GCA_013329415.1 Methanosarcinaceae archaeon | reverse complement strand
AGAATGTATACATAGAATGCATACGTAGAGTATCTAATTTGTGCTATAGGATGCATAAAGTCAGATACATTATATCAAATATTATATCAAATCCGCAAAATCATATGGCATCAGATGTGTAATGTGGAGGCATCAGATGCGTGATGTGGAATGCATATCTTTGGAATGCATATCTGAATAATATCTGGAACATGCATTCTGTCGTGAATGGGTATCAATGTGTGCCAGGGTGTACCGGGACTTACATACGTGCGCCTATCCGATGCCTGCCCCGGATACTTACCCGGACGCAGTACCTGCAGAGAAGAGATATTTCAGGCATCGCTGCACTTACCTTTAAACTCTCCTTCAGGAGAGAAATATCTACCGGGAAAGTCACTATTTACTATCATTCGAATGAGGGATTATGATTAGAATCCAAAAAAAGAAGACTACAAGAAAAAAATTAACCGGTCCTCAAACCGGGAAGCCAGTTGCCGAGAAAGCGGGGCCAAAAGCCGCAGAAAATAAGGAGCAGGGCAAAAAAAGAAGGTTCCCCTACTCAAAAGATTCGAGAGGACAGAAGGACATGAGAGGAAAGAGGGATGTGAGACCTTCTCCAAGGTTTCCGGAAGAGCCCGAAGTGAGGGGAGAGGATCTTGAAAAGGGGGCCTTTGTCCTACCCGGGGAACTTGTCGGGACTACCGAGGAATTCAGGGCAGGAGAAGGTACAACCGTAATTACGGGTGACATCTATTCCAGTGCTACCGGGTACGTATACATTGACAGAAAATCCCGGATTGTTACTGTCCGGCCTTCCACAAACACCCCTAATATAATGAAGGTAGGGGACATTATTTTCGGGAAGATTACGGATGTCCGGGAATCCGGGGCAATGGTTGAGTTTGCAGGGATTGAAGGTAAAGCCGACAGGACGATTGTTAATGCGACAAGACTTGGGGATATCCATGTGTCTAACGTGCGTGACTCCTATGTCAAGAGGCTTGCAAATGAGTTCAGGCCCCTGGATATCGTTCGGGCCAGGGTCATTGACCTCGATAGGCTTCGTCTCACAACAGCCGAGAACTCCCTGGGTGTCATGAAAGCCTACTGCTCAAACTGCAAAGGGGAACTCGTACTGGACCAGGACGGGAAAAAGCTTAAATGCCCGGTCTGCAATAGAACTGAAACCCGTAAACTTGCGGTTGACTACGGGAAGGGAATCAAATAAGTTTTCTTTTCTCTTCCGAACCGTATTTAGGAAAAATTCGTATGATTTATTCACCATTTACAGGTGATCACCTATGGAACTGAACATTCTTTCCAAAACAGATAAAGAGCTGGAAGTCGAATTCAAAGGTGAGACTCACACCCTCCTCAACATGCTTAGAGCAAACCTTGTTGCGGATGAAAGGGTTGAGATCGTCTATTACGACATGAAGCACGTGAGCATCAGCGACCCCATTCTCTTCATTAAGACCGACGGCACGGACCCGATCCAGGTTTTAAGGGATGCAGCCTCAACCCTGGTCTCGGAGTGTGAAGAGTTTACTGAAGTCTTCAGCAAGGCAGTAAACGCCTGAATGGCTGAAATGGCCGGGGCTTTTGGCTTATTAGCCCTGCCCCTGATTTTTTTCCTGACTATTTTTTCTTCAGGCTACTTTTCCTTTGACAACGTTTCTTTGACCACGTTTCTTTTATTCCGTTTTCTTTTCTTCGGTCTAGTTTTTCTCTTCTTTTACCCCCCCTCCTTTGACTACTTTTCTCTTCTTTTACCTCCTTCCTTTGACTATTTTTTCATGTTAGTTAGCCCGTTTTTATCTGTCGGGTTTTTTCCAACAGGGGTGGGGCTTTTGCAATACTTTTTTTGCAATACGTTTTTATGAGTGCCCTGTGTATCACTAGGTAAATCAGTATCGTACAGCAGGTACGTCCTATTATCAGTTTGTTTCGAGGTATTGGGAAAATGACACTTGACGATTCATATCTTCAGAAATTCGGTTTTATCAAAAGAGAAACTCTGGGCAGCATTAACATTGATCCCCTCCAGACCGGGGGGCTACTTACCGAAGCTGCTAAACAGGCTCTCATGGAATGGGGGGACGGGTATTCGGTCTGCGACTACTGTGGTGGGGTCCTTGACCTTATTAAAAAGCCTCCCATCCAGGAATTCGTGCATGGTGCACTCCCTGAATTCCTGGGCTGTGACGAAGCCAGGGTTACGAACGGAGCCAGGGAGTCCAAGTTTGCAGTCATGCATTCCATGGGGAAATCCGGGGACTGGCTTGTCCTTGACGGGCTTGCCCACTACTCTTCCTACGTTGCAGCCGAGAGAGCTGGCCTGAACATCAAAGCCGTTCCCCATTCCGGGAGCCCTGAATACAATCTTGACCCCGAAGGTTACGGGACAGCAATCGAAGAGGTCATCAGGGAAAGCGGAAAACCTCCTGCCCTTGCCCTTATCACCTATCCGGACGGGAGTTACGGAAACGTGCCTGATGCCAAAAAGATCGCATCCATCTGTCATGAGTATGATGTCCCCCTGCTCCTGAACGGGGCTTATGCCGTGGGGAGGATGCCTGTGAACGGAAAAGAAATCGGGGCGGACTTTGTCGTGGGCAGCGGGCACAAGTCCATGGCCGCTTCCGGACCTGTAGGAGTCCTCGGAGTCAGCGAAGAGTATGCTCCCATTGTCTTCAGGAAATCCGTTCACAATAAGGCCAAGGAAATCGAACTTCTCGGCTGCACGGCCAGGGGGGCCACCATCATGACCATGATCGCTTCTTTCCCCGAAGTCGTAAAACGCGTCCGGAACTGGGACCAGGAAGTAGAAAACGCCCGGTGGTTCTCATCAAGGCTTCAGGACATGGGCTTCTTGCAGCGCGGGCAAAACCCCCACAATCATGACCTGATGTTCTTCGAAGCCCCCCGCTTCTATGAGATCTCCCAGAACGTCAAAAAGGGCAGGTACTTCCTCTATAAGGAACTCAAGAGCTGCAACATCCACGGCATCAAGTCCGGGCTTACGAGGTACTTCAAGCTCAGCACCTTCGGAGTCGGCAGGGAAAAGCTCGGTGTGGTAGTTGACTCTTTTGAGGAGACCCTCAAGAAATACGAGGACGTTTGAGCCTGTTTCAGGTCGATTAATTTTTGGAGCCCGGGAGCAGTTCCATAAGCACGTTCTGAATCCCGGGTAACATTAATTCTTTGTCTCTTTCTTTTGTGGTTTTTCTGATTTTTGTGGTTTTTCTATAAGATTTTGATTTTAAAAATACCCAGATTCGAAATAAATACATTTTGAATTTCTCAAACAATTCTCAAACTTTTCTCAAGTCCCCTGGCTTAATTTATAAATAGCCTGAAGCTTTTTTAATTTCCATGAAGCTGAATCCCGAACTTGAATCCCTGGATACCCTTGCAAAAGTAATCCTCACCGCCGCCCGTACTGCCCCAAAAGGGAAAGGCATAGACGACATAGTGACCTGCCTCCTTGACCCTGAAGAAAAGGCCGAACTCGCAGGCAGGATGGAAGAACTGAGCAAAATCAAGAATCTTAAATTCCTTCTCCGGGATGCCCGGAACGTCAGGGATGCAGACGCCATTGTCCTTATCGGCCTGAAGGCCTCGGGTGTGAGTAGCCTGGACTGCGGAGCCTGCGGCTTTGCGACCTGCAAAGAGATGTTAGCACAAGAAAAGGTGCAGAAGGAATTTCTCGGCCCCCAGTGCATGATCAAGTACCTGGACCTGGGGATTGCCGTGGGCTCGGCTGCCGCAAAGGCAAAGGACCTCTGCATCGACAACCGGGTGCTGTATTCGGCAGGGGCAGCAGCTTGCTATTTTAAGATGATCGATGCTGATGTGGCTATGGGAATCCCGCTGAGCGTGAAAGGAAAGAATATTTTCTTTGACAGGGAGTCTACAAGGAAAGCCAAATCCTGACCGATAAAGGGCTGAATTCTAAGAAATTGGGTAATAATCGTAAATATTTTTTATATTTTTTAGGCAGGACTTGAGCTTAAAATTCCCTCAACTCCTGCCCTTAATTTGTCTAAAATGAAAAATTCCTCTGGATTTAGTTTTAATTTCCTTTACCTCCGGGTCCTCCGCTCCCGGATCCCCCTCCTTCAGAGCCTCCTTCAGAGCCTCCTCCAGATCCTTTCTTACCCTTTTGATCGTCAGATTCTCCATCTTCTCCAGAGCCGGGATCTGTAGGTCTGTGCTCTCCAGGTCCTTTGTCCGGAGGTATTTTTATTAACGTCGTTTTGGCCTGACAATTTGCTGTGAAGTTGTTTCCATCTTCAAGCTCACCTTTTGCTGTAAATTTTAAATCTGAACCATCAAACGTGAGCACTTCTTTATCCAGCAGGTCTGATGCTCGATATATCAAGACCAGCTCATCATATGTATCGTTGTCTTCGTCTGTGTATTCGAAACGATCGTATTCATTGATTACAATTGATTCAATATTCCCCTTCTTGTCCTTTATTTCAAGAGTAATGGTTTCATACATAATATCAGTAGCCACATATCTACTGTCAAAATTTTCCGCATGGAAACATACGGATACCCATTTGGAAAAAGTGCCTATCACCAGGTTTTCCGGTGAAACTGATAGTCCCAGATCTACTTCTTCTGCTGCTGCAGCAGGCAAAAACATTCCTATTAAAACAAGTAAAGTTCCAAAGTAAATTGCTATATTTCTTTTAGTTCTCATTTAGCCTCCCATATGTTTCCCCACTCGGTAATTTGTCGTTTTTGCTGTTTGGATTATTCCATGCAACGATATACTTTTGGAAATTGTATTTAGGATCAATAATCCTTATACTGCGTCTCTTGATCACTTTTTTGGTGTGATTTTCAGTCTTCTCTTCCTAGATAATTTTTTTATTTGACCGTGAGAACCTTCCCCAAAGTTCAAGTTAACTGTGACATCATTTATCTTTTATTAAATAAGATCACGCCGCATATTTTGAAAAATAAATTGGAGAAGAAGAAGGAAGTTCTTGAGGTCAACATTTTTAGATTATTTCACTTAAACGTAAATTTTCTATTTGAGTATGAGTCAGCTGGCATTGAGTCTTTAAATTTTAAAGCATTAAACCCCATTACCATCGCAACATCCGGTTTTTGGATCATGGGGATATTTTAAGCCGCAAAATAAATACAAAGGGAGTTTCCCGGCTACAGGCAACTGATTTAACTTTGCGGCGGTGGACCTCCCCCGGCTCCGTTGCGGCAAAAGAAAAAGGACCTCCATATTGGCAATTATGTACCATATTCGGCCGGAATGAGGTGTTTTATTTCCAAAATAATTGGTGAATGAGGGTTGGGACTTCAGGGTGTGAGTAGGAAAAACACCTTTTTTGCGTGGAAACCCCACCTGGGAGACTTTATACTTACTCCAGCCGTTCTTCATTGAATTTGGGCTTATATCTCTATTACTTATTCAATTATTTTTTCAATTTGATTTTTCACTGATGTCTTCTTCATCGTGTGCCGGCTTATTTTTCCCTCCTTTACCCCTCCGTTGTCATCTGTTTTGTATTCCCTCTTTTCTCTAAAGGTCATACCGGCCGGATTCTTGCTCATATGTGATTTATTTTTCCCGATTCATATAATTTTTGAAATTATTTTTATTGTTTTATGCCCTGAAATGATTTTGGGATACAACAAAATTATTTTTAGTGCTAATTATTCTAATTTTTGTATATGTGGGGGATATTTGTTTTCTCTGGAACATGCTACTAAAAAAAAGCAAAGGACTTCTGAATTGACAGGCGGATAATGTCTTCGGCAGGGGCGGAGGCCTGCTATTTCAAGATAGTTGATGTGGGTGTTGGCTGTAGGAATCCCGCTGAGCGTGAAAGGAAAGAACATTTTCTTTGACAGGCTTGCTCTATACTCATACAGGTTGTGTTTTTGTTGGTGGAAACGTTTGGTGTGTGCATTCAAACCACGGAAAGACACGGAAAAGCACGGAAAAAGAACGGGTGGAAGACGGCAATTAA
>DUKH01000106.1:13573-14909 GCA_013329415.1 Methanosarcinaceae archaeon | reverse complement strand
GGTGGAAGACGGCAATTAAGGTTGATATGGCGTTTTGTTCACAATGGGTTTTGAATCGATTATTTAAAGTCCTGGAGTACTCATCGGCCGTCAGGCCGGCTTCCGTGTCCTTCCGTGTGTTCCGTGGTTAAGGAATCGTAAGCAAAAATACTTGATGTTATCTTTGACTTATCCCTAATAGGATTAAAAAAGGTTAAAAATAATGAATGGAAGTTAAAACGTTTTTTCTTTTAATTTTTTTCACTCACTCTTTTTTAATTTGCCCCGGAGCATTTTCAGATACTTTATCTTTTTTCGAGCTTTCTGAATCTAATCCCATTATCTTTACGTCCAGGTCATCGCCCAATTCCCCTTCGCCAAAGTTGAAAGTGAATTTTAATTCATCCCCTGGTTCCAGGTTAATTCCCTCAAATGCTGATTTATCGTAAACCAATATTATTTCTTTATCTGATACCAGTATATCGGAATACTCTAATTCTCTTTTCTCAAGCCCATCGTCGACATAGACATCCAGATCAATTTCATTGCTATCCAGCGGATCAATTATGTATCCACCAATATCATCCATGTCTACGATAACCAATACATTCTTAAATTCGTTACCTACTACCCAATACTTTGTTGCACTTGCAGCAGGCAAAAGCATACTTGTTAAGACAAGTAAAACTCCGAAGCAAATTGTTATATTTCTTTTAGTTCCCATTTTCATTTTCCCCTGTGTTTTTCCACCTGGCGTTTTTCTGTTATTTGGGGTTTGAATAATTCTTTCTAATTATATAATTTTTGAAATCATGTTCAGGAATAATTGTTCTGTAAATGTGCCTCTTGATCTCTTTTTTGATGTAATCTCAACTCCCTACTTTTCCTGAATATTTCTATCTTGTAGCCGGAGCTATCAAAAAAGTGAAATATGACTTCGGCATCGTTTCCGGTCTTCTTAAAGATAATAAAAAGGCCTGGCATGAGGATAAAATAGAATAGTAATCAAGCTTGAGAGTTTCATATTTTTTCTTTTATTATGTACAAAAAAATCAATGCGTAGAGGCACAATTTCAATGTTGGTTTTATGTTTCCGGATGCCATCGGTACAATGCCTCTGTTGCATGCGATTTTTTGGATTCCGTGGCGGATTCTCTATTCCAAAAATATAACACAGATTTTTTCAGCTCCCCCCGGATGAACATTATATCCGGAAATCTGGCCCTGTCCCTGGCACGTTGCGGCAAAGACAGGTTTCTCTACACAAGAAATCATGTGTTGGCAGGTGTGTCACAAAAAAGGTATTTAAAAATTAAGGTAAAAAAGAAACTTGATGGTAAAAGTTGAAGGTAAAAGT
>DUKH01000106.1:8073-13256 GCA_013329415.1 Methanosarcinaceae archaeon | reverse complement strand
AAGGTAAAAGTTGAAGGTAAAAAAAGAAAGTTGAAAGTTTCAGGCATCTTGCCAGCTTTTAAGCTTTTAAGCTTTTAAGCTTTTAAGCTTTCACCTAAAATCCTTCAGTCCCTCGAAATCGAGGGTTGCAAAATAGTCCTCGATGGTCTCGGCTCTCCGGATCTGCACGACGCTTCCATCTTCCCTGAGGAGGAGTTCGGCGGAGCGTAGTTTTCCGTTGTAGTTGAAACCCATGGCGTGCCCGTGGGCGCCGGCGTCGTGGATTGCCAGGATGTCACCGATTTCGATTTCCGGGAGCATCCTGTCGATTGCGAACTTGTCGTTGTTTTCGCAAAGGGAGCCTGTTACGTCGTATTTGTGGGCAGGGGGTTCGTTTTCTTTTCCAAGCACGGTTATGTGGTGGTATGCCCCGTAGATTCCTGGGCGCATGAGGTTTGCCATGCAGGAGTCCATACCCACGTAGTCTTTGTAAGTGCTCTTGAGGTGTCTGACCTGGGAGACAAGGTAGCCGTAGGGGCCTGTGATGACCCTTCCGCATTCGAGGTAGACCTTGAGCGGAGCAAGCCCGTTAGCTGTGATGGTGGCGTCATAGGCTTCTTTTGCGCCTTTTGCAACGACTTCAAAGGAGACCGGTTCCTGGTCGGGCCTGTAGGGAACCCCTATCCCGCCGCCGAGGTTTACGAACTCGAAAGTGATATCAAGCTCCTTTGAGATCTCCACGATCAGCTCGAAGAGGAGCCGGGCGGTTTCCACGAAGTAGGAGGGGTCAAGCTCGTTCGAGGCGACCATTGTGTGCATCCCGAAGCGCTTTACGCCCTTGTCCCTGAGGGTCCTGTACCCTTCGAAGAGCTGTTCCCTTGTAAACCCGTACTTGGCTTCTTCGGGTTTTCCGATGATGGCATTTCCTTCCTTAAGGGGGCCGGGGTTGTACCTGAAGCAGACGATCTCCGGAAGTCCGGCATACTTTTCCAGGTAGGGGATGTGGCTGATGTCGTCCAGGTTGATGTAGCCGCCCAGTTCTTTTGCTTTTACGAACTCCTCGACAGGGGTATCGTTGGAACTGAACATGATGTCTTCCCCTGTCATTCCCGCCTTTTCCGCCAGGATCAGCTCGGGGAGGGAACTGCAGTCCGCCCCGAAGCCTTCTTCCTTGAGAAGCTTCAGGATATAGGGGTTAGGAAGCGCTTTTACGGCAAAGAACTCCTTAAACCCCGGGACGTCTCTGAAAGCTTCTTTCATCTTCCGGGCGTTTTCCCGAATGGCCTTTTCATCGTAAATGTGGAAAGGGGTCGGGTATTTTTCAATTATTTTCTGCATCTCTTCTTTAGTGAACGGCAGGGCCTTTGAAACCATCATCATAACCTTTTGTCGAATTTTTCTGTCCTGACAGACTTTTCTGTCTGCTGGACTTTTACTTATTATCGAATTTTCCTGCTTATTGGACCTGTACCCATTTGAATTTTTGTTCCCTTATTACCTTTTCCCCGATTTTCAGGGATAAACTCCACTATATATTCTCAAAGTTGCAATGTACCACTATTTACCCGTACCAAAAACTATTTTAACAAAAAACGACATGTAAAGCAAATACCGACACATTGCGCGACCGTGGTTTAGTGGCTATGACCTGAGCTTCCCAAGCTTAGAACCCGGGTTCGAATCCCGGCGGTCGCATTCTGAGCTTTTTTCTAAACTTCTTTCCTAATATGAGAACAGGGTCTTTTTATCTTTAATCCGAAAGCTCAAGTGGAACTTTTTTCCTGTAGACCATTCCCTGAAATATTGCCACGAGGTCCCCTTCATCATCGGTGATATTTACGGTATAAGTGGCGAGTTTGTGGTTTCTTGAAGTTTCCTTCGCCTCGGCTGTAAGAGTCCCTTTTGTTCCGGCTTTTACATAGGAGATGTTTGCATTGATCCCGACCGCGGCAGTCCCGTATGCGTTTGACGCTGCCGCAAAAGCAAGGTCTGCAAGGGTAAATATTGCCCCTCCCTGCACGGCCCCCAGGGCATTAAGGTGTTTTTCTTCGATTTCCATCCTGGTTTTTGCATATCCGGGAGACACTTCCAGCAGGTCTATTCCCGAATGTGCAGCGAATTTGTCTTTTTTAAAAAAATGTTTTAGATTTTCCATACGGTAGCTCCGGATTGTCAGTAAAGTTATGTTTAATTTAAAATGTTCCCAGTTAAAGTTATGCCTCTCTGATTGCATTTTGAGATCGTTGGGATCGCGGAAAAATTGGAGATTTTTCGGGAGTTTAATAAAAAAGAGAGAAAGGGTATTAAGCCCTTTCTGGTCAGGATGGTGTGATGCAGAAGTCGTACTCGACGTGGCTCAAAGCTGCCGTACTGCTGTCGCCGTCACTGGTAACTGTGAACGTGTAGGTGTAGGTGCCGTCTCCATTATCCGCCTTGCTGAGATCTATGGTGAAACCATTAGCATCTGTGGCTGAGCTTCCTGCAGGAAGAGTGGTGGTAACTTCTCCGGTCCCTGCCTTTGTCGTAACATCGACCGAACTCACGTCTTTGTCAGTGAGTATCTTGAATGTGTCGGTTTCAATGGCTCCGTCTTCTCCAAGATTATCTCCTGCACCGGTGCTGTTGGTTGCTCCTTCGAACTTGATGGTGCATCCGGGGGTATCCCTGACTACATCATAAGTGATCTCTTCTCCGTCCCTATCGACGGTATAGTTATCACCTTCTCCTGCTCCGTCCAGAGGAATTTCTCCATCCCCTGCAGTGCCGCCGCTCTGCACCGTGTAGGTGAAGTACATGCCCCAGTCTCCCTTGTCAACGAATCTGCTGCCTTCACCCCAGGCAGTTTCTTCCGTAATTTCAACACAATCCTGCAGGGACTGCACAGCGTTCAGGTCGTACCCGTCGGCGGCGTTGTTATGCAGGCCGGGATCGGTGGTATCAACGATTTTGATGTACCTTGCTTCTTCCAGGTCCCCCAGGTCGAATTCGGCAATAGTGTGGATGTTAAAGTCCGGGTCTCTTTGAGTGTTGTCGGCTTCGCCAAGGTATGTCCAGGCTCCACCATCCGGACTTGCATAGACTGCAGCTTTTTCAACCGGGTAGGTCCCCCAGGTATCTTCGATGATCTTCAGGTCATTGCCTTCACCGTTCCTGATTGGACATGCGAATTCAACGGTGATATTGCCGCCAAACCCGAGGCTGAAGAAATTGCTTTCGGACTGTCCGGTCTCATATACCAGGCCCTGTTCAGGATCAGAACGTACTTCTAAGACTGCGGTCCCGTCCTTTTTAAGTCCCTGGTTATAATCAAGAACCGTGGATGCGTAATAGGGTGCTTCTGTAATAACTTCGGTTTTTATTACAACCGCATGTGTAGCTATTTCCAGGTCGTCCCCGATATTTGCTCCTTCTTCGGATAGGTCCACTTTGTAGGTGTAGCTATCAACACAGTCGTGTTCCATGGAATACTCAAACTGGCCGGGAATGGGATTTCCTTTACTTGTCGTTGGTATCTCTTCCCCCGGAGTTGCTACATGCAGGTGTGTTTCGGTCAGGCACCATTCCTCATCGGTGTCATACGTAACGTAGAGGTAGTCCCCGTCGTTCCATACCTTCACATCACCGGCATCCATATTCTGTCCTGCTATCAAGTCAATCGTATACGGATCTGACTCGGTATGTGCCATCGCCATAACAGGCAATAAAGCCAAAGCTACCGCTAAAGCTGTTATATAACTTTTTTTCAAATCATTATCCCCTTATGTTTTTTTGATTTTGATCTAAATTACATCAGGGTATGAATCCGGCTATTGTCCTTTCAAATAAGCCGTTTTCCCCACAATCTGTTATTATTGTATCCACATGTATTTATACATTATTATATTATTATTTCTATAATGTATGGTCTAAATAACTTTCAAATATATATGAACTATAATGATATTGTCAATGGGAAAAACACGTAGAAAAAGATCCCCTTTTTGCGCCCTATTGGCGCCAATCATCTCTTAGATTTCTCTCCGGGCAGCTATATTAGCAAAAATAAAAGAGTATTTTATCATGAAAGAATTTTCATAACTATTCCTCTCTTAATTGTATATTATTTTAAAAAGAGGGGGGTTCTACTAAGCAATATCTCCTTCATATCCCTCATATTTCAATATTAAAAACCTGTTGCCGGTTAAATTGAATAGTTCGTACAGTACTCATAATACCTGCCGCATCCCTGGCATATCCCCCGTCTCCAAAATATGTACCAGGATTTTAGGACGCAGTAAGCTCAATAATTTAAAAAAAGAGCTCCCTGCAGGCTTTTCTTTTTTGCATCCACCAGTTGTATTCACCAGTTGAATTCACAGATTGAAATCTAACTTCTGTTCCAGCCTTACAACTGATATTCCGGCGTGCAGGGACTTTCAGGCATCCAGTTGACGATATTTTTGCCGTGGTTTTTTCCATGCGTTCTCAGTTACATAATGTTAATGAACAAAACCACAAAAGTTAGACCCAATATTGTGAGCACTGCAAGTACTTTTTGTGTGAAAGGGTCCCTGAATCCTGTCTCTTGCATAATTTCTCCCCTGTTTCTGTTTATGTTCTGAAAGCTCTTCAGGTCATTTAGTAACAGACTGATTCGTCTCATATTTCCTCCGGGTGTTAGAAATATGAAAAACAGGCAATGTTTGACCGGTACGGGCTCCAACAGCCATGCTTTTCGAAAAACCGGGAAAAACGAGCAGTTTCTTATTCATTGCCACACGCACCGGAACCAATTCGGCTTGATGGGAAGCTGGTGGTATTTCGGGTCCTGGAGGTATCTGACACAGTAGACGGTAAGCCGTTTCGGTGAGGGTTGCAACGAATGGCACTTTGATCGGGGCAGAGGCCGAAAAGAGGGCACTGTTTCCGGAAGCCCCCAGGTCAAAGTAAGCTCCAATTTTCCCGGATAAAAAACCGAAAGTAGCAGGGTAAAGCCCGAGCTTCAATGCCTCAAACAGGTCCTTGCGCAACAATTCTGCAAAAATTGAAAATTTGCCTGTCGATAGCATTAGCAAAAAAACCTGTAATTTATGAAATACCACCGTCACCTCCCCTATATAATGATTATTTATTACATATTACTTAAAAAATTCGTAACCAATTATTTTAATTAGTTGCGGAACAGTCGCAGGACAGTTGCGAGACAGTTCGAGATACAGTTCGAG
>DUKH01000106.1:4894-7759 GCA_013329415.1 Methanosarcinaceae archaeon | reverse complement strand
CAGTTCGAGATACAGTTCGAGAGGTCTATAGGGAATTCCGGGGTGTGAAGCACCACTGGTGCTTTTATTTCCTCTGTTTTTTTCCGGAATATGATCTATTTTTCTTTTTAATATCGTCACTCTAATATATATTATTAAGTTCCAAATAACAATCTTTATTAAGATTGTTTTTCTATATACTTTGGTATTTAGTGAAAAGTATGCGCAGTAATTGATAAGTTCGTTTTTTTTTGCTCTGATTAAAAAATTCAAAGGCTGGTAAATGGGATGTTTGGCTCGAAAAAACGTGAATTTTTGAGCCCTGATCCTGATTGGGGTTTTCTCAAAAAGGTGTAAAAATGAAAATTATAACAGTATTCACAGTGGCTTTGCTGGTTATGTTAGTAGTTTCTGCGCCAGTCTCGGCTGTAAAGCCTGAGTGCCGGATGGATTGTATAAATAACCAGTTCGGCGGGTTTAACCCGTTTATCGGGTTGGGAATTTCCTACATACCATCTGTGTGTGCGGTTTTAGAGTTCCATCAAACTGTAACTGAAGATAATAGAATAGGCATTGTTTGTGACGATGTGGCAAAATATAGAATTAAGATAAATGTTGGGCCCGGGGAATATGACAGTATAATTCTTACCAACTATGTGAGGGAAACAGGTTCCTGGCAAAGCAGGGCAAATCAGAATTTAATTCTCCTGCCGGGGCAGTCTTTAACTGAAAGCTTCTATTCTGACATGGCGATATACTATGCCCGGGAGGGATACAGTGTATACGTCCTGGATAGGAGAGAAACAAATGTCCCGGTAAACGAGACTGATTTCAGTTACATGGCAAACTGGACTATCGACGAATACCTGAAAGACACCTATTACGGTGTCTCCGTATCAAGAATCCACACAGCTCTCCTGAATGATAATTACAATAACAATCTCACTAATAATTTCGATAACAATTTCAATAATAATTTCAATAATAATTTCGATAACAATTTCAATAACAATTTCAATAATAATTTCAATAATAATTTCAATAATAATTTCAATACTATTGTAAATAATTTCAATATCTCTAATACGCCTGCAAAAAATGTAGAGGTCGCGGTAATCGGGCATAGTCATGGAGCATTGATTCTTACCGCTTATGAGGCCAGTGAATACGATGATTTGTTCCTGGGTGGTGTTGATAAGGTTGTGCCTGTTGAGATCATCATCAAGTACGACCCTGCATGTCCGGAACTGATACAGGCGCAGGAATTGGAATTTGAGGACATTTCCGTAACTATGGAAAATGGAACTTATAACAGTGATAATATGGGCAGCATGATGCAGCTGGCCTATCTGGCTTCCTCATATCCCGAAGCCGAATCTCCCGTTCAGCCAGAGCTTACGAACATTCAGGTCTTCAGGCTTATGGCCAGCCAGACTTATATGTTCAGTGCCTACCCCTATACCTCGGATTACCACTACTGGAGCGGGGACCTTGACGGGCTCTATTATGTTGACGAAAACCGCGTACTCAGCGTAGCCCTTACCGGGGGAGCGGTTCCTTATGCCCCGCAAAATCTGGACCTTTATATGGCCGGTTTAATGGGCAATGTGGACGGATACGAAATTGATCCTTCCGGAGTTGACTCCCCGCTACTTTATGTCGGACTCGGGGGCGGTTTTGGAAATTATGGCTCCTGGTGGTACGAAAACGAGGTCGGAAAAACAAATCAGAATGTTTCATCCATAATCTGGAATGACCAGGGGCATGGCAGTATAGCGCTGGACTACAATTCTCCTGACTTGTGGTCAGAGATAAATTGCTGGCTGGAAGACAACTGAAGCGGATTTCTGGCCTGGTGGGACTGAAAAATAATTGATAATGAATTGAGCCTTACACTTCCAATCAGTTGATGTTATTCAGAATATTCCGAAACAGCCTGAATTGCCTTTTCTTAACATTTTTGTTCATTTTTCTCCCAAAAATAGAAACGGTCAATAATAGATCATAGGCCAGATCACATGCCACAGGCTGTAGTCCGTAAGCCTCCAGACCACCGGGGCCAGGAAGCCGTATTTCCGAAAAAGGGTAATTGGGATCAGGTTTCCGGCAAATATGAAGATGAACAACCCGGCTCCGAAAACCATGCCTGTCAGCATTCCCATCCGGTGCATTCCCGTTATTTGCATGACCGGTTCCCACAAACTTGCAAGGAGGGCGGCGGCTACAAAAACCTCATTCTGCCTTTTTCCACTCATGAGGACATTGGAGCCCAGCCAGACCAGAAATACTGTGGGTATAAGGTGGTAGAGAATTTCAAGGAAGATCCCGCCGCTTAAATACACGGGGATGGAATACGGAAACGGCACATGGATATTGGGCAGGGTCATTGCCAGGCCGACAAGGATCTCTATTATGGCAAAAGCGATGCCCAGGAGGACCGGATACAAAAACCGCTTTTTGTTTGATATCTTTTCGTCCCGGATGTCCGGAAAACCGGTTTTTTCAGCGAGTTTTATGGCAATAAATCCGAAAAAGGCTGCAAGGATTAGAGCCGGCCAGGCTCCCGTCCAGTTTTGCATGATCGGGTGGTCCACCCCGGAGTATGTACAGATAGCTTTTCCGAGCAGCATTAATGAGACGAGGGCCAGGAAGGTCTTATCCGATTTTGTTAACCTGTCCACAGTCCGTTTGTCCACAATATGATTTTTGTTAGAAACTTTTACATAAAGGTATCTGCCAGAGTTTGTGAAAATGCCAATTGCTCTAACCGGGTTTTTATCTCAAGTTTATATTAGATTTTTATCTCCAGTTTTTCCTAAATTCAAAAACCTGCTGCAGGTTCAATTGCATCATACGGGCAGTGTTCGTAACACCTGCCGCATTCCA
>DUKH01000106.1:0-4520 GCA_013329415.1 Methanosarcinaceae archaeon | reverse complement strand
TGGGGCATAATTCTTTACAGATTCCACAGGCCGTACATTTTTCTGTGATTCTATACCCCGGTTCTTCCACTTTCGCTCCCCCGAATGTGAACCTTTCACGTTTCGGAGGGACAACCGACAGGTCAAATATCTCTCCTACCCCTGCCGGCAAGCAGAAAACCTCCAGGATTTCTTTTGTATCTTCCGGGTATACCTCATCAAGAACGGGGTCTGCTTCAAATATTTTATCCAGATATCCTTTATCAACGAATTCTATTTTTCCTTTGACCCTGACTGTAACGTAGTTTTTATCCATGCCCACGATAGCAATTTCCGGATTTTCCTTTAATTGTTTATAATATGGTTTTCCCCTTGCGGTGAGGAAGTAAAGTTTATCATTTTCAGCCAGCATTACGTCGCTTATCCTGACTGCCGGTTTCCCCTTATCAACAGTTGCAACTGCCACGGATTTGATATTTCTTAGAAATTCCAGTGGGTTTTCCAAGTTCTCACCTTTCTCTCACTGAATGTACGTATTTGTTTTATTGATAACATATCAAAGAATCAATTACTTCGACGGCTTTGTCTTTCTTTGCATAAGTTTTCCATGCATTTTCTGTCCATCTTTGCACAGATTGCCCTTTCATTTTTGTTCATCTTTGCACAGGTTACCCATACATTCCGTTTCTTACAGGCCTGGTCTCCCTACCAGTTCCACAGCTTTGTCTATCAGGTACTCCCGGTGTTTCGGGTCCTTACTTCTCCAGGCTACCCTCAAAAGGCCGTAGCTCATGTAGAGGGGGAGGACCTTTTTTATCCTGCGGTATTCTTTTTCGTCCCGGCTGTAACTGCGGAGGAAGTGTTTGATGTGCGGGGCGGAAGCGTGGGCCGAGCCTTTCCGGGCGAAATGGTGGAATACTTCGGCGCAGAGGATTCCCAGGTCATGGACACAATGCCCGTGTTTTGTAGCCAGTTCGAGGTCTATAGCATAGGTTTTATCCCTGTGGAAAAGGTAGTTTGCAGGGGTTGCGTCATGGTGGACAAGACAGCCGTGTCTTGTGTCCAGGAGGGGGGTTTTCTGCCATTTTTCGAGCCTTTGCTCGTAACGTTTCCTGGTAGAACTGTGAAGGGGCATCCGGCTCAGGATGTTTCGAATTTTTGCAAATTCCCTTTCTTTTTCGTAACGGTTCTGTGTATTCCTGTGGAGTTTACGCAGGAGCCGGGCTATATCCTTCAGTTTTTTATCCAGGTCTTTTTCCCTTTTCAGGTACCAGGAAAAGGGTTTTCCCGGGATGTACTCGGTTACGAGCACGCAGTCGAAACGGGTGCTTGTTGCAATCGGGTGTGGAATCTCTATTATTTTTTCAAGCTTCTTGAGTTTGTAATACTCATTCAGCATGGCTTTCCGGGTGTCGTACTTTTTTATTTTCCCTGTTGGTTTTGCAAGGAATTTCGCAATGACACTGAACCCCTCTCCCTCAAACTCATACCTGCAGACCATGTGGGACGCAGGCCTGACCCTGAACTCCCGGACATTACAGCTTTTATTCCGTATCCTTTGCCCCTGCACGCTGACCAGCCAGTCCCTGAAGGAATTTCCCGGCTTCAGCTTTCTAACGTATTCCTGAGAAATACAACCCCCCCGTAAAGCAGGAATCTAGAACCAAGTTTTTGATTTTTATCGGTCGATTTAAGCATTTTTTAATTTTCAGCCGGAAATTCAGCTTTTGAAATAGGGTGTATAAAAGTAAAGCAATAACAGCCACGATTACAAAATAGACTCTCTATATCTATTTGTCTAAAGTTTTTATTTGAAATTTTCCTTCCCCCAGTTGTCCCACAAACTCACGATATTAGATGATCTCAATCTATTAAATTTATATCCCGTTTATAATTATTTCCTTAAGTTCACCTGTATTCCATATTTAATAGTTTAAGGGGCTTCTTGCTGGCTGAAACAAATGATATGCACCGGATAAGCCAGAGTACCCAGGGTTTCAAAAATAAGCCTGTTCCTTTTTGAGTGTTGTATTTTTTTAATCAGGTTTGCTTTCGCCAGATTGGCGTAGGATCTTTCCCCCATTATGCTCCTGGCAGCAAAATTCGCACTCTGAAAGGCGTATCTTATCCCGAATCCCCCTAGGCAGTTCTGAAAACGGCCTGTTTCTCTTATTTTTCAAAACGTTAAAAAAATATTTGTTTTAAGGGCCGGGCTCTTCTGCTTCCATGCAAACTCTTATATTTTGAACAGATCAATTTCATATAATGGATTTTCTAATAGTCGTTTCAATAATTGCAGCCCTTCTGATTGTCATCGGAATTGGGGTTTTTCTGTATTTTAACAGGAACTTACCCGAAGAAGAAATCAGAATGAAAAAGAGGCTGGCTCTCGTTACTTTAAAACTTTTGATTATAGGTATCCTGATATTCCTGGCCCTGGTATTTCGCAGATAATAAGGTGTAGTTGGGAATGTGATCAGCTGCCTGGACTTATTCCGGCATTTTCAGGAAAGATATTCTTCCGCTGTCATAACATTGGCAAACATACCGTCCAGGGCTGCCATAAATGCTGCATGAACGGTCTGGGCAGGGACCTGCTCTTTTTTGAAAATGAGGTCGCGGGTGGCACAGGCGTCGGCAATCAGGGTGCTGGTAAATCCCAGTTCCTTTGCAGCCCTCACAGTCGTATCGACACACATATGGCCCATTGCTCCGCAAATGACAAGGTCTGTAACTCCTCCTTCTTGCAGCCGGGAAAGGAGTTCTGTCCGGTAAAAGCTGTTCGGGAAATTTTTCTCAATGATAGGTTCCTCCGGAAGAGGGTAGACGCTTGAATGGATGTCTGCTCCTTTCGTTCCGGGTATGAAGAAAGTAGCTCCGGGCTTTGAGGATAGGTGCCTGATAAAAAAGACCGGCTTCCCATCGCTTCGGAATGCATTGAGGAGGCTGGCTGTCTTTTCTGCAGCATCCTCTATTCCAACAAGTTCCATTTCCCCTCCGGGGAAGTAATCGTTCTGGATATCGATAAGGAGAAGAGCTTCTTTCATGCTCCGGAATAAAGCAGTCAAGGGTTATTTTTCTTACTGTTTATTTTTTATGAGTTTACACTTCCCTGATGTGGCAGGTTTTGAAACGTTTTCTTATGCCCCTTTGTCCCTTTCTTTTCTCCTGGTCTTTAGATGTCTGCTTCCCCCTCATGCCCCAGATGCTTTTTGTTGGTTTGTTTCTGGTTGTTTATATCTGCCTGGGAAGCCCCGTCCATGGTCATCTCGTCAATTATGTTGTCAGCTATTTGCTCGCGCTTCTTATCCATTTCCTTTTCTCTGTCTCCGGTCATTTTATCCCACCTTTATTGCTCGGTTATTATTGTGGTTACTGTTCAGGTTATTATTATGGTCAGTCGGTTCCGATTATTATTGTGGTTACTGTTCAAGTTATTATTCAGGTCAGTCGGTTACGGTTATTATTACGGTTACTGTTCAGGTTATTGTTATGGTCAGTCGGTGTGGATGGCTTAGGGTACGTACTTTTCCAGATTCCAGCGGGAAACTGCCTGTTCTTTGTATTTCCCGAAGGCTTTCCTGAACTCGTCATGGGTAAAGACCGCGACTTTCCCTTTCCCATCGGAAGCCCAGATCCAGTAAGGCGTATTGTCTCCGGTTTTCTCCCTGTAGCGGCCCAGAAAAATCGTGGTGTGGGGAAGCGGTGCCATTATTATGCATAAGTCTCCGGGTTTCAGTTCGTTGCAGGGGTCCTTCATATCCGAAGGTATAAGCGAGGTTTTGACCTTTTCCGTGTATGAGAAGTTTCCCTTCAATTTTCCGAGATTAAGGGCTTTTGTATCCGGAATCAGGGCATTATCATGGTAGACTATTCCAAGTGAGTCCCGAATCGCCTCGATCGCAAGGGCAGAGCAGTCCACAGCGTTTTCTTTTTTCCAGGCGTTCCAGCCTTTTTCGAAGCCTTCAATGCTGATGATACGAAGCATGTCCCTGATTCCGGTGCGCTTGCCCTGTGCCCCCATTATGAATTCCATTCCTTCGTACATGAGCAGACGGTTTACGTATATTTCCATTATCAGGGAATTAATTACGGCTTTGTCCCCTTGGTGATAGGAACAGACCGGTACAAGCTCCCCGCTCCCATCCTCTATAAGGAAATACCGCCCTTTTGCAGGGCACATCGGGAGGGATTTAAGGTAAGCCGGGCTTAGTAGATTAGCCGGATGCCAGTTTGTCGAACGGTTGTCGTCAAGTGCTCCTTCGAGATCGGCCATGACAAGGGCCGTTTCAATGGAACGCATGTTTAGAGAGCAGATGTTTCTGGAAGGGTCCATCGTTCTTCGACTTCCTTGTGATATTCGGAGTTAGGGACATAAACTCGGGTAGTTGCCATTTTTTTACAACAGATTCTCTACTCACTTTTATAGTCTTTACAATATAACTATTTCTGATAAGTATCTTCAATTTTTACTCACTCAATAATTTTGCAATATTTATTTGGACATTAAGGTGATTCCTTATAAATAAGAGCGTAAAACC
>DUKH01000201.1:53613-60762 GCA_013329415.1 Methanosarcinaceae archaeon | reverse complement strand
AAAATGAAAGAGGAAGAAGAAAGAGAAGAAGATGTGAAAAAGGGAGAAAGTATTAGGTTAGCTGTCAGAGCCAAATATTAAGAACAGGATAAGCCGGAATTTTCCATTTTTTGTATTCAGAGGAACTCAAGGCAGAGGCAGACGTAATATTCCCTTGCTATTCTCCTGGTCCAGTCGGGCAGCAGGCAGTACCTGTCCACCACGAGCTCGTTCATGTAATACAGGGCTTCCTCAGTCCCGCATTTGCTGAGCCTCCTTATAGCTCTTCTCCTGCCCAGGAGGGAATTGTTATTGTCCAGGGCTGCAAGGTAAAATTCGTATTCTTTACTGTTGCCCATCACATAATAAATATATGTAAATAAATATAAATATTTGTATTGAATGTAAATAAATAAGATATGTTAACAAAAATAATAAGTTCCCTTTACGATCTTCAAACAACACCAAAAGCCGAGCCTGAAGAAGAAAACAGGGAAGTGAAAAACCGACAAAAATGCTTCCGCAAACAAAATGCAAACAGAAAGAAAAAATGAGAATTCCCAATCAGTGATCAGCTGCAGGGAATCCCCCACTCAAAGTTCGCGCTATGCAACAAAGTAGCATGGTAATTTATCATAGGATAATATATATAGTTTCCGAAATTCTTTTGAAATTGGTGAAATTTTTTTAAAGCCTTGTTGGCCCGGTCAAATTAAATTAGCCGGACCGGCCGAGTTGCGACAGTTGAATTGCAATAGTTGAATTGCAACAGTCGGATTGTGACAGCCAGGACCTCGACGGTTAAACCGAGGTCAAAACTGTAAAAAACAAAATCAGGAAAATAATAAGGAACAAATATCCTTATGTTAACGCATTAGAATAGATATATGAGAAATTCTCATCAGTGGTCAGTTGATGAGAATTTCTGCACAAGGTCCTTTTTGTTCGCTATGCTATAGGAAGTATGTGAACAAGGGTAAGAAAAAGATATATAATTACCGGGGATAAATTTTCAACCCGGTTGACTTATTTATTCGCATGGAACGTTACAACGCCGTTAATATATCAGCAGTGGTTGAATTTTTTAAGTCAGTTTATTTTTTTAAGGAAAGGTAAACAGAAATCGGAGTATGGGGGCAAAACCCGATGTTCCGATAGAAAATCACTTTTCCGACAGAAAATCGCCTTTCCGGCAGAAGCCCACCTCGAACTGATAGCCTTCACAGGGTCCAGTTTTGCAGCCTGCTGTGCAGGATAGATGCCCGCAATAAGGTTCAGCAGGAAGACCGCAATAATGATTAAGATGACATCCTCGGGGCGGATGACTACCGGGATGGAGCTGATACCTCCGAACTGTTCGGCGAACTCTACTCCTTCGGGGTATTCGTATTCTCCGATCCAGAGAGAAATGACGATGCCGATAAGAGTCCCGAAGAAGGCTCCCAGGAAGCCCAGAATACCGCTCTGGAGAAGGAAAATAATTCTTATACTTGAGACAGAGGCGCCCATGGCGCGGAGCATGCCTATCTGGCGGGTTGCGCCTATTACGGAGAGGTTAAGGGTGCTGACAACGCCAAAAGAAGCTATGATCACAATAAGGCCTAGAGTGATGCTGTTTGAGGTCCCCTCGATAGCAAGGGTGCGCAGGATCTCGGGGTTTGTCTCAGTCCAGCCTTTGGCTTCATAGCCAGTCTGTTCGATTTCGGCAGCGAGTTCCCGGTCTTTATTGAAGTCTTCGATCTGGACGGAGATCCCGCTTACCACGTCCGATACGTCGTAAAAGTTCCGGGCAGTCTCGAGAGAGCAGTAGGCAAGGGACTCGTCCAGAGGAGACCCGGTGTGGAAGATCCCGACAACCCTGAGGGAAAGAGAGTTTGCATCAGGGAAGGAAACGTCCACGAAATCCCCCAGTTTGACTTCGAGCCTGTCCGCGAGTTTCGAACCAAGAACCACAGTGTTCCGCGAAAACTCGAGTTCCCGGAAGTCACCTTCCACCATGTCGCTTTCTATTTCACTGATTTCGTTCTCCCGGGAAGGGATCACCCCCCTCAGTTCGACGTTCCGGGAATTGTCCTTGAAATTTAAGGAAGCCTTGCCTGTCAGAAAAGGTGAAACCGCTGTGACGCCTTCGATTGAATTTATTTCCTCCATCAGAGTCCTGTAAAGGTAGATGTATTCCTCGTCTTCCGTCGGGGAGACCGAGACATGGGGGAGTTTGTCCACCGTGGTGTCATAAAGTTCATCGGTAAACCCTACCATGAACGCCTGGGAAATGGTGAGTACCATCACAGCCAGGGCTATCGCTCCTACGGAAAGAAGGGTCTGGAACTTCCTGGCCCGGATCTGCCGGAGGGCGATAAACAGTTCGTAGCGCATGGGAATTCACGGATTCCTTATTGATTATTCGTTTACTGATTTTTGTTTGACCTGCAAACTTAAGCTGCTGAAATTAGGTATTCGGACCGGCATTACATTTAGCTTCGTTTCCTGAAAAGAACCGCAGAAACAAATCAGAATCGATTCCTCCCCTGGAAAATTGAAACATTTAGCTTCGCTTCCTGAAAAGAACAGCAGAAACACCAAGTACTGCCAGTACCGCAGCGGCAGAAAAGCCCGGGAGACCTCCACCACCGTCTTCTTCCGCGGCTCCGTCTCCCGTACCTTCAGAGTCTGAAGCATTTCCTTCAGCTCCGTTCACATAAGAGTAGGATGACAGGTCGGACTCGATAATTGTCTCCCTGCGCTCGATCACGTCCCCGTCTTTGCCTGTTAGTTCGATCTCGAGCCTGTAAACACCCCTGGGAAGCCTCCCCTTCCAGGCAACTTCAACGGTCTCATCGTCGTCTGTCAGCAGCACGGGCACCCTTTCCCGGGCTGAATCGAAAGGCTTGACTGTTTCGGAATCGGCATTCTCTCCCAGTTCATAGACCGTAAATATCAGGTTCCCTTCGAAAGGCACCTGGGACCTGCCAAAGACAGTTGCACTTGCCCCGGTCTCATCTTCGTAAATATCAGTAATTTCTGCATCGTCCTTTGCTGTGAAACTTTCCGTAGCTGCGATAAACTCCCGCCTCGGGGAATAGACCTGAATCTTCACCCTTCCCAGGTATTCCCTGTTGTTTTCAAGCAGGGTGCCCCAGGCTGCGGAGAAGGCTTCAGGGGAACCTGTCAGGGCAACTTTCTCGGACCTGGTCGTGTACACAACGTCCGGACCGTCCACGAGCATGTACTCGATATCGAAGAGTACCGGTTCATTGGGAGAGATTACCACACTGATCCCTTCGGAATTAGGGACCAGGTCATTGACCCTGACCCTGGGAATAGAACGGCGCCCGTAGACAAATTTGTACTCGGCTTCGGAAAGTAGCTCCTTATCCCGGAGCAGGCGAGCTTTAAGGAAGTATGACCCGTCCTCAGCTCCCTTTACATCCCAGAACCCCACCTTTATTACCCTGGTGTTTGCGGGGACTTTATCAACAGAAAAAACTTTCTTTACAAACACCTCCTCGGTGTTACTCTCAGTCCTGACAAGAGAGGTTTCAAGGGTCAGGTCTTCATCCGCCACCTCCGAATAAACGGTCACGTCAAAAGATTCGAGGTCACTGTAGAGCTCGGATATGCGGGGCGTGCCCGCGTCTCCTACCTGAAGGGTTTCGGCTGCAAAGGCTGGCTGTACCGGCATGAGAAGAAGCAAAATAAATAGGAAAAATACGGCTTTCATGGTCTTTTTTCCCCGGATTCGATACCAGAAAGATTGCTTTGATCTTATTTAAAAGAAGTGCAATCCCAATTGACAACCCTGAATTGGCGATCCTGAATTGGCAACCCTAAATAAAAAAACTCAAGCACATCCAGGAAAAAGCGCGGAAGGGATTGGGTTCAGAAGGATTTGAGGTCCGAAAAAACAGAAGGCTTTAAGGAAGCAAATCCCGAAAGAAACAAAGATTGAGAAAGGAAAAAGTAATGAGTAAAAAGAAGGCTTTTTTAAGGAGATCAAAAAACCTGCCAGGCGTCAGAAACTATATATCCTTGGGCAGAAGTATAAGAATGCAATTATTTAATTTAAACAAGTTTTCTTGATTTAATACCCACAGTACGCAAACTTTTAATTATAACTAATCGATTATAATAATATTCATTGATGAATTTCGGAAATAATATTTATTGATGAATTTCGGAAATAATATTTATTGATGAATTTCGGAAATGATGTTCATTGATGAATTTCGGAAATAATATTTATTGATGTTATTTCGGAAATAATATTCACTAACAATACCCACAATCAGTGTTCGAGAAGACGGATATGGTAAAAATGGATACGAAAAGCGTCTTAATCCTGGGAACCGCTTCACATGTTGGGAAGAGTTCAGTTGTGACCGCCATTTGCAGGATCCTGTCCAGAAAGTACAGTGTTGCCCCCTTCAAGGCCCAGAACATGAGCCTGAATTCCTGGATTACAAAGGACGGGAAGGAAATCGGAATTGCACAGGCGATCCAGGCAAAAGCTGCCGGCACCGAACCCACTGCCGACATGAACCCGGTCCTCTTGAAGCCGAAAGGTGACTGCGTTTCCCAGATAATCCTGCTAGGGGAACCTTACGCAGACAGGAGCGCAGGCCAGTACTACGATTCTATCGAGGAGATGAACGGAGTCCTGGAAGGGGCCCTGGAAAGGCTCGGGAACGAACACGACATCATTGTTATGGAAGGGGCAGGCGGGGCTGCTGAGATCAATCTCTATGAAAGGGACATTGTAAATGTAGGTACTGCAAGGCTTACCCAGGCCCCGATCATCCTTGTAGGAGACATCGAAAGAGGTGGCGTTTTTGCAAGCCTCTACGGGACCATAGCCCTCCTGCCCGAAGACGTGCGGAAAAATGTCAAAGGTTTCATCATCAATAAGTTCAGAGGCGACCTGGAAATCCTGAAGCCGGGCTTAAAGGAACTTGAGGAAAAAACCGGAATTCCGGTGCTCGGCGTGCTCCCCTATTTCAAACTCCACATCCCCTCCGAAGACTCGGTCTCCCTGGGAGACAAGGAAAACTCAAATGTGGAAAAGAAAATCGAAATTGCAGTCATCCGCCTGCCCAGAATCTCGAACTTCACGGACTTCGAACCCCTGGAAAGCCACGCCCACATCCGCTATGTGGACCTTGAAGAAGAACTTGGAAACCCCGACGCAATCGCCATTCCCGGCACAAAGAACACCATCAACGACCTGCTTGACCTCAGGGAAAGCGGCATGGCTGAAAAGATCGCGGCGTTCAAAGGGAAAATCCCCATATTCGGGATCTGCGGCGGCTACCAGATGCTAGGAAAGACCATCTTTGACTCAGGGGTCGAAAACGGAGTCGAAGCCGAGTTCGAGGGTCTCGGGCTCCTTGACATCAGGACAAAGTTCGGGGAATATGAAAAGAGGACCATCCAGGTCACAAAAACCGTCAATGCCCACGGCCCGATCCTTGCCCCCATAGACGGAGAAGAAGTAAATGGCTACGAGATCCACATGGGTGCAACGGACTCAAAGCGCCATGTTTTCGGGGACGACGGCTCCATTGATGAGGAAGGCCTTGTTATCGGCACCTACCTCCACGGGCTTTTCGAAAACGGAAACATCAGGAATGCCCTGATGAAGTACCTCTACGAGAAAAAAGGCCTCGAATACGAACTCGAAGAAGTCATGACCGAAGACGGTGCCTATGAAGAACTTGCCAGAGTGGTGGAACAGCACATTGATATGGATAAGCTCTACGAAATCGTAGGGGCCTGAATAAATTAAACGACTTACACTTAAAAAAGTTTAAAGGGAAACATTCAAAGAAAAAACCGCAACGTTAAAAGGAAAGTGGACGGGTACCGCAGAGCCGTGCGGCACCCATATCTGTTTTTTAAAATGAGATATTGAGCGGGTTTTCAGGGAGAGTATATGGGAGTAGTTTGGGACAAAAATTTTTCATTATACCATTGGGGGTAGGTATAACTATTCTTGGGAGGTTATATATAAATCTCCAAAACAGTTAACCGCTCAACAATTATCCAATTTGTTTTCAAGTATTTATGGATTATGAATTTTACTTCCTTAACAAAAATCAGGTTAACCTTCAACTTAAAGCCGCCCTCAAAAAAATTCTGGATATAATTAAATTTCCAGAGAATAATACAATTAAATGTAAAGAAGAATATAACATATAAAAATATTAAAGTATAATGAGCCATCCGGCTCATTCCAGGTCCGAGTTCTCGAAGATAAACAACTCCTCAATTGTCGTTTCCAGAACCCTTGCAAGCTTGTAAGCAAGTTTGAGAGAGGGATTATACTTTCCTTTTTCAAGAAAAACGATGGTTTCCCTTCTTACCCCGACCCTTTTTGCCAGAGCTTCCTGGGTAAGGTCATACCGGGCCCTGAATTCCTTTATCCTTGTTTTCACGAAGTGACCTCCGGGACCTTATTATTCAATATCACCCTTACGCATGAAATACCACCTGAAAACATTTGCGGAAATAATCATGAAGAACAGCAGTATCCCAAGCACTCCCCTTGCTGTAAGTTCAAACAGCTTGAAGTAGTCCACCCAGGTCAGGACCGTAATTAGCACCAGGGTCAGAAACCAGGAATAAGTAATCCCGTAAGCAGCCAGCTTTTTTGTCCTTTCATCCTTGTCAGGGAGATCCCCGCTCTTGAAAAGCTTGAACACCGTAGCAAGAAAAACGATCAGGCCTGTGTTGATAAGGACAATAGGAATCAGAATGTCAACTTCAAGAAAAGCTGTAACCAGCATCCCGGCAAGCAATATACCCAGGCCAATTAGCATTTTGTACTTGTATTTTTTTTCAATGTTTTCCACTTTAAACACCTCTCAAACCGATCCGCAGGTTTATTGAATATTTAGAATTATATGTTTTAAATTTCAAACATAATGTTAGATATACACAACATTGAGTTAGATACAGATAACTTAAGCTATTATTTAAAGGTTTCTAAAGGGCAGGAAAAATTAGTTAATAATTTGCAACATATAGTTAGATAAATCAAATATAATGTTAGAAATAGACAACATTAATATGAATATAAAACTTTGCTGGCATCCTGTGAAAGATGAAAAAGAGAAACAAAAAGTAGATGCAGAATGAGAAACAGAAGAAGGAAGCAGAAAAGAAAAGCAGAAA
>DUKH01000201.1:48245-53295 GCA_013329415.1 Methanosarcinaceae archaeon | reverse complement strand
AAGCAGAAAAGAAAAGCAGAAAGCCTTTCAGAACATCCTGACTTCCCTACCAAAGCCCTTCACAACAGCCCTTTCGTAGACAAGGTTTGCAGTTGCGACGTCCTGGATTGCAAGACCTGTTGAATCGAAGATCGTTATCTCCTCATCGCTGGTCCTGCCGGGCTTCAGACCTGTGATAACTTCCCCTAGCTCGGCGTGGATATCGTTTTCGGAGATGTAATGCTTGGAAAGCGGGACATTGACTTCCCCCGAGTGAACGGCCTGAACCATGTCATCTACAATGATTTTGGAGCGCATAAGGAGTTCGGGGTCAAGTTCCTCTTTCCCTACAGCATCTGCCCCGATTGCGTTTATGTGGGTGCCTTCCCTGATCCATTCGGCTTTTACGACAGGTTTTCGAACCGGAGTGGTCGTGACGAGTATGTCGCAGTCGCAGACCTTTTCAACGTTTTCCTCAATGCTGATCTCACAGCAGGCCAGGTCTTCCATTTCTTGTTTGAACTTTTCACCGCTCTGCCGGGTCCTGGAGGTGATCTTTACCATTTCGGGTTCAAAGACTTCACAGAGGGCTTCAAGCTGGCTCCTTGCCTGGTTCCCGGTCCCTACCATGCCGATAATTCCGGAGTCTTTCCGGGCAAGATATTTTGCGGCAATTCCGCCTGCTGCTCCTGTCCGGATGTCGGTCAGGTAGGTCCCGTCCATGATTGCAACGGGAGCCCCGGTTTCCGGGGAGATCAGGACGATAAGCGCCATAACGGTGGGGAGACCTTTCGTCGGGTTTCCCGGGTGGACATTTACGATCTTCACGCCCGTAACGTCCTCCTCCTCAAGGTAGGCAGGCATGGTCCTGAGATCTCCGTTGTATTCGGTATAGTACAGATAGGACTTGGGCGGCATCTGCACCTTGCCAAGGCCGTGCTGCCTGAAAGCACTTTCAACAACTTTCATATCAGAGCGCATATCAATGACACTTTTAACTTCTTCCTGATCCAGCCACAACACTTCCATAATACTAACCCTCCGGCCTGAACTCCAAACGGCCCGCGCCAAAACCGGGCTGGAACTTAGAAAATCCAGGGGATAAACCGGCAGATGCACAGGCAAATTGACCGCTGACTCAACAAAGATCATAATTAATTGTGTAAATATGTATATATAACATATAGCCTCACTCACTTAAAGAACCTCCTTTCGGAAAGGGGACCCACCATGCAGGAGCACTCAACCTTTTTTTTAATAGAAAAATTAATTAAACCCGCAAACGACGTCCGGAGTATTCTCCGCTGGGGCTACCCGAAATTCGCAACCATCCGTTTTGTAGCCGACCACTCCCGACTCAGCGCAGAAGAGCGGCACATCCTTACCAGGGTCATCATGCCCCCGGAAAGGACCGTTTCCAGGGCAAAGAAAAAGATAGGGTGTAAAGAAACAGGAAACCGGGACCTTCTCCTCGACGGATACAATGTCCTGCTCACCGTAGATAGCCTGCTGAAAAAAGAGCCAATGTGGTTTTGCGACGACAGCTACATCCGGGACACCCGGTTCTATTTCAGCAAAGCAAAGCAAGCCCAGGACATAGGAGAAGCCCTCGAAACCGTCCTGGATTTCCTTTCAAGAACCGGACCGAAGACCATAACCTTCCTCCTCGACGCCCAGATCAGCCGGAGCGGGGAACTTGCCGGCTTTATCCGCCGCAGAATGCAGGAAAAAAGCATCCCTGGCGATGCCCGGACCTCAAAACACGTCGATTTCGACCTGAAAAAAGAAGGTGGAAAACCCGAAAGCGACGTTGTAGTCGCAAGTTCGGACGGGATCATAATCGATTCGGTCCTGCAGGTTCTCGACATCCCTGCCTGCCTCATGGAAAAAAGAGGAATTGAGCCTTTGAGACTGTATTAAACTTTTGAGACTGTATTGATTCTGTTTTTCATTTGTCGAATTTCAAACCGGATTTACCGGATTTACTGAATTTTTATTTATCCCGGTTCACTCTTCCCGGCTGCATGTCTGGGCCTGCCGGTACAATTCTTCGGCTTCGGAATACTGCCCTTTTTCCCGGAGGAGGTCTCCGTATCCGCAGAGGGTACCCATGTGCCTCGGGTCAAGTTCCAGGGCTTTCCTGTACTGGACCTCGGCCTCGTGCCGGTGCCCGAACCTTGCAAGGAGCCGGGCATACTCACAGCAGGTTTCTACGTCATGGGGGTCCAGTTTGAGAGCATACTTGAAATGCTGCCTGGACCCGGGGACAATCCCGTAACTGGAAAGCAGCCTGGCATAAGCCCGGTGGATCTCCGGGTTTTCCGGGGCTGCCTTCAGCGCCGCTATGTAATGGATTTCCGCTTCCAGAGCATCCCCTTCCCGTTCCAGGAGGAGGGCATAGTGGAAGTTCGATTCTACATGGTCCGAATCAAAGTCAAGAGCCCGACTGTAATGATAAATTGCTTCGATCCTCTGCCCGAGTTCGGAAAGAAGGACCCCGTACCAGCAATGGGTCTCCACATGCCTGGGTTTCAGGATAAGGGCTTTTTTGTAAGCGGTTTCGGCATCTTTAATTCTCCCAAGCCTGTGAAGGAGCCTCCCGTAATTGCAAAGCGTGTCCACATGGTAGGGGTTAAACTCCAGGACCTTCTCGAACAGTTCCCGGGCTTGTTCCAGCTCCCCGAATTCCACAAGCAATGCCCCGTTCCTGCTTAGGGCCTCGATATTGTCCGGGCTTGACCTTAGCAGCTCCTCGTATACCCCCGCAGCCAGCTCTTTTTCCCCGAGAGCCAACGCGGTATTTCCTGCTCTGAGAAGGCTGTCTTCACGAAGCTTCCCCCCGGCAAGTTTGGCGCAAGCCCTGGAAAACACGTATTTTTCCTTATACATTTGTTCAGCATCAAAGACGGCTGAAAGCTTCAGCAGGGTTTCCGGAGAAACCGAATGTTTGCCTGAAAAATCGACTACAAATTCAACAGCACTTTTGAGATCCTTTTTATTCGACGCAACCCGCTCGATTACATCAGAAACAAGAGTATCGACAGCATCCATTTCCATGCCGAAAAAACCTCCAGGGGATAAAACTCCCGGGAAAAACCTCAGGAAATTTCCCTTTAAAGTAAGTTTATTCGACTCTCTATAAATAATTAGCCTTATTAAATTAAGAAAAATAAAATTCAAGCCATTTTTAAACAGTTCCTTTTAACACAGCTTCGGGCAGTTAACACAGATTCAGGCAGCTAGTGTTGCGTCAATCCTCAAGGATTGAACAATTATGGATAGTTGTGACTGATTTCATACGACATTCTACTGTTGACGCTAAACTAGCCGCAGTCAATCCTTTTTAACGTGTAGACTGTATCTGGTTTCAACATCATACATGCCCTTAAGCTCACTTTCATCCAGGAAGCCTTTTTCGAGAAGTTCACTCAGCACCTTCCGGTCGACAGATTCCACCATATCCCAGAGTCCCTTTTCCTCAAGATAGGGCTTCAAACTCGTGATATGCCAGAGCTTCCACTCCGACGCCTGCCGCTTGAGCTCCACATTCCCTATCCTCAACACATCAATGGCTTTTTCCCTGCAGATGTCCAGGATATGTTCCCTGAGTTTTTCCCGCCGGGCTTCCAGCCTGGTTACCGCGGAAACCAGGTCTTCATACTCAAGCACCACATCGGCAAGGTCCATCTTTTCAGGGTCCCGCCTGTTGATTTCAAGTTCCACTTTCCCCACTCCAAAAAGTCTTATTTTTAAATCCGAACGCAAATTTTATTTAAAGTTCTGTTCAGGTTTATTTGCGGAAATTGATCGTTTCCCGGGTTTTCCCTATACTTCCATATATGCAGGGTTCGGGTTTATACCTTCTACCCGGAAAGAGATAGCATTTTCAAAAAAATGGTAGAAACCTGCAAATGACTTACTGAAAAAAGCGGGAGGAAACGTTTATCGATGCAAAAATTAAATTACTGTACGCTTCAAAACTTAATTAACCATATTTCAAAATTTAATTAACTATATTTCAAAACTTAATTAACCTTACAAAAAAGAGGATTTCAGACCACTTGTCTCCAGGGGTGACCCAGTGCTTTCAGGAGAATTTCCCAATAAAGATGTCATCGATAAAGCTGCCGCAAAAGAAGCCCTTCGTGCCCTCCTGCCTGAAGCTAACCGCATTTTCAATTCCGAACCCAGCGTGCTCCGGATCGAGGAGGAACCTGTCATGCTCGTGGGGGACATCCACGGCAACCTGGAAGCTCTTGAGTTTATTTTGAAGATGAGAGAAGAAATGGGCTGCAAAACCCTCCTGTTCCTGGGGGATTACGTGGACAGGGGACAGCAGGGTGTGGAAGTGCTGGTAAGGCTTTTCCAGTTGAAACTTGAAGACCCTGAAAACGTTTTCCTGCTGCGCGGGAACCACGAAACGGTGGAGATGAACGTCTACTACGGTTTTTTTGAGGAAATCGGCTTCGACCCGCTGTTCCTGGCCGGGATCAGCCGGACATACAAGGAAATGCCTGTGGGAGCCGTGCTTTCGGGACATACCTTCTGCGTACATGGAGGCATCACCGGAGCAGAGGATATCGAGAAGATCACGAAAGAAAACGCGTTTCCCTACCTCTGGAACGACCCCTCGGAAAAACCCGGACTTAACGCTTCGAGAAGAGGGGACACGGTAAAAGAATACGGGCCTGACCTGGTAGACGGCTTTCTGGAGCTGAACGGTTTAAAAAGGGTCATCAGAGCCCACACCGCCATCAAGGACGGGTACGAATGGTGGTTCGGGGGAAAACTACTCTCCCTTTTCTCCTGCCCGGATTATGTGGGGTTCGGAAACTCCGGAGCCTTTGCACTGTTCGGGGACGGAAAGGCCGGAGCAGTAAAAATAGAACAAGCAGGGGCCAAGAAGGAAGAAACTGGAGAAAAAGAGCCCGGAAAAAAAGAGCTTAAGCTCTTTGTCTTCGGAAACACGAAGACCGAAACACGGAACGAAGAACAGGGGTATTCTCTGCTCAAATCTCTGTGAAACCTTTTATTAAACTTTTGATTATCCTGCCCTTAAATGAAGAAACTG
>DUKH01000201.1:46180-47895 GCA_013329415.1 Methanosarcinaceae archaeon | reverse complement strand
GAAACTGGGAGGTACCTGAAAGCACATCTCAGGTAGAATATTTCAGCCGAAACTATTCGGCCAAATCTTACCAGTCAAATCTCGCCAGCCAAACCTCGACAGTCAAACATTCTCAGTCGAGGATAATCCAGGGTTCCAGCATTTTGTCCATGATATCCGGGTCGAGTTGCATAGCTTTATTATACTGTTTTTCCGCTTCATCGAACTTACCCATTTTTCTGAGAAGCAAGCCGTAGCTGTAATGGAGGGGAGGGTAATAAGGGTTCAGGCCAAGGGCTTTAATGTACTCTTCTTCAGCCTCGACAAAGCGCCTGATCTCGGTAAGGAGGTTCCCGTAGCTGTAGTGCCCTTCGGCACTTTCGGGGTCCAGGTCGAGGGCCTTTTTGTATTCCATTTCAGCCTCGTACCTCCGCCCGAAGCGGGAAAGGAGGTTTGCGTAATTACAGTGGGTCTTTGCATCATTTTCGTCCAGAGCAAGGGCTTCGATGTACTGTTCTTCGGCTTCGGACACCCTGCCTTCCCGGGCAAGGAGGTTGCCGTAATGAAAACGGCTCCTCCTGTGACTCGGGTTCAGGTCAATAGCCTTCCTGTACTCGTCCTCCGCTTCGGAAGCGCGTCCCAGGAAAGAGAGCAGCGACCCGTAGTTGTGGTGCAGCACAGGGTTTTCGGGATCCAGGTTGAGTGCGGTCCTGTATTCTTCTTCAGCTTCCCGGATACGTCCCAGCTCAAAGAGCAGGTTTGCATACCCTCCTCTTGCCGGGACATAGTCCGGACAGGAAGAAAGTGCCCGGGAATAGCACTCTTCGGCTTCACTTACCCGCCCCATTTGCGCTAAAAGGCATGCATATCCTGAATTTGCCTTCACATGCCCTGAATCAAATGAAAGCGCAGCCTGATACTCATTTTCAGCTTCGGCGATCCGCCAGAGTTCCATGAGCAGGTCCCCATATGCCGACCTGATGTCCGCATTTCCAGGGTTTTTTGTGAGAGCTTCCATATAGTTCGCTTCGGCCTCGCAGGGTAAACCCAGGAAGCGAGCCGCATTACCTACAGCAAAAGAGGCATCTTCCCGGAGCTTTCCGGAAGCCAGCCTCGAGCAGGCTTTTGCGAATACATATTCTTCAAGGGGCATCTTCTGCTTTTTGCAGGCATCTGCAAGGTCAAGCAAAATTTCAGGGGGGAAAGATTTTTTTTCAACAAATTCCAGGGCAAAGTTAACCGCAAAGCAAAGGTTTCTATGGTCCGATCCGATCTTTTCAACAACGGAATATACAATTTCATCAATTGAGTTGAAGTCCATTATCCGACCTCAAGAAATAGAATTTTGTTCAAGTTTGTGGGTTGGTAGGGTTGGAAGTTAAACGTTCCAAATATATTTTAAATAGATTTGAATATATTAGTTAGTTATTGAATAGATTTTATAGTGTCAGATATAAGATTATAACCATAATATAACATCCTTTCCCTTTGTACCTCAATATAAAACAGTTAACGAAATTGAAAAAATCAAGCTACTGCGCTTGAAATTGTCGGAGAAAATATCAATGAATAAAATACCCGAGAGTCAAAGGAGTATTCTTAGGGAAGGTGCTCCGATTGAAATAATGAAAGCAAAATCCCAAAACCAGGCACTTTCCATCAATGAAAAAAATTATAATGATTAATAATTAACAATGGAGAAAAACGGAAGGATAAAAACAGAAGCGAAAAACAGA
>DUKH01000201.1:36446-45807 GCA_013329415.1 Methanosarcinaceae archaeon | reverse complement strand
AAAACAGAAACGAAAAACAGAAACGAAAATCGGAAGGAAAAAACAGAAACGAAAATCGGAAGGAAAAAACAAAAGGTTGAAATAAGCCATCCCGAACTCAATCGAAGAAAACCCACTGGCAGTCTTCACTCTCAAGAGAATAGTTCTCTTTCAGGGCCAGGACGTAGTGCTGTCTTGCTTCTTCCGTTCTCCCCAGTTTTTTCAGAAGGGAGCCATAGCTGTAATGGGTCCCGGTATGCTCGGGGTCCAGGACAAGAGCTTCCATATACTGGGCTTCGGCTTCTTCCACCCGCCCTTTCTTCGCGAGCAGACGCCCGTAATTGTAGTGAGGGGGTGCCCTCATGGAATCCAGGGAGAGGGATTTTAGAAACTCTTTTTCAGCTTCGGCACTGCGCCCGCAGTCCAGCAGGAGCAGGGCATAGTTGCAGTGGAGGTCGGCATCTTCGGGGACCAGTTTAAGAGCTTTCCGGTACTGGGCCTCAGCTTCGGAAACCCTGCCCTGCCGCGAGAGGAGGTTCCCGTAGTTGCAGAGGGCATGGATGTGCAGGGGGTTCAGGGAAAGCACTTCGCTGTACTGGACTTCGGCTTCCTCGAGCCTTTCGAGAGCAGAAAGGAAAATCCCGTAGTTGTAGCGGGTACCCACATGCTCCGGGTCAAGCCCAAGGGTGGCAAGGTATTCTTTTTCCGCCTCGTCATTTCGGCCCAGGTCGGACAGCAGGTTAGCGTAGTTGGAGCGGGCTCCCACATGCTCGGGATCGGAGGCAAGAGCAAGCCGGTATTGTGCTTCAGCTTCCCCGAGCCTCCCCGTTTCGGCAAGGAGAAAAGCATAGTTGCAGCGGGAACTGGCGTGGTCGGGATCGTTTGCGAGCGCATTCCGGTACAGGCTTTCCGCATCTTCAAAGCGTTCAAGGTCAGTCAGGAGGGACCCGTAATTGCAGAGGGTAGCAGTATGGGCCGGGTTTTCTTCCAGGACAAGCCGGTAGCAGTATTCGGCTTCCTCAAAGCAACCCATAAGATAGGCCATCACACCCGTGATAAAAAAAGCATTTTCCCGGGTTTTTCCGGACCCAAGCCTGGCACAGGCTTTTGCAAACACATATTCTTCCCGGTACATACCCTGCTGTTCGCAGACCGCAGCCAGCTCCAGCAGCATTTGGGGATGTACAGCGTTCGTGGCAGCAAAATCGAGGGTAAAATCCAGAGCTGAATCAAGGGATTCACGGTCCGGCCCTATCTTTGCAATCACAGCAGATACGAGTTCATCAACTCTAGAATAGTCCATCGGTGATGCACCTCTCAAAAATAAATTTCCCTGCCATCTATAAATAATTATTTATATAGTTCTGACAAATATCCAAATATTTTTAATATAAAAGAAAAAAGTAAAAAAAATAGAAAAGAAGAGTTCTATCGGATTAGCCGGAAATTCCTGGATTAACCGGAATTTCCTGAATTAACCGGAAATTACCGGATTAACCAAAATATACCGAATTAAACGAAACCTATCGGATTAGCCGGAATTAAAGCATAAAGGTTGGAAGTTCCGAAAGAAAATCCTTTGCGGAAACAGCCTTCAGATAGTGTTCCTTTGCTTCTTCAACCCTTTCGAGTTTGAAGAGGAGCATGCTGTAATTATAGCAGGTCTTAATGTCTTTGGGGTCATGTTCCAGGGCTTCCCGGTATTTGTCTTCAGCTTTCCTGAGCATCCCGAGCCTTTTAAACAGGTTTCCGTAATTGCAGAGAGTGGGCACATGGAACGGGTCCGTTTCAAGGGCTTCCCTGTACTGGAACTCGGCTTCCCGGTAGCGCCCAAACTCGAAAAGGAGCTGGCCGTAGTTAGCGCGGGTATCCACATCCCCGGGGTCCAGCCTGAGCACCAGCCTGTACTGGGTTTCAGCCTCATCAAGCCTGCCGGATTCCGAAAGCAGGTTCCCGTAGTTGCAGAGGGCATTTAAATGTCCCGGGCTTACTTTAAACACTTCCCTGTAATGATATTCGGCTTCCCCGAACCTCCCTTCCCGCTTCAGGAAGTTGGCATAATTGTAGTTAGCTGCCACATGCTCAGGGACCTTTTCAAGCACATCTTCAAACTGGGCTTCTGCCTCCTCCGTTCTCCCGAGGTCTGCCAGGAGGTTTGCATAGTTGCAGCGAGCGTTTGCATGCCCGGGGTCCAGTTCGAGTACCTTTTCAAATTCGTCTTCCGCTTTTTCCAGTTCCCCGAGTTCATAAAAAAGGTTTCCGTAGTTGCAGTGGGTGCTGACATTCCCGGGATCAAGTTCCAGAGCCAGTTTATACAGCTTTTCGGCTTCAACCCGGTTTCCGAAGTCTGCAAGGACGATTCCCTTATTACAAAGGGCGTTTACATGCCCCGGGTCAAGCCTGAGCACCTCCCTGAACTCCTCAAGAGCTTTTTCCTTGAACCCTATGAAGTAAGCGATCACCCCGGAAAGGAAATAAGCCTCAACCCGCACCTTCCCGGTTGCCAGGCCCGCACAGGCTTTCAGGAAAACATACTCTTCCCTGAACATGCCCCTGGAATCGCAGATCTTTGCAAGTTCCAGAAGGCAATCGGCTGAAATCGCATTTTCCCTTGAAAAGTCAAGAGCAAAATCAACCCCGGTATCAAGCCCGTTTTCATCCTTCCTGACGGTCTCCACGACATCAAAGACAAGTTTGTTGAGTGCATCCAGGTCCATAAAAATCAAATCTCCCAAAAATCCGGAAAAGTTTCTATCGGAAAAATAGCATTTCCAAAAACTATCCCGATAAAGTGATATTCCCAAAACCGGTTCCTTCAAGGTTATATTTCCTAAAAAGGCCCCCGGAACAGTTTTGTCTTACCCACTAATTATTTACTGTTTGGGTAATAAATACTTTTTTATAATACAAATACTCACAGCACAAGTTAAAAAAATTAGGAATTAGGGAAAGTAAGAATGAAAAAAGTAGAGAATGAAAGAAATTAAGAATGAAAAAAGTAGAGAATGAAAGAAATTAAGAATGAAAAATGAGGAGCCATTCAAAAAAGCAGGCAAACCCTCCAAAACCTCATTCCAGAGCAAATTCGACCGCTGCAAGCGCATGGACCTTCGTGGTATCAAACACGGGAACTTCCGCGTCCTCCTGCCCGATAAGCAGCGGAATTTCGGTACATCCGAGCACTATTCCCTCAGCTCCTTTTGAAACAAGGTCTCCGATGATTTCCTTGAATTTCTCCCTGGAATCGTCCTTTATAATACCCAGACACAGTTCATTGAAAATCACGTTGTTCACGAATTCCCGGTCCCCTGCCTCAGGAATAAGCACCTTAATTCCGAATTTATCTTCGAGCCGCTCCCTGTAAAAAGTTTCCTCCATGGTGAACTTCGTACCCAGAAGCCCTACTTTTTCCAGCCCTGTCGCCTGAATCTCCCCGGCAGCCGCATCAGCGATGTGCAACAGCGGGAGCCCCGCCTTTGCTTCCACCTTTTCCGCAAGTTTATGCATGGTATTCGTGCAGATCAGGAGGAAATCCGCTCCCGCCTCTTTCAGTTCCAGGGCAGCCTCGCCCAGGCAGGCTTCAAGCCCTTCCCAGTCCCCGCTGACCAGCATTTTCTCGATGTCCCCGAAATCAACCGAGTAGAGGATGCACTTTGCGGAATGCAGCCCGCCCATTTTCTCCTTTACCGCCTCATTAACAAGCCTGTAATACTCGAGGGAAGATTCCCAGCTCATCCCGCCGATCATTCCTATCGTTTTCATGCAAAAACCTCAAATAAACCCTGTTTTCGATATATTCGATACAATAAAACACTTTTAATTAATTAAAGTATCATGTCTAACACGTTTCATGTCTACACGTTTCATATTTACACATTTACGTATCCGATACCTTTAATATCCAACACTTTTCACATACAAGACGTCTCAAAACTAAAACCTCTCAAATCCAAAACGCCTCAAAACTAAGACATCTCAAAGCTAACACGTTTGCAGAATAAAAAGAGCCTAACATATTCACAGGAGAAAACGATTCCCATGCCTGACTGCCTGACCTACTTCTTTCTCTTTCCCCTGGCCGTCATTATTGCAATCCTTGCCATGTCCGCAGGCATTTCGGGCACGAACTTCTGGATTCCGGTCTACATCATATGGCTGGACTTTGATACGAGAACAGCTTTCTGGCTCGGGCTTTTGACCATGATCTTCGGGTTCGGTTCCGGCGTACTCAGGAACCTGAAACAGAAAACCGTTAACTGGTACATCGTTAAAGAGTACCTGAAAATCACGATCCCGGCAGCTATTGTAGGAGCCCTGCTGGTTCCATTTGCCCCCGTGGGACTACTTCTGCTCCTTTTCGCAAGTTTCATCCTGGGATACGGAAGCTACCTCGTATACCGCTACTGGCTTTACTACAGGGGAAAAGTCCCGGAAGAATTCGTAACCCGTGACAATATATGCTGGAAACGCGCTGCTGTTGCCGGCTTTCTGAAAGGGCTCATCGTAACAGGGCTTGGAAAGCTGATAACCCCCTGCATCCTGGAACATAAAGATATAAAGTCACCTGCAGAAGCTGTGGGCTCCACGGTCCTCATAATCTTTGTTGTTAACCTCATAGCCCTCCTCTTCCGCCTGACCCCGGACTTTATTCCTGTCCTGGTAGAACAGAAGGTACTTATCTTTGATACGATGCTCTGGGTAGCTCCGGGAGTGGTCCTGGGAGGGCAACTGGGCCCGGCTGTTGCAAGAAGGTTCTCGCCGCAGGGGATGAGACTTTATGTGGGGATCCTGCTGATCGGTGTCAGCATACTGATATATCTAAGGGATCTAAGAGCCTTTGCCCTCATTTAAGGAATAAAATTGTTGCCAAATCATTGCTAAATTGTTTCCAGACCATTGCCCTTTTTAAAGAAAGAACTCCAAAAAGCGAAAAACTCCAAAAAAACAATATAGATGGAGTGGTTAATAAGAGCTAAACCCCGGTATCAGGCAAAAAACCGAAAAAAATTGTTTGATAACCATTAAACAACCCTAGAAAAGGATAAACATGTTTCTAAAACTCTTTTCCCTTTTCCTGATTATTCCCCTCGTGGAACTCTACCTCCTGCTCAAGATCGGAGGCATAATCGGCGCTTTCAACACAGTGCTGGTCATCTTCATAACCGCAACTATTGGCGCTTACCTTGCAAAAAGCCAGGGCTTCCTTGTACTCCGCAAGATCCAGGAAGCAAACCGCCAGGGCTACATGCCCGGAAACGAACTCCTGCGCGGCCTCTTCGCCCTCATCGGCGGCTTTGCCCTCCTTACCCCCGGCTTCCTGACCGACGCCATCGGGTTTTCCATGCTCATCCCCCAGATCCGGGAAATCTACGTGGGCATTGCAAAAGAGACGCTCCGGAAAAAGATCGAAAGGGGAGATGTGCAGATGCACATGTACACGAATTTCAGGCCCTGAAAAGGGAAACTCCTGCTTTTTACTTTTTACTTTTTACTTTTCTTTTTTCGGCCCGGTATCGGCATCATTTTCCTGCCATGTAAACCCGTATTTCTCCAGGCCGCCTGACTTGACCTGGCCGTAGGGGAAGTAATCGCTGCGTTCAACTTCAAGCCCGTTTTCATTTACAATACGCTCAGGGCTTTAACATCAATTTAACAGCCGAATTTTCTGCATGACCTCAGAACCCCGGGCTCTCACCGGGCGCGAGCGCAGCGAAGCGGCCGGCTTTTCCATAAAAATTCATAGAAAAATACGTGAAATTTGACGATTTAAACCTTTTTTCCGTTGTATTGACTAAAAATTAAAGCCGTATATTTTTTCAGAACACTCCAAATAAGCCAGATGTATGCTTTTCTTGTACATGCAAATGTCCTGTAAAAGTCATCAAGAGATACTTGATAGTCGTTTGGATGAAACTTTCCAGTCATTGAGATATATTTTTTAGTTATACAGATGACTTTTGTCAGTCATCTTGAGATACTTTTTAGTTATGCAAATATACTTTTCGGAAAAAGCCGGTCGTCTTGGACGACCGGTGAGAGTGCCGGTACCTGAAAAGCAATTCGAAAAAGGTTTTTCGGAATAACTGAATGATGGATCACGGTCGCCTTTTCCTGGCTAAAAACTTGTAAGCTTCAGAAAATAATCCCGAATACGTAAACCAGCAGTGGTGCAAGGAAAACAGTTAGCAGCCCGGCAATCCCGATTGCAAGCCCGCTCATCGCCCATTCGGTTTCCCCGAGTTCTATGGCTTTGGTGGTCCCGAGGGCATGGGAAGCGGTGCCGATCGCAACGCCGATCGCAACTTTGTCTTTTATACGGAAGCAGCGGCAGATAAACGGCCCCAGGACCGCCCCGATTATTCCCGTAACTACGATTGCAGCCACGGTTACAGCGGGCAGGCCGCCAAGCTGCCTTGAGATTTCCATACCTATGGGGGTGGTAACGGACTTTGGGACAAGGGAAATGCTCAGGGCTTCATCGAGCCCGAAAAGGTGGGAGAGGACGAGGATGCTTGACATTCCCGCGATGCTGCCTGCGCTTATACCGGCCAGGATTGGAAGGGCGTCACTTTTCAGGAGCTGGATCTTTTTGTAGAGGGGGACGGCAAGGACAACGGTTGCAGGCCCCAGGAAGAAGGAGATGTAGTCCCCGCCCCGGTTAAAAGTCTCGAAATCAATCCCGGTGTACATGAGGAGAAGAATTACGATAACGCAGCCCACGAGGAGAGGGTTCAGGGCTGATACCCGGACCTTTTTGTACAGTACAATGCCTATCTGGTAAGCGACGAGGGAAAGCAGAATCCCGAAAAGGGGCGTGAAAATGAATTCTTCGGCAAGATACGCCTGTAAGCCCGGCATTTAGCTCACCTGCCCCTGAACATTCCCCTGAACATGCTCATGCATATTCTCTCGTACATGCTCCTGTACAGGCTCCATTACATGTGCCAGCTCATGTTCCGACATATGTTTCTGCACATTTTCCGACACATTTTCCGGCACATATTTCTGTGAAGGCTCTGATGCCCCTGTATTTACAACGTTTCTGGCTTTTGTTCCAGCCGCAGCTTTTTCGGCCGAAGTTACGGGTTTTTCCGGGTAGCCGGATTCAGGCTGCCTTTTATTAAGGTATTTTTTCAAGAGTTCCACGGTAAGCCCTGTCACGGCCAGGATTACAACGGTTGAAAGCACGGAGATTTCGAGAATCGCCGTCCACTTCCCTTCCAGCAGGGTAAAGCAGGTTATCAGGCTGACTCCTGCGGGCAGGAAGAAGAAAGCCAGGTTATCAAGCAAAAACCCGCTCATTTTATCGATCATTTCAAGCTTGATCACGCCCGCAGATAGGCCGAAGAAGAGGAGAAGCATGCCTATGACGTTGCCCGGGACCGGAAGACCGAACGCTTTTTGCAGTAGCTCGCCCAGGAAATAAATGCTCAGGATAATTGAGAATTGTTTTAGCAAGGTTTGTTTTGCCTCCACCTGATTCAGGTGGGGTACAGGGAAAATCTCATTATATAAATTTGTTATGGGTCTGGAAAAGAGGTACGGGCCTGAAAGAGATGGGTCTAAGTGGACATGGGTCAAAAAAACAATACCTTCATATTACGAAAAGCCCCTATTTTCATTGGGGATTTTGATGGGAAAGAAACGTTTCGTTTACATGGACCATGCAGCCACCACCTTCAGCAAACCCGAGGTGGTTGAGGCTATGCGGTATTTTTTGAAAGAGCATTTCGGGAATCCTTCGTCCATGTATTCCATAGGGAGGGAAGCCAGGGAAGCGGTGGAAACCGCCCGGGAACAGCTTGCAAAAGCCCTGGGAGCCGATCCGGAAGAGATCTATTTTACATCGGGGGGAACGGAGTCCGACAACTGGGCTGTCAAGGGGACGGCTTTTGCCAGGCGAAAGGAAGGAAAACACATAATCACAACCCCGATAGAGCACCATGCCGTGCTCTACCCCTGCGAGTACCTGGAAACAAAGGGCTTTGAAGTAACCTACCTGCCTGTGGACGGGGACGGGCTTGTTGACCCTGCGGACGTGGAAGCCGCAATTCGGGACGATACTATCCTGATCTCGGTTATGTACGCCAACAACGAGATAGGGACCCTTGAACCTGTGCCCGAGATTGGGAAAATCGCCGCCGAAAAGGGGATTCCCTTCCATACCGATGCCGTGCAGGTGATCGGGAAAGTCCCGCTGGACATGAAGCGGGCTCATTCGGACGTGGACATGCTTTCCCTTTCTTCGCACAAGTTCTACGGGCCGAAAGGGGTGGGAGCCCTCTACATCCGGAAAGGGGTGGAGATTGACAATTACATGCACGGAGGCGCACAGGAGCGGGGAAAGAGGGCAGGGACGGAAAATGTCGCCGGGATTGTCGGCATGGCAAAGGCAATTGAACTTGCTACCGCAGACATCGAAGCCCATAATAAAAAGATAAGGAAGCTTCGGGACCGGCTCAGGGCTGGTGTCCTGGAAATTCCCCATACCCGGCTGAACGGGCACCCGGAAAAGCGCCTGCCCGGAAACCTGAACTTCAGCTTCGAGTTTATCGAGGGAGAGTCCCTGCTGCTCATGCTCGACCAGGCCGGAGTCTGCGGGTCTACGGGAAGCGCCTGTTCCTCGGGTTCGGCCGGACCTTCGCATGTGCTCACTGCAATCGGGCTCTCCCCGGAAATAGCCCAGGGGACCCTTCGCCTGACCCTGGGGGACGCCAACAGCGAAGAAGATATAGACTACGTGCTCGAGGTGCTGCCGGAAGTTGTCGAGAAGTTGAGAGCAATGTCCCCTTTCTACAAACCGACAACCTGAAGCAAGCACGTGAGAGACAAATTCCAGGAGGAAATCGGGTGTATAATGAAAAGGTAATGGACCACTTCACAAACCCTCGAAACGTGGGAGAAATCGAAGACGCCGACGGGGTAGGGGAAGCCGGAAACCCTCACGGGGATTTCATGAAAATATTCCTTAAGATAAAGGACAACCGCATCGAGGACGTGAAGTTCAAGACCTTCGGCTGCGCAGCGGCAATCGCATCGAGCAGCATGGCAACGGAACTGATAAAGGGAAAGCCCCTGGAAGAAGCCTGGGACCTGACAAACGAAGCCGTTTCCGAAGCCTTCGGAGGCCTGCCTCCCGGAAAACTGGAGTGCTCGGTAGTCTCCAGGGAAGCCATCCACATGGCGATCAACGAATATAGGAAAAAGCAGGGACTTGACCCCTGGGAAGAGAAACAACAGTAAAAACCCGGCTCTGAGAGAAAAAGTGGAAGGAAAAGAGGAGAAAACGAGGAAAGGAAAGAGGAAGAGGAAAGGAAAGGAGCAGATGTAAACCCGGAAAACTGAGGTCCGGGAGAACTGAGGTCCGGGAGAACTAAGGTCC
>DUKH01000201.1:32767-36121 GCA_013329415.1 Methanosarcinaceae archaeon | reverse complement strand
CCGGGAGAACTAAGGTCCGGGAAAACTGAGGGCGGGCCCTAAAACCCTAAAAGAACCGCCCAGGGAGAAGCTCAGAGATATAAAATTCTCAATTAAGGTTGAGGACCTTTTTTAAGCAAAAGCTGACTTGAGGCAGCGTAAAACCTGGAAAGAACTTTGTACAAGCCAGCCTTAGCTTTTTTTGGAGGAAAATGCTCAAACTTGCAAATTCGGTGGGTTTACCTCCGCTCATGTTTGCTATGCAAGGTAGTAAAACAAAATCAAGCAAGATAAAGCATATTATTTGGCTAACGAATTATAATCAAAAAGCTAACGATGGGCGGCAGAACTAAAGCTGAAAAAGTTTCAGGAACATCCCGAAAAGATGTAAAAATAATATAGTCTGTTAGAAAGATTAAACGTCCTGCTCCTGTTTTATCGTAAACTTAATCAGGAAAAGCTCAGATTTTACCCTATGAAAAAAATAGGGATTGTAGTCACCGACCCCGAGGACTGGACTGCACGGGCCCTGATTGAGGCAGCCCGGGAAGAAGGTTTTTCTCCTCTAATTCTTGACCTCAGGAGCGCAGAGGTCAGCATAAACTCACAAACTGATTTTAAAGTAGGGGACACCTGCCTTAGCGACCTTGACGCCGTGGTCGTGCGGGACGTCGGAGCAGGTACCCTGGAAGGGGTTTCGTTCAGGTTCGACATCCTGAGAGAGCTTGAAGCGGAAGGAATCCCGGTCATCAATTCCCCCGAAGCAATCCAGAACGCCGCCAACAAATACCACGCTTCCTGGCTCCTGGCAAAAGCCGGGATTCCTGTACCCGAAACCAGAGCAGTACAGAGTGCCAGCGCTGCCCTGAAGGTGGTCTCAGGGTTCGGGGACGCGGTCATAAAACCTGTTTTCGGGTACAAGGGAAAGGATATTGTAAGGGTGAGAAACGGAGAAGTCCTTTTTTCGGACCGGAAAAACCAGCCCGTTCCCGTGGAAGAGGCCCTGGAAGCCCTGCTTGCAGAAAGGGGCATGCTCTACATCCAGGAGTTCATTGAAAACCCGGGCAGGGACATCAGGGCTTTTGTGGTCGGAGGCAAAACAGTCGGGGCCATTTACCGCAGGGCTCCTGCCGGGTCCTGGGTGAACAACCTCAGCCAGGGCGGAAGCGCGGACCGCTGCGTGCTGACCGAAGAGCAAAAAACCCTTGCGGAAAAAGCAGCCGAAGCCATCGGGGCTGTGTTTGCGGGCGTGGATATCATAGAGGGTGTGGAAGAGGAGAGCAGAAACAAAAATGCCCAGAAAATCCTGGAAGTCAACGGGACGCCGTCCGGGAAAGGCATTTTCGATGCCTGGGGGATAAATCCCGCCGGGGATATCCTGGGATACATGAAAAATATTTTATGAAATTGATTACAAAAGATACAGTGAATATTGAAGGTCATATGGAAAATAACACGAAAAGTTACATGGGACCCTCAAAAAAGTACAGGAAACGTTTAAAGTATAAGTTGACCTTGATTAGGCCCGAGGCAAAGGATGAGTGAATACAAACAGTGCATAGTTACCCGGAATGACCTGAAGTTGTCCAAAGGGAAATTTGCGGTGCAGGTGGCCCATGCTGCGGTTTCGGCTTCGGAATGGGCAAGCAAGAGTGACCTTGAAAAATGGAAGGATGGAGGACAGAAAAAGGTTGTCCTCAAAGTTCCGACCCTGAAAGACCTTTACGAACTTAAGGAAAAGGCAAGACGGGAAGGACTGCCCACAGCTTTGATCCAGGACGCAGGGCTGACCGAAATCCCCCCTGGCACGGTCACAGTCCTCGGAATCGGGCCGGCAAAAGAAGAGCTTATAGATAAGGTCACAAAGGACCTGAAACTTTTGTGAACGCTTTTGCAAAAAAGCAAGGAAACCCTTATCGTGTAGAGTTAATAGGGTGGTTCTCAGGGTAAATAATTCACCGGATAAATTGATTCTCCGGAAATACGGGGAAGTCAGAAGGTTCCTATAGGACCGGATTTGGGAGTGAGTTCATGGAAAAACCCAGGTTATCAGGAAAAGCCGTAGCCTCGATGCTTGCCATTTTATGCATAGGCCTTGTGGTGGCCACGGCCGGAATTCTGCTTTCGGACTCGGTTCCCGGGTTCGGAGCCTTCAGGGACGGATTTGGAAATTATTTTGATTCGAAGCAGGGAGAAAACCAGGAAGAGGTTTTCAGGCCCGATCCCGGATCATTCACCGTTCCGCAGGTCCCGGCTTATTTCCCCCGGGAAAATGAAGAGACGCCGGTCCTGAGGACCCCCATGGACCCCGGGTTTTCCCTGAGCACAAGTTACCAGACTGCTGAATTTTACCAGGGCGCGGTAAGTTATATCAGGGTAAATGTCAAAAACGAAGGCAAGAACCCCATCTTTATCGACAGGTACGGGGTCTCGGTCAGCAATTCCGAAAAACTGGTGTATTCCGAGGACTGCGGAGCCCTGCTCAATCCGGAAGAGGAGCAGTGCCTGGGAGTGCTTGCGGTCAGGATGCCCGAGGGGGCAGAAAAGCCCACCCTGAACATTGTCCTCTGGCTGCTTGCAAGTACCTCGGAAGGGAAATGGCACGAATACGAACCCCAGTTCCTGGAAGAATTTACGGTTGAAGCAAAGCCCGTGCCCCCGAAACTCGACCCTCCCTACAAATACAACACCTTCCCCTATTTCGGAATCCTGAACGGGCTTGTGGAACCAGACGACCTTGCAGTCAGGAAAGCTGCCGCAGGAAGCTCGGAGGAATACCCGGGAGCGTTCAATATCTACCAGGTCTGTGCCCTTTTTGACCGGGTCAGCGTGGATATCGGGTATATAAACGACCCGAGAGGAAACGACATCTGGGAACCCGCAAACGCGACCCTGGAAATAGGCGCGGGGGACTGTGAAGACCAGGCAATCCTCCTGTCTTCCCTGATCGAAGCCGTGGGAGGCACAACAAGGCTCTACCTTACGGATAACCACGCTTTTGCCGCGGTCCACATAGGCAACGAGACCGGGACGACAGATGCCATAATCGAAGGGGTAAGGGCCTATTACGGCAACGTCGACGTATACTACCTGACCGACGAATACGGCTCCTGGCTGATGCTCGACCCGAGTTCCAGCCTCTACGCAGGTGGCCTCCCTGGGACTACTGCCCCGGCAAAACTCGCAACAGGAGAAAATCCCGATGCCCCCGTAAACAGCTGGACTTTTGTGAATACGAGCGGAGTACAGGTTATTGACATCAGCTCGGAAGCCACTGGATAATCGAAAGCCGCAGGGTAATCGAAAGCCAGAGGATAAATTCACGGCTTCCGGAATCCACCCCTTCACATCCCTCAGGTCAATAGCCTTCAGGTC
>DUKH01000201.1:22794-32430 GCA_013329415.1 Methanosarcinaceae archaeon | reverse complement strand
ATAGCCTTCAGGTCAATAGCCTCCAGGTCAATAGCCCTCAGGTCAATAGCCTCCAGGTTAATAGCCCTCAGGTCAATAAGTTCATATGTTCCCAAATCCACAACGCAGTAAGTTAATGAAACGCAAAAATTCATAAGCCCACAACGCAATAAGCTCATAAATTCATAAAGAACGGCACAATAAACCCGTAACATAATAGCCTCATGAGAAACTAATCAAGCTCATGAGATCCTTTCTTTATTTTTCCTTAATTTTTCCAATAACCGCTTAAGGAGTGTTTACAGCTCATGGAAGTTCCCAATATCGAAAAACAGATTGGAATCAGCCTTTACTCCACAGACACCGAAGGTCTCGGGGGACAGCTCCGGCAGGAAGTGGAGGACTTTATCGTAAAAGAGATCACGAACCGGGAGGAGGGGACGGAAGGCAAGCACCTGGTCCTTGAAGTCACCAAACGCGACTGGGACACCCACCATTTTACCCGGACCCTTGCAAAGATCCTGAAGATAAGCCAGAAGCGGATCACCGTTGCAGGCACGAAGGACAAGCGGGCTCTGACAACCCAGAAGATCAGCATCTTTGGTGTGGACGCTTCGGAGATCGAAAAGGTCCACATGAAAGACGTGGAAATAAAAGTCCTGGGCCGGTCTAAAAAATCCGTGGAACTCGGAGACCTCACCGGAAACGAGTTCAGAATCACAGTCCGGAATATCGACCTCCCTGTGGATGAGACCCGGACCCTCCTTGAAAAAGCCACGCAAGAGGTCCTGGCTGCAGGCGGCGTCCCCAACTTTTTCGGGATCCAGCGCTTTGGCTCGATCCGCCCGGTCACTCACCTGGTAGGAAAAGCCATAGTTGAAGGCGACTTTGAAAAAGCAGCCATGACCTACATTGCCGAGCCCTTCCCCGACGAGCCCGAAGAGACAAAAGCCGCCCGGCAGTACGTAAAAGAGACCAGGGACTTCAGGACCGGCCTTGATAAATACCCTCTCCGCCTGGGACACGAACGGGCAATGATGAACCACCTTATAGCAAACCCGGATGACTTTGCAGGCTCTTTCCTGGTGCTCCCGAAAAACCTCTACCGCATGTTCGCCCACGCTTACCAGTCCTGCATATACAACACTATCCTCTGCCGCCGGATTGAAAAGGGTCTCCCCCTGAACCTTGCCGTGGAAGGGGACATCGTCTGCTTCAAAAACGAAGCCGGTCTCCCGGACAACTCCCGGACCGAGCTCGTCACCGCCGAAAAGGAAAACGCAATGAACCGCCTGCTCAAGCGCGGCCGCGCCTTCATAACCGCCCCCCTCCCCGGCTACGCCACGGAATTCGCATCCGGTGTCCCGGGAGAGATCGAGCAGGAAGTCCTGAAAGAATTTGAAGTTCCTCTCAAAGGCTTCAACATTGAAGAAATCCCGGAAATGAGTTCGAAAGGCACCCGCAGGGAAGTCCTCCTGAATGTTGAGCCCAGCTTCGAGGTCTCGGAAGACGAACTGAACCCCGAAAAATCAAAGGCAGTGCTGGAGTTCATGCTGCCCAAGGGGAGTTATGCAACAACCGTGCTGCGGGAATACATGAAAGCTAACCCGCTGCAGATGAGCTGAGAAACTGAGAATTCGAAGCAAGCCGGGTTACAGGAAAAATCAGGCTGCAGGAAAAAAGGGTTGCTCCATTTCACTGTCTACTATTTCCAGCCTGACAGTCCCCTATTTCCTGACACCTGACTCCTTACCTCAACCCGTAATCATAAGATTCAAATAAGCGTTCAGATCAGCGCCTGCTTACAATGCAGGCCGAAACCAATACTCCTAGCAAAGTAAGCATCACCTTGAACCCCGGAATATTCCTGGATTCTTGCATATCTTCTGTTGATTGCAGATCTTCAGTTGATTGCAGACCTTCAGTTGACGTTTCTGTTGACGCTTCCGTTTCCTTTACCAGCTCCATATCCTCCTGAGGAAATGTTTCCTGCACATCTTCAGTCCGAGCTTCCGTCTCCTCTACCAGTTCCTTATCCAACCGAGCAAGCTCTTCATATTGGAATACGAGTGGTACTTCATCAATTCCAAGTTCTTTTCCCTCCCTGTCAAATATTCCGTAGATCTCGTCCAGAGTGGAATCATTAACATCCAAACCTTCCAGAATTCCGACTTCGATTTGGTTTTCTCTGTTCGTGCCATAGCATATAACCGGCCCGGCCGGATAAAAGTATGATTTCATATCGTTTCTTGCACCGTTCATGATAGAACGGAGATAATCGAACCATTCTCTCCTCCGGTCTTCAATGTAGAACTCACGCTTTTCTCCGTAAGCGGCAATTACCGTAGTTTTATGTTGATTTTCAATCTTTTCAAGGCCTATTTCTGCAAATGTCCGGACTCTCTCAAAGTCATCGTCCAGGGCTTCGGTAAGCGGTCCTATTGTGCGCTTGTCCCCGATTCTGCCAAGAGCCTCGACAACAGCGACCCGGACATAGGGGTCTTCGTCTCCAAGGGCCTGGATCAGGGGCTCAACCGCAGGCTCTCCCATTGAGCCCAGGGAATACCCCAAATCGCCCCGAAGTTCAGGATTTCCAATCTTCAGAGTCTGAATCATTGGCTGAATTGCTCTTTCATCCCCCATATGCTCAAGAACGATAATTATTCTCTTCTGCAGGTAAACACTTTCATTATCGTCCTGTAAAACCAGGATGAGGGGTTCGACCGCAGGTTCCCCTATTTCAACAAGGGCATATATTGCAGCTCTATAAACGTCCCACTCTTCCTCCATCAGGAGCAGGATGAGAGGCTCCACGGCTTTTTCGTCTCCTATTTTCCCGAGAGTGCAGGCTGCATTTTCCCGCGTATCCGGATCTTCGGACTCCAGAGCCAGGATTAAAGGTTCCACTGCCGGAGACCCTATTCCAACCAGGCCTTTTACGGCATTCTCTTTAACATCCAGATCCGGGGAATTGAGGTCACGAATTAATGCTTCTATTTCCTGGGAGGTTGGGTTCGAGACATTTGAGTCAGAGATATCTGAATCTGAAGAGTTTGAGTCCGAAGCCCCTAACTCCTGATCGATCGAACCGGCGCTGGCTATCCCAGTTCCGGCACATATGACCGATTGGACGACTACCAGTGCGAAAATCGCCAGAAAAATACTTAATTTTTCAACTTTCATTTGATCCCCAATTTGAAATTAATTAATTTTTACTCAATGACTTTGCCTGTGAGGACTTTCATAAATTGGAAACAGTATTATAATTTTGAACCTTGTACCTGTCCGTTTTAAAAAAACACGAGTTTTCCTGCTTCCTGTGTGGGAATAAGATAGCCGTTGACCTCGTCAAGTTTGGGGTTTGCCGGGTCCACCCCGTATTTTTCAATATAGGCTGCCCTTGCCTCCTCCATTATTTTGGACATTTCCGGCTCGCTCATTACAACATCATAATCCACGCCTTTTGTCGAACCTTCCGGAGGCTCACCTGTCTCGGTGACCAGGACACTTAAGTTACCATGAAAAACAGTGCCTTCCAGGTAGTGAGGAAGTTCTCCCCTGGCAAATTTGAGGTCATTTTCGGTAATGTTGTATTTTTCATATAGTTCCTGCATTTCGGCATCCGTATAGCTCACATCCGCATCAAGAGGGATGCCGCCTGCCAGTTCTTCCGGACTTCCATAATATGTTCCGAGAATTCCTATAATACACACAAAAACTGCGATTACTGCAATCCATATTTTATTCATGTCAGACCCTCCAGGGGTTTCAAGATTGTATATAAGAAATCAGCTGCAAGAAATCAACTGCATTACAAAGTAAGAAAAAAAGTTTAAACCATATAACTTTTCTGTGAAAAATCAAACATTAATTTTTAATGAATGAATTAAAGGAACAAAATTCAAAACCCACCTCTAAATTTGATGATCTGGACAGAAAAAGACAAATATACCTTATATTTAAAAATTAATGGAGTTGGGCTAAAAACTGCAAAGTATAGAATGAAAACCTGAAGATGAATAATAGGAGGGATCAGGTGAAAACAAATATGAAACTTGGAATGGCTGCGCTGCTTATATCAGTGCTTCTGGCAACCGTCATCTTTGCACCTGCTGAGGACACGCAAAAAGCCGCAGATAAAGGAGAAGAGGAAGAAGAGGGGGAAGAAGAAACTGCGGCTGCGCCCTGGTTTGATGAAGGCGACCCCTGGTTTGCCGAAGGTGATGAATTAAACCGGCTCAGCACTTATGAACTTGCAGCCCTTGCCGAAAAGAACGAAACGGTAAGAAAAATGCTCGAAGAAGACCGAAAGATTAAGCCTCCCCGGATTGAAAGCCTTGAGGATATAGAACACCTTCCGGAAAACTATCCTGAAGAATTAAAAAAACTGATGATCGAAGATTATCTCGCAAGGCAAAATATCTCGGAAAAGCAAAACAACAGTTCCGACGATTTCCCGGAACAACCAACTGGTGAAGTAAACGAATAAACTACAATTGATACGAACCGATGAACACAGGTGCTGCTGACGAGTAAATAATAAATTGGAATCATGCTTAGGCAGCTAAAGAGGGATGAGAGAACAGCTTGGCTTTCCTTAAGGAAGGAAGCCAATTTTGACCAGTTTTGATCCCTATTCCACGAAGGAGAAAGGCAAAAATGTTACATAAAATATCCACCCGGTCTTTAGCAACGATCTCTTTAGGAACTTTAATACTTGTTACAATTTTGTATTACATAGCAGAGTCATTTTTTCCGGGGCACGGTTCTTCTTTTATGCTCTTTGGCCAGTTCGTGGGCGGAGTGTTTTTTGCCTTAATGATAGTGGCTGCAGGCGCTCTAAGCATTTCAGCCTTCAAACTCGTTTTCAGGCATATTAAAGGAAATTAAACAAACTGTTAGATATTGTATAGATAAAAGCCGAATGTGAAAAAAGGGGTTGGGACAACTGAAAATAAAAAACTGCCTTGCACTTGAATTCGTTTTACTGGTATTCTTTTTAAAGACAGTTCCGGCAGGTTCCGCTGAAGCAGCTATGAACATCAACGTGGATGGAAACGGAGGAGCAGACTATACCTCCATACAGGAAGCTGTGAACCATTCAAAATCCGGGGATACCATTCTCGTTTTCAGCGGAACGTATACGGAAAATGTGGATGTGGACAAAGAACTAACCATTATCTCAAAGTCCGGAAACCCGGAGGATACAATTGTCCAGGCAGCCGATCCGGGCTATCATGTATTCTGTGTAACGGCTAGCAACGTTACAATTAGCGGCTTTAACGTTACAGGAGCAAACAGTACCGGAAAAAGCCGCGAGCCCTGCGGGATATACCTTGACGGAAGACCCGAAATATTCAGGACCCCGGAGAGAGATTTGGATAATGGGATCGAGAAGGGAGGAGATGGAGAAGTCACTGAAGAAGTCGATGGAAAAGTGGATGAGGGAATCGATGGAGAAGTCGATGGAGGAGTGGACGGAAAAGTAGATAGAGAAGCAAACGAGGGAGTGAACAGTGAAGTAGATGACGGGGTTTATGCCTGCACCATCACCAACAACATAATTTCCAACAACATCCTGGGCATTTTCCTGGAAGAAGCCGACAGCAACACCCTGAGCAATAATACTGCGTCAAATAACTATATCGCCATCTTTCTGGCTGCATCCGACAATAACGTGCTGAAGGACAACACAGCATCGGACAATAAGGGCGGAGTCTTTATGTTCGGAGGCGCAAACAACACATTTAACGAAAACAGGATTTTGAGCAGTGGGACCGGTTTCCTGCTGGAGTATTACAGCAGTAATAATATTTTTAGCAACAACGCCGCCCTGGACAATGAAAACGGCTTCTATATCCGGGGCGCCGAAAATATCACGCTGATAAACAACAACGCAAGCTCGAACAATGAAACCGGGATCTGCCTGGACTCCTCCTCAAATAACACCCTGAAAGGCAACAGGGCAGACCTGAACAGGAAATATGGCATCCACCTCAACCATTTTTCCTGGAACAACGTGCTTAGAAACAATACCGCTTCAAGGAACGAAGACGGGATTATGCTGTATTATTACAGCGAAAACAACTCCCTGAGCGGAAACACTGCAAACCTTAACAGCAAAAACGGGTTTTACCTGAACGAAACCGCCGGCAACACCCTGGAATCGAACACTGCAAACTCAAACAGCGGGCACGGGATCTATCTCAAGTCATCAACTTTCAACACGCTCAATAACAACACAGTAAACTCAAACAACCTTTACGGCATCTATCTTGACCCCTCGAATAATAAAACGGTGAACACCAGGATCGTAACCGCGGATTTCAAGTACTGCAGGTTTCTTGAGGATTCCAGCAACAACAATACGGTGAGCGGGAATTACCTGAGCAGTAATAGTGAAGCAATCGTGGCAAATTATTCAGAAAATAACATTTACGACAACCACTTCGATGGTAAAACAACTCCTGAAACACCTTTCGCCTCAAGGGTAACGGCAGTGATTGACAGGATAAGGGATTTTTTAACGGCTCCCTGAATACCGGCTAATTGACTTTGTGGAAATACTGACCCCTTCGGGAAAAATGACCCGGGACCATCCTGAACCATCCTGAACCATCCGGATTGCTTCACCAAATAAGCCATGCCTGACTTCTACGTACCGGAATCGGCAGGCAAACGCCGGCATTGAAGAGCTTGATAGCTGAGTCTTATTATATAGCCAATAAAAAGGGAAGTGTTGGAGAGTTGTAAAAGGATTGAAGAAAAAAATCGTAAAGGAGTTTAATCAGTTTTATTTTATTCCCCAAGATTTTTCTTCATGCAGCACTTCTTATATTTTTTACCGGAACCACAGGGACAGGGGTCATTGCGCCCGATTTTTTCCGGCTTGAGCATTCTTTTCAATCGGTCGGGAATCCGCTGATTCTCATAAGAGATCTTCCAGAGTCTTTCGAATTTCTGAGGATTGAAATGCTCCAGAGGGTCAGCCGAATGTCTTTGATAATCCATACTTTCATCCGGACTGGAGTATGTTACACTAACGTCTTCCATTGTAATAATGAAGTCGTCTACTAACCCCTTATCGAAGGCTGACTTTATGTCCTCAAGAGCTTCCGGGTCTTTGAATTCCGAGAGGTCGGAAATCAGAAAGCCAAGAAGTTCGGGGTCTTCTTCTTCCTGCAGGAGCTGCCTGAAAAACCGGACAGTGGAATCCCATATTTCAGGGTGCTTGTGAGCAATGGTAGAAAGGGCTCCGATTGCAGTAGACCGTTGATATAATCCAAGTGTCCTGTCAGAGATACACTTCTTCAAATCCTCAACCGCGTCAAGCCCGAAATTTGCCAGGATTGTCGGAAAATCTTCCGTAATCCAGTCTCTCAGTTCCTCATCCCTTTCCCGGAGGAGCCAGAAGACTGCATCCCGGGCTGCAGGGGTTTTTATTGCCCCTAATAAAAAACTCGCATGTATGGGTGCCCAGCCATCTCCCGGACTCCCTTCCATAAAGGAGGTATCGTCTTCAATAATGCGTACCAGATGAGGAACCGCATCCGGCCTTTGGGAAATTTCCCTGGCAAGCCCGGGGTCAACTACAAGTTCCGAATTTACCAGTTCCCGTATAAGTTCTTCTGTAGAACAAGCCTCATAGCTTTCCATGTCCTAAGATATCGGTACCTATCGATAAATAAACAGCGCTGATGGAGGGGACTATTCACAATTATCCGGTCCGATGAAAAGAAAGAAAAAATAGTCCGAAAACGGAATGTTAAATGTTGAGAAAACGGTAAAATGACCTTAAACGAGAGAATCCCGTAAAAATATCGATTTTCAAAAGGTCCTTCAGAGCACATAATTATTTTGAGAAAAAGGTGCCCTGGGCCGGGTTATTGATAACCCCACCCGACCTGCTCATGACCCTCATGGGCAGGGAAAGACCAACAAATCCTTATTTCTTCTTCTTTTCTTTTGCCAGCTTCTTCTTGGCATCCTTACTGCCGGAAGCAGCCATCTTTTCAAGCTGTTCTATTTTATCTCTCTGACCTTTCAATTTCTTTTCTTTATCTCTTTTAGACATTGCCATAACAAAATACCTTCATACAGACCGCTATGATACAGTCTCTTAATTTTGCTGCTGCAGCGCATATTTCCAGGCACTGCGCATTCCCCTAAACTCAGTTTTAAAAGTATTTATCAGTTTCCGGCGGGATGTGAAGTTTTTTAGGAGAAGAAGAAGAAATTGCCAGACAGTAGAAAATTCGTAACCAAAAGCAGGAAATCAGCAAGAAAATCGGAACCAAAAGCAGGAAATCAACACATTTATAAGTATAATATGCCTGTTTCCTGACCTCCGGGCTCTGCGTTGGCTTTGCCAAAGAAGGAGAAGAAAAAAGGAGAAGAAAAAGAAGAAGAGGAAGAGGAAGAAGAAGAAAACTACGAGGAATTTGAAGAGAAGATGGAAAAGCTGACTGCTGAACTTTCGGAGCGGATCAGGAAGTCTGAGGAACTGGAGAAGAAGATAAAGGAAAAACTGGCAGAGCCTGGCTTTGGAGTTTGAAAATTCAGGTAAATTTAAGGACAAAGCTGGGCTAAAAAGACCAATATGAGCAAACGGCATGGAGGACACATTTATGACTTCTGAAGAAAATAAGGAAATTGTTGAAGAAGAACTTTCATTATCCGAATACCTGGAACCCGACACTCCGGAAATACTGGAAATAAAAAGCCTGTACAATATGGAATATGAGTACAGTGAGTATCTGGGAACGATTGAATATGCAATTGCCGACTATTATTATAACACTAACAGGGAATTAAAGGATAAAGATGTCATCTCGGCATTAAAGAATATCAAGCAAAACTACGAAAAAGATATTTCTTTCTTCAAAAGCGACCTTGAAATTCTAATTGTTGAAGACCTGCTTGAAACCCTTGAAGAGTTCTTTCTCACCCACCATGAGTTCAAGTTGCTCTTTGACTACGTCCTGTGGGTCATTGACAACAGGTCCTGGGTGGAAGATGAACAGGCTTACGTGAAGTGGACCGCATACGTCCTGGGCCTGTTTTCAAAAGAAGAAGAGGAAGACTACGAAAAGCAGTTCAAAAAGATTACCAGCGAAATGGGCCTGACCGATGCACAGGCTGACATGCTCCTTTTGAAAAAAGATGCGGATGAATTCTTCGAAGAGGGAGGCTTATTCGAAGGCAGGGAAGAAAGCGAAGTTTTGGCCAGGGAAACCGTAGCAGATGACCTTGAAACCGGTTTCTTTTTAATGACCGACGACGAGAAATTCGATTTCCTGCTCGAACAGGGCCCGGACTACATCGAACTCTTGCAGTCCTACATCTCCGATCTCGCGGAAAAAGAAGATTTTGAAAAACTCCAGGACTTTTATAAAAAGCTCAGTGAAAAAGAACAAAACTTCTTCCCCCTTCACTTAATGATGGGCACCATCTATCTCGGTAAAGACCCTGCCTTTGCAAAATCCTGTTTCCAGGAAACCCTGAGAATTGTCGACACATTAGAAGAAATCCCCAAAGAAACGAAAGAGGACCTGAGAGCAAGTATCGGTCTTCTGGACAAATTTATTGGGGAATAAACAGAAGAGTAAGAGAAAGGTGTTTGGGAAACGGGTTTGGAAATAGGTTCGGGAAATATGA
>DUKH01000201.1:15267-22410 GCA_013329415.1 Methanosarcinaceae archaeon | reverse complement strand
AAATATGATTGCGAAATAGGTTTGGAAAAGGGGAGAAAATATTCTTAGCCGGAATCCGGCCGGTTCTAACGAGTATTTTGAGGCAGAGGCAACCGGAATAGCCTTCTTTAACCTGTTTTGTCACGCTCGCCGGGGGCGAGCGGCCTTTCCAGAAATGCTGTAAGGAGAAGTCCTCAGAAAAAGAGAGTGTGTTAGATGGTTAGTATAAGTGAATTGGGTAATTATGCCAATATAAGTATAGCCGTTGTTAATCTGGTTTTGGTATCCTTCGTTTTTCTCCAAATAAGGGATTCAAGAAAACCCATTATTTCAATAAATGTTCTTTCAAGAGACAAGGAACCAACTGATAGGCAATTTGTTTTAGAATCCGGCGACCTTTATGCAATCATTTCAAACTATTCAAAAAATACTGCACGCTCTCTGGACATAGACTGCCAGTTTAAATTCAAAGATCAATTCACGACAGGAAACGATCAGAATAAAAAACTTGATTACCTGAATCCTGGGCACCACAAATATTAGATATGTGAGGATTGATCTCACTAGTTGCCGGTACGTTGAAGCAGATACAAAAATTCGTAGAATATGCAACTCAAACTTCTGAAGGTACAAAGATGCCAAGAGCAAACTGGAAAACTTTAATCAAGTATCCAGTTGTCATTCCTGAGAAGTCAACATCTAAAAGATACAATGAAATTGTATCCGATTTTGTGGACATAATACAAAAAAATATATTTGAATGTAAAAATATTTCCCAAATTAGAGGCTCTCTTCTTCCCAAACTCATGTCAGGAAAAATTCGTGTTTAAAGTAGATTAAGGAGATTTCAAATGTGAATTCCCAGACATACAAAATGATTGCAATTCAGATAGGTGATAGTCTAAAATATTCTACTTCTATCAATGAAATCGATAGGGCTGCAAAATCTGTTTTCTCCTTTAACTGCGAAGATTTTCCTGACGACTCCATTACTTCAGTAAGGGCACATAGAATACATGATTGGATACTAACTTTAGCAAAACAGAAGTTAACACAAGATGAGCTCAATAAATTGTTATGTAATTTTCTGGATTTGATAACTCCTGATGAAAATAAAGAATGCATAAATGACCTTTTGATTAAATCTGGTGTTTCAGATATCAGTAAAAAACAGTCAAGTGAATTCATTGGTAGGAATTTCCATCCAGAGATTATGAAAAATTGTAGCAAGCTTTATTTTGATGGTCACTACTTCCATGCGGTTTTTGAAGCGGCTAAAATTTATCATCAGCTCGTTCAGGACAAATCTCAGAGTATAAAGGAAGGTCAGGACCTGATGCTTCACGTATGGAACCCTGACAAAGGAACATTGAAAGTGACAAAACGCACTTCAAGTACTGATAAAAACGTTCAGGAAGGCATAGCTTTTTTGTCTGCTGGACTTATGAGAGCTATAAGGAATCCAACTGCTCATGAGCCTGCACATCTCTGGCCAATTAAAAAAGAAGAATGTCTCGATATACTGAGCTTTATATCTTTTTTGATGAAAAAACTGGATGAAGCGGTATATTCCAATCTGAAAGAACAGTGATTATGCATATTATATAGATAATTACACAAAGACTGAATTTTCTTTTTGCCTATTTTACAATTTTTATGGGAAAAGCCGCTCGCCCCGGCGAGCGTACAAGACACCTTGAATACACCTAATATGGATGCCCCTTTTTACGAGAAAAACTTCTTAAAAAATGGCTGTCGATTTTTATTCAAATCGTTTTTCAGGCGATTCCGGTCCGTTTGTGCGTTTTTCAGGGCGGTTGGTGGGGGAAGCCGCCGACACAAAAAATATATTAAAAAAGCTATGCCCCGGTTAATTTGCTCCAAAAATATTTATTGAGTAGTCCTCTTGAGCGCAGCGAAAAGGACGCGTACTCCCGAGGCGTAATTCGGGCGATAAACCAGTTAGCTCAGTATTCGTTTCCTGAGATCGATGCTAACGGGATCAAGTTTCCCATTCATAGCTTCGAGAATTTCTTTCCTTATAAAAAGAGCTCTATTTCTGGCTTCAAGATACTCTACTCTTAAGTCAAGGCTTCCATGTATAGCTTCAAGTTTTTCCTTTCGGGTTTCAAGCTTCTTTTTTTTGGCTTCAAGTTTCTCTTTTTTGGCTTCGAGCTCCTCAATTAAGGAAATAGCAGCCTCCGGGTTTGTCCGGATAAGATTTAGAATTTCTTCCTCGTTCATAAACAGCTCCCCTAAATCCTGTTATTTTTATAATATTTGATATGAAGAAGGTGATAATTGAACTTACATGAAATAGAAGTTAGAAATAGGTAATGGTAGGAATAGACAATAGCCATACCGGAAGCTATATCAAAGAAACATCAAACAAGTAGCATTGGACTTTCATACCACCTGTACTAATCACGATTAGTACTATTTTGGATTAGTATTTTGAGATGCCAAAGCCCCGGGAAATCACCGGTGTATTTCAGGAACTTCGAAGCTCGAAGTTCAAAGCTCACCGGAAAAGCGGGGGTATGCGAGGCCCGCAAGCAGGGGCTGCCAGGTCTCGCCTGTTTTTCCTACAGCGAGGTAGACGGTCCAGCCGACTTTTGCTTTTGAGCTGATTTCCCGGGAAACGATAACAGGGCCTATATTCTGGCCTAATGTATAGTACTCAAAAAGCCAGAGCTTACCGGGTTCGATTTTTTCAATCTCGAAGTAGCTTGAGAGTCTCCGGGTATATTTTTTGGCAGGATGGGAATCAACATATTTCAGGAGGAGGAGGGCGAGTTCTTTGGCTGCGGGGACCTCAGGCATGAGTTCCCTAACATCTTTTTCGGTTTCTCTGTAGGTTTCATCGGTCATGTAGCCATTTGCGTGCATCCATTCAATGAGGTCGTGAATGACTTTTACGGCGGCCTTCAGGGAATCAATATCTAAAAGCACATTCCGGACCAGGTCATAGCTGAGGAATGCTTCCACTTCGGAATCTCCGATGTACCCAGGACCGAAGATTTCACAGTAATCCTTGCCTTCTTCCCTGTGCAGGGCTTTGAAATTCGCTTCGTCTCTTACACTCAGGAAAAGATAAGCACGGCTGTTAAGAAACTCTGTGAAAAGATCAATCACATCTTCATAGTCGCTATATGTCTCAGGGTCCAGGCACTGGCGATATTCATCAAGAAACTCTTTGAATACTGTTTCTATAGTCTTCATAGCTTCCTCAAAGTATGCTTCAATACTCGCTATTGCTATTCCTTTATGAATAATCTGTGTTATGTTTTTGGTGTTAACCTTAAAAAGTTTGGTGGGGGGCCGCCAACACGAAAAATATATTAAAAAAGCTATGCCTATTTTATCGATACTCTTTTTCAAATATTAATTATTAGGAAAAGCCGCTCTCCTTCGTCGAGCGTGACAAAACCCTTGTATTTTAAAAATTAAACATACTTCGATTTATACTTAGAAAAGCCTTGATCCAAAAACCTAGATCTGCTAGAAATCTCAATATTTTCTTCAATCAGCACTTTCCCGTCCATGATCCGTCCATAAAGCGGTCTGTCCTTCCTCTTCAGAACCATGAACTCTTCCGGGCTGAGAATAATGGGAGATAACTCCCTTTCAAGCCCCTCCTGAGCAGATTCTATAAGAACGGAAACCTCGCGTTTCTTCCCAGTTTCAATAAGGAGATCAATGTCGCTTTCCGGGGTATCTTCTCCACTTGCACAGCTCCCAAACAATACCATTCGAGATACAGCCCCACTTTCACAGAGCCTGAGCATGAGGGGGTTCAGTTCCATAAGGTTAAAGCAGACTTTCAATTCCCTGAGTAGAGGGCTCTTCATCTCTGCCCGATAAATTACTATTTTTTCCCTCTCTTCCCGGTTCACAAGCCCTGCTTCATGTAATTCCCTGAGAGCCTCGCTCACAGTCCCAACCCCGAGTTTAAGAGCCCGTGCGAGCTCCCGGACATAAAATCCTTCATGGCATCTCCTGCCCAGGAAGATGAGAATGGAGAGGGAAGGGCGCGAACATATGTTCATTATACCGAACATATGTTCATTTATATGAACAATCGTATCAGTAATTTTTGTATTCATCCATGGAATAAGAAAATCAAAATCGGAGAAAAAAGGTTCAATCTCCCCCATCAAACCGCATACTCCACGACATCCTCAATAGTATCAACAAACTCAACGTCGATGCCCACGTTCTCCTCGATGTACTCCTCAGTATCAATGAATTCTGGCTTTCTTTCAATGATTGTGAAGGGGCCGGCACCTCTCTGGACGTAGGTGTAGCTGACAAGCTGGTCGTTTTCCCTGGGAAGGAGGATCAGGGTCTTGCCCCCGGCTTTTGCAGCTTCGGCTTTTTCTATCACGCCGCTGATGGGGCCGACGCTGCCTTCGCTGTCAATGGTGCCGGTGAGGGTTACGGAATCGTCCAGTGTGCTGTTTTCAAGGGCGGAAATGGTGAGGAGGGTCATGAGGGCGCCTGCGCTGGGGCCGTCCACGGCGGGGATAGGCTCATCGGCCATTATGCTGAAGATCGTGTCGGTGCCGGTGAGGCTCATATTGGTCTGGCCCTGGGCAACAAAGACCGCGGTGTTGGCGGCGTCCTGAAAGACCACACCCATCAGGGGGGTCGTCTGGACGAGTACGCGGCCTTTCCCTGGCCTGACCTCAACCGAGACATCGATCAGGGCACCCTCCTCAATAACCGTTTCCGAGACAAAGGGCCCGTTTTCTCCTTCCTCGATCCTCTGGACCACAGCCGGGGCCTGCAGGGTTGCAAAGCCTTCCTGGCCCACAGGACAGGCCTGGAACGTCGTTTCAAGCTCGACGACCCGGTTCCGGTAGAACTCGACCTGGGAAGCGTAGGACTGCATGGACTGGTTATTGAGGAGGACCTGCACTTTCAGGGCCTCGTTCTCCTCTTCAAGGGCATTGATACGGTCCTGCATCTCCCGAATCTGCTCCGCACTCTCTCCGGCTCCGAGAGTCTGCGGCTGGGCGAACCAGACAAAGTAGGCGTTAAGGGCCAGGGATAAAATAAGAAGAAATGTCAGAATTTTCTTTACCATACCACTCATCTATTGGCACCGATGTGATTTATTTCTTGCCTGAGAATGGAGCAAAAATGAGACAGGTGATATCCTAATCACGATTAGTACTAATCCAGATTAGTATCTTAAGGTGCTAATTAGTCGTTCCCTTCACGAACGGGACTGCTGCCGGGTCCTGGCTACGAAATGGGAACCCCTGAACTTAAATACCAGTCAAGATTCCAAACACACCCCGGAATCAGCACGAAAAATGGGCTCAAAAAAAGCTAAAAAAGGGTTCTGTTTCCAGAAAGTAGAGGAAAAATTGGAAAAAATAGACGGATAAAAAATTAAGGAAAAGAGCCAGTTGGCCCTTTAATACCTTACTTCACGGCACTTCATTAATTATTTAAGTCACTTCGCTTTACTGTCCTTCTCTTGCCTTCCTGTAGCCCTTCATGGCTTCGGCAAAGGCCTTGAACGGCGGGGACGGCCTGCCGGGCCTGGACCTGAATTCGGGGTGGAACTGGGAGGCGAAGAAGAAGCGCTTGTCCGGGATTTCGGAAATCTCCATCCTGTTCTTGTTCTTGCCGGAGAAGACTATGCCAAAGGACTCCAGGCGGTCAACAAATTCGGGGTTGACTTCGTACCTGTGGCGGTGGCGTTCTATGATGTAATTGCTGCCGTAGATCTTTTCGGCGACCGAGCCTTCTTTGAGGATGGCTTCGTAATCACCAAGACGCATCGTGCCGCCAAGGTCGGCAACACCTGTCTGTTCGGGAAGAATATCGATTACAGGGTAGGGGGTGTCCTCGTCAAACTCGGTGGAGTTTGCGCCTTCGAGGCCTGCAACGTTTCTTGAGAACTCGATTACGGCAAGCTGCATGCCCATGCAGAGGCCCAGGAAAGGCATGTCATTTTCACGGGCGAACTGGATTGCCATGATCTTGCCTTCGGTCCCGCGTTCGCCAAAGCCGCCGGGGATCAGGAGCCCATCGTACTGGCGGAGGTTTTCGAGTTCTTTGGGATCGTTTTCGAAGTCCTCGGCATCGACCATTTCGATATCGGCCTTGCAGCCGCACTCGATTGCCCCGTGCTTGACGGCTTCAAAGATGCTCAGGTAGGAGTCTTCAAGATGGGTATATTTCCCGACGATTGCCAGTTTTATCTCATCTTTCATGTTCCTCATCCTGGCAACCATCTCTCTCCAGGCAGAATCGTCGACATCGGATTCCAGCTTCAGGCGCTGCATGAGCCGGGTGGTCAAGCCCTGTTCCTCAATCACCGGGGGGACTTCGTAGATGTCATCGGCGTCGTGGGCGCTTATGACCAGGTCCTGGGGCACGTCACAGAAAAGGGCGATCTTTTCCTTTGCAGCTTCCTGCAGGGGGGTCCTTGACCTGGTAACGATTACATCCGGGCTCAGCCCGAGGGTCCTCAGGTCCTTTACCGAGTGCTGGGAGGGTTTGGTCTTCTGCTCGCCCTGGAGGTCTTCCATAACCAGGGTCACGTGGATGAAAACGATGTTTTCTGCCGGCTCTTCCCTGTGCATCTGGCGGACGGCTTCCAGGAAAGGCATGCTCTCGATGTCCCCCACGGTCCCGCCGATTTCCACCAGGCAAATGTCAGCCCCGCTCCGGGCTGCAACTTTCCGGATCCTGTTCTTGATCTCGTTTGTGATGTGTGGAATGATCTGGACGGTCTTTCCCAGGTAGTCGCCTCTCCTCTCCTTTGCGATAACCGCCTGGTAGATCTTTCCCGTGGTGAAGTTATGGTCCCGGGTCAATTCCGTATCAAGGAACCGTTCGTAGTTCCCGAGGTCCAGATCTACCTCCCCCCCGTCTTTCAGCACGAATACTTCCCCGTGCTGGTAGGGGCTCATTGTGCCTGCGTCAATGTTGATGTAGGGGTCGATCTTGATAGCCGTAACTTTATAGCCTTTGTTTTTCAGGTTCCTACCAATGGACGCGATGGTGATGCCTTTTCCAAGCCCGCTCATCACACCACCGGTAACTACGATATACTTCATGGGTCAGCTTCCTCGACAATTTAATAGGGATTAATAGAAATTAATAAGTCAATGGGAGTATTAAAAGGATGACATCGATCCAAAG
>DUKH01000201.1:5324-14924 GCA_013329415.1 Methanosarcinaceae archaeon | reverse complement strand
GGATGACATCGATCCAAAGGATAACACTGATTCAAAGAATAACGTGATATTGAAATTGAAACCAGTGTTGTGGGTAACATTGCGGGCAACACCCGCATAATTTTTAATATCATGCCTGCATAAGAACACAATACCAATAGGCTCATAATATAAAAAAATAGTCTTTAGTCCATTTCCTTATTCATATATTTCAGCCTTTGCCCAACCATTTCAGCCTTTACCAAATATTTTAGCAATTCCTCAGCAATTTAAGGGATTTATCAGCCTTTTAAGAACTTTTGCAGTCATTAGAGGCATTTTTAAGTTATTTAAGCCTTTTTTCAGCCTTAATAATCTGTTCAGGAATTTAAATTCACTCCCCACCCCTCGGCTCTTCCGGAGCTTTGAGTTGTCTCCATAACAGCCTGATTTTCAGGGGAGGTTCAGCCGTCCTCCATGATTTTCAGCAGGAGATAGGTTATGCAGGTTACAAAAAGGATCGAAAACACCAGGGCATGGGCGAAACTGACTCTGAACCCTATTCCCTCAGGCAAAACGAAGTAGAGAGAAAAAAGGGAGACAAGCAGGATGAAACCTACAAGGGCCACGGTCAAAGACAACTTATCAGCTTCTCCGGCGGATTTCCGGGATTTGTTTCCGGATTTCCGGGTTTGGGCACCTTCACTTCCGAAGAGTTTTTTCAGGAATGATACGGAAAAACCACCGCCTCCGGTTCCGCTTCCCCTGGAGTTTGAAGCCTTCTTTTTAGAGGTATCCCCTCCCGGCCTGTAAGGCCTGAGCTCATCGTTATCTTCCCAGACCTGGATTTCATCCTCAGGCTCTTTTGGCTTTTCGTCCTTTTTTCCGAGCTGGACGGGAAATCCTTTCTTTTTCGAACCGTAACCTGCGGTAATGAAAATCTTCCCTTCGGTGAGCACCTTTCCGTCCCGCGGGATCCTGGCAACCGCAGAAACGTATTCCTTGTGCAGGACGTAGGGGTTATCCCTCAAAAAAGTAATATGCCCTTTCAGCTCATCGCTAACCGAGAAGTGGATGTGGGTTGGAGAACCCTGGTTTGTGACCAGGATTTCGAAGGTCTGCTCTTCCCCGGGAGCCAGGGGAATTTCAATATCCTCCGTCTCAAACTCTATAGAGTTAAGTTCCTGCCGGTTAATTATAACATTCTGCACTATCTGCTGCAAATTCAAAACCCCTCGAATCAATTTCGGAGGTCAGGGGGAAGCAGGTTAGGAATCCCCTCATCTATCGGGTAATGCTCACCGCAAGCAGGGCAGTAGAGGGTCCCGGATATGATCTCTTCTTCATTTTCTTCCACCACGTTCAAAACCAGGTCGCCTTTGCAGACCGGACAGGCCAAAATCTCCATCAGATCTTTTTTCACTCTGTTTTCACCATCAAAGTCAGTTGTGAGGATAGCAGGAAAGGGATTTCCCTTTAGATTAAAGTATCTATTTTTCCGTTTATTAAAATCAACTTATTTTTCAGAGTAGTAAAATCAACTTATTCTTCAGCATAAAATCAACTTAGTTTTCAGCATAAAATCAACTTAGTCTTCAGAGTATTAAAATCATCTTTGTACTTTACTGATCTGTATAACTTCCAAATTATTTACGATTTGGGGTTTTGGCCATTTTAGCTTAAAAGCAGGAAAAAATAAAGAGAACTTTCATAAAAACAAATTTTGTTACTTTTGAAGCTCAAAAAAATATTCAGAGAAGTAAACACTGTTACCTCCGGGGTTACAATTTAAAAAACGGGGGCCTTGACAATTATGCGCCAGAACAGTTCAACATTGTATATATATTAACATAAAACAACATTTCATAATGTTTAAATAGCGAAACTACCTTTGGAAATTTAAGAAATTGAAAAACATAAAGGAGTTGTAGGGCGGGTACTGTATAAGAATAGTTGTTACTTTAAAGGTAACAACCCTTCAAAACATAAAAATAAACAATGAAGTGATAAGATGGCATCAAAAGCACAGGATAGAAGCATCGACCCCGCTTCCCTGATCATGCTCAAACAGGCTGAAAAGGAAGGTATAGAAACCGCCTGGGACCGCTACGAGAAACAGCAGCCCCAGTGCAGTTTCGGACAGTTAGGAATTTGCTGCAGGAACTGCAACATGGGTCCCTGCCGGATAGACCCCTTCGGGGAAGGCGCGGATAAAGGTGTCTGCGGAGCTACAGCAGACATCATCGTCGCAAGAAACCTCCTAAGGATGATCGCAGCAGGCGCAGCCGCCCATTCCGACCATGCCAGGGACGCCGTGCTGACCTTCAAGAAAATGAGTGAAGGAAAAGCCGGAAGCTACAACATAAAGGACGAGGCAAAACTGACCGCCCTGGCGTCCGAATACGGCATTCCCGTCGATGACCGGAGTAGAGAAGAAATCGCATCCGAACTTGCGACAGCCCTGCTTGCTGAATTCGGAAAGCAGGAAGGTCCGCTCCGGTTTACGCAGAGGGCTCCCGAAGCAAGGCTCAAGCTCTGGGCCAAACTCGGGATAGAACCCCGCGGAATCGACCGGGAAATTGTGGAATGCATGCACAGGACCCATATCGGTGTGGACAACGACCCGGTCCATATCCTCCTGCACGGGCTCCGGACCAGCCTTTCGGACGGCTGGGGTGGGTCCATGATAGCAACGGATGTCCAGGACGTGCTCTTCGGGACCCCGACCCCGGTCAAGTCCACCGTAAACCTCGGGGTGCTGGCCAGAGACAAAGTTAATCTTGTAATCCATGGGCACGAACCTATCCTCTCGGAAATGATTCTGGAAGCTTCCGAAGACCCCGAAATCCTGAAGCTTGCAAAGGAAAAGGGAGCAAACGGAATTAACATCTCAGGCATGTGCTGCACCGGGAACGAGACCCTTATGCGCCATGGGATCCCCACTGCAGGGAATTTCCTCCAGCAGGAACTTGCCGTCATAACCGGGGCTGTGGACGCCATGGTCGTGGACGTACAGTGCATCATGCCGGCCCTCGGGGCACTTACGAGCTGCTACCACACGAAGTTCATCTCCACCTCCCCGAAAGCCGACTTCCCGGGGACCTTGAGAATGGAGTTCCATGAAGAAAACGCCTACGAGACCGCAAAAGAGATCGTAAGGACCGCGGTCGAAAACTACCCGAACAGGAACCCTGAAAGGATAAACATCCCGGACGAGAAGCAGGAATGCATGGTCGGTTTCAGCGCCGAAGCCATCCTCGCCGCCCTCGGAGGAAACCCTGTCCCCCTCATCGACGCCATAACAGGGGGAGCCGTAAAGGGTATAGGGGCAGTTGTGGGCTGCAACAACGTAAAGGTCAAGCACAACTACGGGCACGTCAACCTTGTAAAGGAACTGATTAAGAACAACGTCCTGGTAGTCACCACCGGCTGCAACGCCATTGCCTGTGCCGAAGCCGGGCTCCTTGTGCCCGAAGCTGCAGTCCAGGCAGGAGAAGGGTTAAAAAGCGTCTGCGAAGCCCTGGGCATCCCCCCGGTCCTGCACATGGGTTCCTGCGTGGACATAAGCCGCATCCTGGTACTCGCCTCAGCCGTGGCAAAGACCCTTGGCGTGGACATCAGCGACCTGCCTGCAGCAGGGGCAGCCCCTGAATGGATGAGCGAAAAAGCCGTGAGCATCGGGGCATATGTGGTTTCATCAGGCGTGTACACCGTGCTCGGGACAGTGCCCCCGGTCCTCGGAAGCGCCGCAGTTGCAGGGCTTCTTACACAAGGGCTTAACGGGGTGGTCGGGGCAAGCTTTGCGGTGGAACCCGACCCCTTCAGGGCTGCAGACCTGATGCTTGCGCACATCGAAGAAAAAAGAAAAGCCCTGGGCCTTGAGCCCTGAAGAGGTGGACCTGATGAAAGAAGTAATGGTCCGCCCGGAACGCTGCATGGGCTGCCGGTCCTGTGAGATTGCCTGCGCCGTGGAACACTCCGAGAGCAAGGACCTCTTTTCGGCCATAGGGGAAAGCCCGGTACCTCGCAAACGAATTTACGTTGAATATATCCCGGACCTTGCCGTTGCGGTCCCCATAACCTGCAGGCACTGTGAAGATGCCCCCTGCACCACCGTCTGCCCCACAAAGGCTCTTTCTAGAGACGAGATCACCAGAAAAGTCCTCCATCCCCTGACCTGTGTATCGGCTGCTGGACCTGTTCCATGGTCTGCAACTACGGGGTAATAGGCAGGCAAAAAGAAGCAAGGGTTGCCGTGAAATGCGACCTCTGCCCAGACAGGGAAGTCCCCGCATGTGTGGAAGCCTGTCCCACCGGGGCTCTTGTCTACGCTGAAGTAAAGGATTTCTCGGGGATCAAACGCAGCCAGGCCGCCCTGAAACTGGCAAAGGGAATGCAGACGGGAAGCGTTCCCTGAGCATACGGCCCCCGGAAAAAATCCGGGAAATGGAGGTGAAACCCACGCAAGAAAAAAACCCTCTCCCGACAATCTCCCACCCTACAATCTGCCCATACTGCAGCCTGGGCTGCGGTTTTTATCTAGAAATTGAAGCGGGAAAAGCCGCAGGTATCCGGTATATGCCCGACCACCCGGTAAACGAAGGAAGCCTCTGCCCGAAAGGCAACACTACCCTGGAAGTCCTGAACCACCCTGACCGCCTGAAATTCCCCCTGAGAAAGACCGAAAACGGCTGGGAAAGGATCGAATGGGAAGCAGCCCTGGACCTTGCAGCGGCAAAACTGAAAGGGTCCCTGGAAAAATCCGGGCCCGACTCCCTTGCCTTTCTGGGCTCGGCAAAGTGCAGTAACGAAGAAAACTATATCTTCCAGAAAATTGCGAGGCTGCTCGGGACGAATAATGTGGACAACTGCGCAAGGCTCTGCCACGCTTCCACCCTCACAGGCCTTGGAAAAACCCTGGGTACGGGAGCGATGACAAACCCCATTTCAGACCTTGCCTCCTCGGAGTGCATTTTCGTGATAGGGTCAAACTTCGCAGAAAACCACCCTCCCGTTTCCCGCCAGGTCCTCAGGGCAAAGGAAAAAGGGGCTTTCGTGGTTGTAGCCGACCCCCGCATAACTCCCACAAGCTGGCTTGCGGACCTTGCACTGCGGCTTAAACCGGGAACGGACGTTGCCCTCCTGAACGGGATGATGCACGTAATCGTCTCCGAAGGGCTCTGGGACAGGGAATTTGTCCGGGAAAGAACCCGGGGCTTTTCCGAACTGGAACAGAACCTTCAAAGGTATGACCCCGAAACAGTTTCCCGCATTACCGGTATCCCCTCCGCGGACATAATAAAAGCTGCCAGGGCTTATGCACGCGCAGGAACTGCAGCCATCGTCTACTCCATGGGGATTACCCAGCACAGCTCAGGCACTGACAACGTAACAGCCTGTGCGGACCTTGCCCTTATCTGCGGGCATATAGGGAAAAAAGGGGCTGGAATTCTCCCCCTAAGAGGCCAGAACAACGTGCAGGGAGCCTGTGACATGGGAGCCCTGGTCGAATTCTTCCCGGGGTACGGGAAAGTGGGGGACCCCGAAGTAGCCGGAAAGCTGCAGAGCCTCTGGAAAACAGACAAGCTTCCCGAAAGCCCGGGCCGGACAGCAACGGAAATGGTTGAAGCCGCAGAGAAAGGAAAAATCAAAACCCTCTACGTGATGGGGGAAGACCCGGTCAACTCGCACCCGGATTCCTCACAGGTGAAAAAGGCCCTTGAGAACCTGGACTTTCTGGTGGTACAGGACATTTTCATGACCGATACCGCCGAATATGCTGACCTTATCCTCCCTGCAGCTGCTTTTGCGGAAAAAGAGGGCAGCTTCACCTCCACGGAACGGCGGGTCCAGTGGGTGGAACCTGCCCTTCTGCCGCCCGGGAAAGCCAGGGCTGACCTGGAGGTCCTGTTCGGGTTGGCAGAAAAACTCGGGCTGGATTTCCCCTGCAGAGATGCCAGAAAGGTCCTTGAAGAGATTTCCGTTGCCGTTCCGGCTTACGGGGGCATGGGAAAAGATAGGCTGAAAAAAGGATTCGGGCTTATCTGGCCCTGCCCCGGCCCCACCCATCCGGGCACCCCTGTCCTGCACACGGAACGCTTCAAGACCCCGGACGGGCTTGGCCGGATCATTCCCGTGGAACACAGGAGCCCTGCGGAAACCCCGGGTCCCGAGTATCCCTTCCTGCTCACCACCGGGAGAACGGTGCTCCACTATAATGCAGGCTCCATGAGCAGGCGGAGCAAATCTTTGCTTAAAAAAGAACCCGAACTCTACGTGGAGATCAACCCCGCAGATGCCAGGACAATGGAAATCAGGGAAGGGAACAAACTTTTGCTGGAAACCCGGCGGGGAAAAACGGAAGCAACCGCCCGGCTGACCGAAAGGGTGGGGCAAGGGGTGCTCTTCCTGCCCTTCCATTTCCCGGGGACTAATGCCCTGACCGCAGGTTCCCTTGACAGGGAAGCCAAAATCCCCGAATTCAAGGTTTCGGCCTGCAGGATCAGGAGGGACTGAGAAATGCCGGAAGCCGTCTATGCGGACCTTTCCCGCTGTATCGCCTGCCACGCCTGCGAACTTGCCTGCGAGAGGGAAAACGAAAGCGCAAGGATTTCCGTACAGGTCGTAAGGGACCTTGCGGCCGTTCCCGTTTCCTGCCGCCAGTGCGAAACCCCCCTCTGCGCTGCCGTCTGTCCCGGAGAAGCCCTGAACTACGGGGACCGCGGGCTTGAGTACGATGCCGAAAAATGCACAGGATGCAGGCTCTGCGTCCTTGCCTGTCCCTTCGGGACTGCGGAATTAAGGGCTGGCGTTATGGAGCGCTGTGACCTCTGCCAGGGAAAAGAAATTCCTGCCTGTGTTGCCACCTGCCCTGCAGGGGCTCTCTTCTGTGCCGAAGCCGAAAGCCTCGGAGGAGATATCAGGAACAGAAGGGCAGAAAGGATTAAAAAAGCCCTGGGAACCCCGGAACCTGCCGGCAGGAGGGTAAACAGATGAAAGAAAGCACAAGGATGCTCGTACCTGAGGAAAAAAAGTGTATCGGGTGCAGGGCTTGCACTTCAGCCTGCCCCGAGAAACTGATTACCTTTTCCGAAGAGGGAAAGCTGCGAAGTATAAGCTTCCCTGCAAACTGCAGCCCGGACTGCGAACTCTGCGCCCTTGCCTGCCCTGAAAAGGCAATAAGCTTCACCTTCCCTGAAGAGGAAGAAAAAAGCCGGGTCCCACTTGAAACCCAGACCCTTGACTTCGAGCTTGCACCCTGCCAGAAATGCGGGACTGCCTTTGCAACCAGAAGGGAACTCGAAAAGGTAAGGACAGCTATTTCGGAAAAATTCCCCTTCCCCCAACAGGAGGCTTCTGGGTGGAACTCTGCCCCGGCTGTCGTCAGGCAGCGTTCAGAGAAAAGCAAGCAGAAACAATTATTCAGGCAAGAAAGTTTTAAAAAAATCGAAAAAGCCCGGCAGTATCAATTATAGTCAATGCCCCGAATTCCTCCCCCAATCTCAAGTGAAAGTTTAACCACAGAAAGCCCGGAAAACACGGAATAAAGGAAATAGGGGCACAATACTTCCGTGCTTTCCGTGTCTTCCGTGGTTGTAAAGTAAGTATAAGTATTTACCTTCGGGACTACAGACCAGTTGATTAGACCAGTTGATTAGACCAGTTGATTAGACCAGTTGATTCTGTCCGGGCTTCATCCATACTTCTTCAGGATTTTTTTGTCCCTATTAATCTATACATTTCCAACTTGCCGATTAACAACACTTTCAACAGGAATTTACGACATTTTTTAAAGAGATAGTTCCATAATGGCTAGATCAGACAACAATTAATATAGAGTAGTAATATAATATACTCAACATATAATTATTTTAAGCCGGGATGCGCGTAGATAAATCGCACGCATGCACTGGAAAGAAAAAGCCGACTGTGCCGGAGTAAAGCTTATTGAAGCGGGAATCCCGGACATAGGACTGACGGCGAACTTAAAAGGGGAATTTGGCATGGAAACCGGAAAATATAATAGGGTAATGATTGCAAGCGACGGTTCGGAACTGGGCAGGAAAGCTGTCCACAATGGAATTGAAATTGCAAGACTGAGCGGGGCAAAAGTCTATGCTGTTTATGTGGTAACTTCGGGAGGTCGTTCCGCAATACCCAAGGATACGGGCTGGGAAAAGGCAATGAAAGAACACCTCAAGACCGAAGGGGAAGACGCAATAAGCTTCATTGAAGAAAAAGGCAAAGCTGCCGGTGTCGAGGTGGAATCCGTAATCCTCGAAGGGAACCCCGGGGATGAACTTGTCAAATTTGCAGACAAGAACGACATCGACCTGGTAGTTATGGGGACGCAGGGGAAATCCGGAGTTCAGCGCTTCCTCCTTGGAAGTGTGGCTGAAAACGTGGTCAGGCACTCAAAGAAAGCGGTGCTCGTCGTGAGAGGAGAGAAAACCGAAGAAAGCTGAAAGTAAAGCAGAAAGCAAAGCAGAAAAAAGCCGAAAACAAAAACTGAACAATGTAGAAGTTTTCGGGCAGCTTCTCCGGAATTATCGGGATAAATTGATGTACCTGCCCGACTCTAATAACTGCCGATGATAGGACTTTTCCTTCAGGTACTGGACTTTGCCCTCCCCATACTTTTTATGATTTTTTTAGGACTTGTCGGGACTGCCGTGCTTGTGGAACTGGGCCTCATGCAGAAGTTTTCCAGACTTACGAGCCCTATTTTTGCCCATACGAACCTGCCCGAGACCTGTTCATCGGCCTTTTTAGTGTCCATAGGGTCTACTGTGGCCGCAAACAGTATGCTCCTGCAGGAAAAGGAAAATGGCTGCCTGGATGACAGGGAGGTCACCCTCTGTGCCATAATGAACAGCACTCCAGCCTATGTCCGGGAACTCTTCACCTACCAGGTCCCGATCGTACTTCCTGCCCTGGGATTCGTCGTGGGAGGGTTCTACGCTTTCGTCTTCATCTTCACTGCTATATTCAAGGTCCTGGCAGTAGCCGTCGCAAGCAAACTCCTTCTCAAAGGCAATTCCTGCAAGCCGCCGGAGAGCAAATTCAATGGGAAAGTGTCCCTGAAAACGGCGGTTGAAAGGGCCGTTCGGAAAGAGTTTAAAGTCTTTTTGAAAATTGCCGGAATCTACCTGATCGCCACGACCATCGTATTCTTCCTCAGGGAACAGGGAGCTTTTGATATATTCAGCGTGCTCCCCCTTGCCGAACTCTTCAAAATCCCCCCCGAAGCCATTGTCCCCCTGACAAGTTATGTGGCAAGCCCGATCCTGGGAATTTCTCTGCTCGGCCCCATGATCCATGCCGGAGAGATCACACAGCTCCAGGCAATGATCGTGCTTATGCTGGGCAGCATGTTCATGCTCCCTATCTTTGCCCTCCGCAGCCAGCTCCCCAAGAAAGTGGCAATCTTCGGCCCCCGCCTGGGTTTCCGGATCGTTGCCTACTCGACGGGGATGAGCATCCTGGTAAGGTTCGTAATCCTCATGGGACTGCTCAGCATCTCCCCTTGAAAGGGAAAATAAGAGAATAAAGGCAAAATAAAGGAACTGAGAAAGGAAGAAAAACGGAAAGGGATGGAAAAAGGGAAAAAGGAAAGAAAGAAAGAAAGGAAAAAGAAAGGAA
>DUKH01000201.1:451-4993 GCA_013329415.1 Methanosarcinaceae archaeon | reverse complement strand
GAAAAAGAAAGGAAAAAGAAAGAAAAACTGAAAAAGACAAACTCAAGTTTACTTGAATATACAGAAGAAATATATTAAAAACAAAGAGGTGAACGGGGGTTTTTGGGGGAGGTTAAAATATGTTGGATTTGATTGTTGTAAAATGTATTTGATGTTGAGCGATACCCGTTCACGGTTCACAGTGAAGACAAAGCCATATATAAACATTTTGGCAGCGAAATAAAGGACAACCCTTTTGTGTCAAAATTGAATAAAAAATTCCAGATTTTCAGAAGTTTTTTTCCACACCAGACTAATTAAAAATAAATATATTGTTAATATGTCCCCTTGCAGTCACCTACTTACTTCTTCAAGAGATATTCACAGCTGGATCCACTTTCCTGCCTTTGAGCTCAAGTTCCTGTATCAATCATTCCTTCATCAGCCATTCCTTCATCTGCCATTCCTTCATCTGCCATTCCTTCATCTGCCATTCCTTCATCAGCCATTCCTTCATCAGCTATTTTCGGAAACAAAAAGTAATCCGGTCTGCTATTATTTTATGAAAAAGCCATATATATAATAATTAATATAGTAGAATAAGGAGCAAGCATGCACCATGTAGAGCAAATATGCACCTGACTGCATGCACGCACCGATAAGAAAGGGCGGGTCTGTGCCGGGAAATGCTTCAGAAAGCTGGAGTTGAACACAGGGCCGATGAAGAAATAGATTTGAGGGATTTAATATGAGAGAGGGAACTTACAAAAAAATAATGGTTGCAACCGACGGTTCGGAACTCTGCAAAAAAGCGGTTGAAATGGGAATCGAGATCTCAAAGATGAGCGGAGCTAAACTCTACGCCGTATATGTGATCGTTCCTACGACCCATTCCCCAAGGGACTTTGGCTGGGAAAAAGCTGCCATGGAGCATTTCAGGATAGAAGGTGAGAAAGCCACAGGCTTCGTGGAAGATGCCGCCAGGGCTGCCGGGGTCGAGGAGGAATCCTTACTCCTGGAAGGACACCCCGCAGACAAAATTGTAGAGTTTGCAGAAGAGAATGACATCGATATGATCGTGATGGGGACACTCGGCAAATCCGGACTAGATAGGTTCCTGCTCGGTAGCGTTGCCGAAAACGTGGTAAGGCATTCAAAGACCCCGGTACTTGTGGTAAGAGGTTAAACCCCAAAATGAAGCTAAACTGAAAATAAAAGGAAACGGAAGCTGAAAACAAGAAAAAACGGAAGCTGAAAACGGTTCTGTAGAAATCCCCTTAAAAATGGCACACCTTAGTTGAACCGGTACCCAGAGTCCCGGATTCAAGCACCGACTCAAACGGGGCAAAGTTTGAATTCACAGGATTTCTATAAAGCCCTGAAACTTAAGCTGAAAACAAAAAATAAGGATTATTCAGGACCCTGTTCCCGAACTTATTCAGCATTAAGATACCCGCCCGACCCAATAATTCCCGGTGAACACCGGGATTGGACTTTCCTTCCGGGTACCGGATTTTGTTCCCCCGGAATTATACTTTTTTTGAAAAGTGTTTTTGACCAGAATACCTGCAAAAATTTCGGGCAGGTTTAAGAAGAAAAAAGGGACGCAGGTTTTAGCCGATCCAGCTTAACCGACTAAAACCACAACTTTCACTCTTAATAGGTCAACTTAAAAAGCTAACTTAAAAAGCTAACTTAAAAAGCTAACTTAAAAAGCTAACTTAAAAAGCTAACTTAAAAAGCTAACTTAAAAAGCTAACTTAAAAAGCCACATCCTTAGCCGATTACGCTCATGTCCGAGACCCGGATCGACGGCGAAATGAAGCCGCCTACTTTCCGGACATCGGTGCCTGCACCTGTGATGTTTTTCAGAAGGTCGAAAGCGTTGCCCGAGATCATGAGGGACTTGATTGGCTTATCGAGAGCCCCGTCCTTGATGGTGAAGGCGTTCCTGGCCTCTACGGAGAAGTCCCCGGAAATAGAGTTTGCGGTATGAGCCCCGATCACCGTGTTTACGAAAACTCCGGAATCGGTATCGGCAATAAGGTCCGTTTGCGGATAATCGATTATGAAGTTCCGGAGCCCCACAGCAGGCGGGCTCGTGTAGGAGCCGCGCGCAGCGTTGCCAGTGCTCTTTGTCCCCTCTTTTCCGGCAGTGTAACTGTCGTAGAGGTAGCTATTGAGGACTCCTTTTTCAAGCACGGTAGTGCGCTGGGAAGGGACACCTTCATCGTCCGAAGCCGAGGACTCTATGCCCGCCTCGACCAGCCCGTCGTCATAGATGGAAAGTTCCGGAGCTGCAAGTTCTTCCCCGAGCTTCCCGATCAGGCCGGACCTGCCTTTCTGAACGTTATCAGCGTCGAGGGAAGGGGCAAAAGCGGCTTCCAGAATGTCCGAAAAAGCGAAGGGATGGAAAACGACATTTGTCTTCTGTGCTTCGATAGTTATCCCGTTGCCCGAGCTGAGGGCAAGTTCCGAGGCATGCGTTCCGATAGCGCGGAAATCAATACCCAGAGAGCGGGATACGTCAAAGTCATATGCGGTGGAAGTTTCCCCGTTTACGGTGATCACGTCCACGAAACCGGAAACTGCGGTGGATTCTTCTTCGATTTCCACACCGTTCGTGTTCAGGATAAGCTGCCTGCTCTTTCCCCGGGTAAAAGATCCGGAAGTGGGCAGGGTCCCTGGAACTTCTTTTGTGCCTTCGACAAGTTCCATGGCATACCCGATGCACTCCTCGAGTTTCATAGCTTCGATTCTCTTATCGAAAATCCCGGCCACCGTCGGATATTTCCCATTTGAGGGGAGAGCCACCCAGTCAGGGTCGTTTTCCCGGACCCGGGCTTCGGCAACTGCAATCTTGATCGTGTTTTCGAGGTCTTTTGCCGAATTCGTGCTGGCAAAGCCCACCGCCCCGTTCACGATCGCCCGGACCCCGATCCCTTCCGAGAAGCGGTCCTTGGCACTTTCCAGGGCATCCTTTTTGAAGTTCACGCTGGTGGAATGATTTGAAATGTAATAGACTTCAGCTTCTTCCGCCCCGGCTTTTTCGGCAATATCCAGGGCTTTTTTTGCAAGTTCGTACATCTTCAGGCACCTCCTACCAGAGCCCGGGAAATGGCAAGATGGGGAGAACCGTCGGAAACGGGCGCAAGTTGCCCGCCTTTCCCGCACCTGCCGGCAGTCATTTTCAGGTCGTTCCCTACCCCGGTTACGTGGTTCAGGATCTCAAGGGTCTTTCCCGAAAGGGACACGTCCCTGACAAGTTCGGTAAGTTCCCCGTTCTTGATCAGGTAACCCTTTTCGGCGTTGAACTGGAAGATCCCTTCCCCGGTGTTTACCTGTCCGCCCCGGGACCCTATGAGGTACATCCCGTCCCGGACAGATTCGAGCATCTCCTCAAACTTCGAGTCCCCGTTATCGATGAAAGTGTTGCTCATCCGGACAACGGGCATGGAATAGCCCTGGGCCCTCGAATTTCCGGGAGTCCCGGTCTCTTCCCCGAGCTTCCCTGCGGTTTCCCGGGAATGAAGGTAAGAATTAAGGACTCCAGCTCTGATGATTTCGGTCCGGCTGGACTCGACCCCTTCGGCGTCAAAGGGATAGTACCCGAACTCGTGCAGGGTAGGGTCATCGATGATCGTAACAAGCGGAGAAGCAATCTGTTCCCCGATCCGGTTTGCAAGGATGGAGTCCCCTTCAAGCACCAGGTCCGCTTCCGAGGCATGCCCCACGGCTTCATGGGCAAAGACGCCTGCAAGCTCCTGGTCAAGGAGCACGGGCATTGTCCCTCCTTTGGGGGTCTTTGCACCCAGAAGTTCGACTGCGGTCGTTCCTGCCTTTTCCGCAAGCCCCAGGACATCTATATTTTCAAAAAGTTCGTAACCGTACCCGAAACGGCTTTCCCGGCCTGCCTGATATACCCCGTTTTCGGTCGCAACCGCAGAAACCGCAAACCCCGTGTTCAAAAGCTCGTACTCGCATTCCACGCCTTCCGAATTCCGGTACATGATTTTAAATTCGGACTCGGAGAACATCACTTTCGTGCTGTGGACGCCCTCTGCCCTGGCCCGGGATTCAATGTTTTTCAAAAGCTCTACTTTTTCCTCGATTGAGACGTCCCTGGGATCGATCTTTATCCGGGGAAGATTCTTTACCACAGGAGGGTCCACGGGTGCAAGTTCGACTTCTTCTTTCGGGGTGTTTTCGTCCATGGCAAAAGCAAGTTTTGCCGCGTCCAGAACTCCCCTGTCAAGGTCCAGTTCCCCTTCCACAGCCGTGTAACCCCAGGAACCCCCGCAAAGGGCTCTTATGCCTGCTCCCCTCGTGAAGTTTCTGGAAATTTCCTCGATCTTCCCGTTGTCCAGAATGACCGAGCTGGAACTGCCCTCAATCACCCGGCAGTCATAAAATTTGATGTTCTGCATAATTTCGTTCATAAAACCTCAGCAGGAAACCCCTGAGTGTTTAGCTCAGGGGAGGAATGCGTAAACTCCACTCCTGATTTTTTGAATAAATGTGTATCCGGGTTTGTGGACTTCCTTTGTGAAGTGGAAGTGTTGC
>DUKH01000201.1:0-126 GCA_013329415.1 Methanosarcinaceae archaeon | reverse complement strand
CCGCAAAAGAGCCAATCCCGGAATCCGTCTTTCTCTCGATCAGATATGGAAAGGTTTTGTACGATGCAAGCACCGTCCCTATCTCTCAGGACTGTTTAACCGGCCATCCTTAGAGCCTGAAAATGA
>DUKH01000200.1:24052-30335 GCA_013329415.1 Methanosarcinaceae archaeon | reverse complement strand
AAGTCTGATCGGAACTACTGATATTATATTAAATAAGAACAGGCTGTTTTCACGCCGGTCTCTATAAAACCGGTGAAGACCTGAAAGAACACGAAAGAATCGAAAGGAAGCGAAAGGAAGCGAAAGAATCGAAAGGAAGCGAAAGAATCTGAAAGAATGCGAAAGAATCTGAAAGAATGCGAAAGAATCTGAAAGAACACGAAAGAATCTGAAAGAATCGAAAGGATACGAAGGAATCTGAAATTAGACCCCAACTCTCATTTTCTCAGAGTTCCACGCTTTCTTCCGAAGGGTAGGGAAACCCGGAACTTTCCTTTTCAACTTCCGGATCATTGAACTCCAATATTGTAAGCCCTTTAAGAGAGGTTACACTGAAACTGTGCCAGCCTGCCCGGAATACATCCGAAAAAAGACGGACCATTTTGGCACTTACCTTTTCACTGGAATAATTATGGTACACTTTGATGTACTCTTTCCCTTTTTTCGTGTTAATTTCAACATCGTCCACAAGCTGCGAGGCCATAAACAGGTGCTTGAAAAGAGGGATCAGTTCCGAAAGAGGGATTTCACGGAGCTTGCGCCCGGCTTTTACCTCGAAATACTTCTTTATATCGGGATATTCCCCGGCAGCAAAAGCTTCGAAGAGGTCCCTGTCGATGTTTATCCGCTGGTAGTTGAAAAACTTGTATAGTTCGACGAGAGTTTTCCAGAAATCCACTTTTCTTTCGATTTCCCCGTACATACTGTCCATCGACCCGAAGTACTTCAGGACCCCTGGAGGGATTTCTCCCTGTTCATGCCGTGCAAAGGGCTTCAGGTAGATGGTAGTCGAGTTGGACTTCCTGTGCACTGCTTCCACATCCAGGCTCATCCACCGCGCCAGGAAAAGGCAAACTGTTTCCACAACGAGTTCCCGTATATCCCGGTCTCCCCCCAGAAAACTCATAGTTGAAAATTCAGGATCAAGTTCCTTGCCGCAGGAAGCCGAGACCTCCAGATTCCAGCCCATCTTCCGGCTTCGGGCATTTAGATATCCTTCAAGTTCGGACATCGTTCTGATCCTGTAAGGGTTGATCAGCTCATGGACAACATCTTCATCCAGCAGCCTGCCGGAAGTATTCTTCACAAGCCAATTCAACACTTGCTGGCTTACCATGGTGCCTTCCCCTGACTCCACCAGGGTTTCCATTCCGCCGAAATCAATTTCACTTCCATTCAGGGAATTTGCTGCTTTTTCCGGAGTCCCGTGCTTTTCCAGAGCGAGATCGGCAAGCTCGATAGCTTCCCTTACCGCCGCACTGAGATTTCCTCCATGCCGGTCCAAGAAGGGCTGGAGCTTAAGGAGATGAGCATCATCCAGGGAGATGTTTTTGCGAATCAAAAGAGCCCTCGACTTTTTATATTAAGATAACTGTCCGGGCAGGCATATCAGGTCCGCAGATCCCTAAACCCGGAAAACGCCATAAACTTTCACGAAATTTTATATATTCTACCAGTTACTGCTTTAATACAACAAATATAAATAAGTTATTATATCGTTCGACAAATATTAATGAGATGCATCCGGGGAAATCTCTCCGGAAAACTCAAGATGACCGACACGGCTTTAAGTTCAGCATATTATTTACTCTCATGCAGAGCGAAGAGAGACTTACAAGAGTCCGCACGATCGCGGATTATCAGTTTGGCAAAGGATCCGGAAAAGAACTTTTCCCTGAAGGTGCAACATTCCAGTTATCCCGGACAAAGAGGGTGCGCCAGGTTTTCCACTCCGGAAAGCGCATCACAACGGCAAGGGCAAAGGACGGTTTTTTTACCCTGAGCATGAAAGGGGCAGCCGTTCTTCACGGATATTTACCGGGAAAAAAGCTCAGGGTAGTGGTCTGTGAAGACGCGGCTCCTTTTGTGGCAAAAGGTAAAACGGCTTTTGCAAAACATGTGGTATCCCTCGACCCCGAACTCAGGGCAGGGGACGAAGTCCTTGTCACGGACGAAAACGACAGGCTGCTTGCGACAGGACAGCTGCTCCTCTCTCCCGAAGAGGTCCTTGCCCTTGAGGGGGGGCCTGCAGTGGATGTGCGGGTAGGGATAGAGTCAAAGAAAGCGGAATGAGCCCCCAACACAGGGGTCTCTGTATGTTCCCTGTGTATCCCCTGTGTATTCCCTGTATTTTTCCTTTGCTCCCGGGTTTATATTTCGGATTTTCCGGAGAAGACACCGGGAGGGAAATAGACTGGAGAAGGGAAATAGACTGGATAAAGGAAATATAATAGATATTTCCGGGAATTTACACAATATTTTATATGTTAAGGCTGGTAGAAATAGGACATAATATAATAAGGGTGCCATTTTGTATGGCTCAAGCCCAACAGTAAATGAATAAAAATATATCCTGGAAAGTAGTTTTTGCTTGAAAGTACTTCATAGATTTCTGAAAAAGGATTTCAAACAATATCCCTGCAGCAGAGGTCCAGGTATCCAAAATCAGTTCCCGGAGAGTGAAAACATTTCAGAGCCAGAACAGGTCTTTAAATCCCTGCTCATTCCCGACAACACCAGAATAGAAGCTAACCGGATCCTCGTGGAAGGAGACGTGATTGTCGGCAACCACTCAAGTATTGAATACGGTATTTCCGGAGATACGGTTATAATCGGGGAAGGAGTGAGCGTTTCAGGAGACGTTGCAGCCAGGTCCGATGCCAGGATTGACATGTGGTCCAAATTCGGAAGCAATGTCGATGTTGGGAAAAACGCCTACCTGGGGGAATTCGTGACAATTGACGGGAAACTGACCGTTGAAAGAGACCTGGATGTTGGAAAAGAAGTAAAGGTCAAAGCCGGATTCGAAACCAAAGGCTGGATAGTTGTCAGGAACCCTGTACCCGTAATCATGTTCCTCTTCCTGTACATAAGGGAAATGATGGGCCTCGGAAAGGGCGAAGAAGTTGAAAAAGCCATTGAAGACCTCTTCGAAGATTGTGAGGGCAATGAAGAGACCCCCCGGCTTAGTGAAAAGCTCCTGATTGTGCCCGCCGGCTCGAAAGTCTCCCCAAAAGCCATAGAGGTTGCAGAAAAAGCCTTGATAGGAAGCGGCTGCCTCCTCATAGGAAATATTAAGGCGCAGTCGGTAGAGGCAGGAAAAGACCTGACCCTGCAGGGAAGCATCCATTCGGAGGACAAAATTACCCTCGGGGACAACAGCACCGTCCACGGCAGCCTTGTTTCAAAAGGACAGGTCCGCATAGGAAGAAACAGCAGGATCTACGGAGGAATAAAGGCCGATGCCGTGTTCCTGCATGAAAAGGCAAGGGTAGACGGCACAATCAGGGCACCTTCCGGAGTATCTTTTATCCGGGAACCTGCAGAAAAAACAGCTTTCAGAAAAGTCCAGAAACTTGAGAGCCCTGCAGCTGAAAAAGCAGCTGAAGGGTTTAAAGAAAGATCTCATGATGAGGGGGTCGTAAAAGCCCTTGAAGTGGTAGAAATCGAAACCCTCATGAAAACAAAGGCAAAAGCTAAAAAAGGTTTTGTGCCCGGCAGAGGAAGAATGCCTGCCAGGACCGGGGCAATGGGCAGAAGCCGACGTTTCATGGGTGTGCATAGGTTCAGATAAGAATTCAGATAATAAGAATAATACAGGGCTCCGGGGTCCGGAAGGCTGCCGCAAGCCGGGGACCGGCCTTTCCCCAACTCCCGCCCCACGCGGGGAACTCAATCAGGAAAAAGTAAGAAAACTCCCCAACCCTGACTAATCCTGACCCTTCTAAGGCATATTTCGATTTTTTTTATTTTGAATGAAGAAACCTTTAACAAGGTACCATATTCTTTAAAGGAAACTGCCGGGTAGCAGTAAGGTTAATTAGGGAATCAGGGAATTATCTGGCTTCAGATAGAATAAATGAGAGTTTCAACTAACTTCTATAATTACGGAGAATAATTACAGGGATATTCTTCCGCAGGTAAGCAGCTTACCATTATAACTTTTAGTTATAAATCTCAGAGAAGGTGTTCATTTGACAGAAGGAATAAAGGATCAGAAAGATCCGCAGGCAAAGTACGATTCCGTTATCGGGAAAGATGCAAAATATGTTATGCAGACCTACGGGCGCCAGCCCCTCGTGCTCTCGAAAGGAAAAGGGGCACTTGTCTATGACGTGCACGGGAAAGAGTATATCGACTGCGTGGCAGGGATCGCGGTAAACAACGTGGGGCACTGCCACCCGAAAGTGGTCCAGGCAATCAGGGAACAGGCAGGAGAACTGATGCACGTCTCCAACCTCTACTACACCGAAATCCAGGCCGAACTTGCGGAAGCCCTGGTCTCGGTTACGGGCATGGGACGTGTTTTCTTCTGCAACTCGGGAGCTGAAGCCGTAGAAGCTGCAATGAAACTTGCCCGCTTGGTCTCAGGGAAAAGCGCCTTTATTGCAGCCGAAGGCTCCTTCCACGGCAGGACCATAGGAGCACTTTCCGTAACCTACAAAAACGCTTACAGGGCCCCTTTCGAACCCCCGGTAAGTTCGCAGACCACCTTTGTCCCCTACTCCGATGCCGCTGCAATCAGGAGGGCAATCTCCGACAATACCGCCGCCGTTATCCTGGAACCCATCCAGGGGGAAGGCGGGGTGAACATTCCTGACCCCGGCTACCTTAAAGAAGTCAGGGAAATCTGCGACGAAACCGGCACTCTCCTGATCTTTGACGAGGTGCAGACAGGCTTCGGGAGGACAGGGACCTGGTTCTGTAAAGAGCAGGCAGGGGTTGAACCCGACATTATGAGCATGGCAAAGGCAATCGGAGGAGGTTTCCCCATGGGAGCCATTGCCGCCCGTGAAGGGATCAGTTTCGGACGCGGCCAGCATGCGGCTACCTTCGGAGGCGGGCCTCTGGCCTGTGCTGCTGCGCTCGCTTCGATCGGAGCTATCAGAGAAGAAAAGCTCCTGGAACGTTCCCGTGAAATGGGAGCTTATTTTATAGAAAAACTCAGGAACATGGCCCGGGACGATGTAGTGGAAGTCCGCGGGAAAGGGCTCATGATCGGGGTTGAGATGAACTACAAATGCGGGGATATCGTGGACTTTGCCCGGGAACACGGGGTGCTTGTGAACTGCACCTCGGACTCGGTGCTCCGCCTTGTGCCCCCGCTTGTAATCACCAAAGAGCAGATAGATACGGTAGTTGGTATCCTTGAGCAGGCCTGAACTCATAAAAAAAGAAATTTTTGAGATTGCAGAGTACGTGCCCGGCAAGTCTATCGAGGAAATAGCCTCGGCTTACGGGCTTGACCCTGCAACGATCATCAAACTCGGCTCAAACGAAAACCCGCTTGGCCCCTCTCCAAAAGCCGTGGAAGCCCTGGTAAAAGCCGCTCCCGGAGCAAACATCTACCCCTCAGCCGATGCCCGGGAGTTAAGAGAAGCCCTCTCGGAGTACACCGGTTTCCCGGTCTCGAACATTGTCGCGTCCGGCCCCGGGATGGACGGGCTTCTGGACGGGCTTTGCAGGCTCACCCTCGAAAAGGGAGACGAGGTCATTGTCCCGACCCCCACCTTTGCCTATTACGAACTTCCTTCCCTGGCCTGCGGGGGAATCCCGGTCTTTGTCAACAGGGAAGACGACTTTTCCGTGGACCCGGATAAAGTCCTGGCAGCCGAAACACCGCGGACAAAGCTTATCTTCCTCTGCTCCCCCAACAACCCCTCAGGAAACCTCCTGCCCGAAGCCGACCTCAGGAAGGTCCTTGAAAATACCCGGGCCCTTGTCTTCGTTGACGAAGCCTATGTGGAATTTGCCGACAGGAACCTCGCAGGCCTTGTCAGCGAGTACGACAACCTGATCGTGGGCAGGACCTTTTCCAAAGCCTTCGGACTTGCAGGCCTGCGCCTTGGCTACGGGATCATGCAGGAATGGCTTCAAAAGGAGTACATGAGGGCAGCAACGCCTTTCTGTGTGAGCCTCCCCGCTCTCAGGGCAGGAATCGCCGCCCTATCGGATACCGAACATCTCCGGAAGAGTATAGAACTTGCCAGGAAAGGCCGGGAGGACCTGAAAGAGAGGATGCCTTTCAAAGTTTACCCCTCCCAGGCCAACTTCGTCCTCGTGGACGTCACCCCCCTGAAGTCAAAAGCCGTATCCGAAGCTCTCCTGAAAAAAGGAATCATTGTGCGTCCCTGCGACTCCTTCCGGAATGCCGGGGATACCCTGATCCGCCTGACAGTGGGCATCCCGGAACAGAACGATAAGGTGGTCCGGGCTTTCGAGGCTGTAAAAGAAGAGCTGTAAA
>DUKH01000200.1:23461-23694 GCA_013329415.1 Methanosarcinaceae archaeon | reverse complement strand
CTGTAAAAGAAGAGCTGTAAAAAAGGAAGTTGGAAAAAGGAAGTTGGAAAAGGAAGTTGGAAAAGGAAGTTGGAAAAAGGAAGTTGGAAAAAGGAAGTTGGAAAAGGAAGTTGAAAAAAGATATGACGGAAACCCCGGGCCCGGGTTTCTGACTTCAATTTTATAAATTACCCGGTTTTTCAATTATAGTCAAGTACCCAAATTCCTTCACAAATCTCAAGTGAAAGTTTAAC
>DUKH01000200.1:0-23144 GCA_013329415.1 Methanosarcinaceae archaeon | reverse complement strand
CACGGAAAACACGGAATAAAGGGAATTAGGGGTACGATTTTTCCGTGCTTTCGGTGTCTTCCGTGGTTATAATGTGAGTGAAAATATTTGCGTTCGGGACTATAATTCGCGTCACAACTTCACAACTTCAATTATTCAATTTCTTCAATTCCTTCGATTTTCATAAGAGGATAATTCAGCTCGGGATCGAATTCCATTCCGACATTGACCCGCTTAGAGCCATATTTTACAGTGATTTTAACCTTCAGCATGGGTCCCTGGAGTTCGGTGTAGCCGAATTCATCGTTCAGTTTACCCTTTAACATTTCCCGGTCGATTTTTACGGAAATATCTTCCACGTAAGGCTGTACGGAGATGCTTTCCTGAATGGCTTTTTCCAGACTTCCTGCCGTTTTCAGGTTCACGGGGGAGCCGGTAAACTGGTGGTAGAGGGCGCCCAGTTTTATGCCTGCCTCAAAGAGGGCGTTGTCCCTGTCAGTTATAGGATTATTTGTACAATCAGTTATAGTATCACCTGTACTGTAATTTGTACTATTAGTCGTAATGCCAGTTGCACTATCAACTGCATTATCAGTCATATTTACTTCAGTCAAACGGACTTCTCCTTTCTGAGGCTTCTGTTTTTCAGGGAATTACCTTTTCTTTTTATTATTAGCATTGCTCAACATGGGTACTTTCAGGAAGGGAGAGAGCATATAAACCAGCATCAAAATGAAAGGAATCGGGGAAAAGAACCTCATGTAACGCAGGTCTATGAAGAAGAGCAACACCATGGCAAAAAACATGAAAGCTATGAAAGCCAGGAGTTTAAAGTTCTTGATCTTGGGATAGGCCACGGAGCTTACCATCAGGAGGGACAGGGCAAGAGTCAGGACAAGCAGGAAATCAATCCTGACAAGGCTTTCTCCCAGGAGCATATACGAGGCGAGCATAACACAGCCTGCGGTGATCGGGAGCCCTTCGAAACCTGCCTTTTCCGAGGGGATTACGTTAAAACGGGCAAGTCTCAAGACCCCGCAGAGGGCGTAGAAGTATGCCAAAATGACTACTATCAGGTCTTCTCCGCCGAAATAGAAGTAAATGAGAAGAGCAGGAGCGACCCCGAAAGAGACAGCATCTGCCAGGGAGTCCAACTGTTCCCCAAGTTCACCTCCCCCGAATTTCCGGGCAAAGTACCCATCAGCCCCGTCTGCAATTGCTGCAAGGAGCAGGAGGACCAGAGCAAGGTCAAAGGAGCCTACATGAGCAGCGGAAATAGCCGAGATTCCGAAGAATAGGTTCGAGAGGGAAACAAAGTCAGGTAATCTTAAAAGCTGCAAAAGGGTCATACTACATCACTGTCCTCATTTAGTGTTGCTATAATGGTCCTGCCTGCGAACACCCTCTCTCCTTTAAGGACAGTGATGTCAAAGGCTTCGGGGATTGTCACGTCTACCCTCGACCCGAAACGGATCATCCCTATGCGCTGGCCCTGTTCAACAACATCATCTTTTTTTGCATAAGTAACGATCCTGCGGGCAATTGTACCTGCGATCTGTGTAACACTAACATCCCCGTGTTTGCTGATGATAATGAACTCGTTTCTTTCATTCCTTTCAGAGTCCTTGCAAAAAGCCGGAAGATAACCTCCTTTTTTGTAGACTACTTCCGTAATCCTGCCGGAAATTGGAGTCCTGTTTACATGAACGTTCTGAAGAAACATGAATATACAGATTTTACGTCCTCTTATGTCAATGACCGTGCCGTCAGCCGGGGAGATCATGTAGTCGTCCGAAACTTCTACATTCCTCTCGGGGTCCCTGAAGAACCAGACCATGAATATGGCCATTGCTGTCCCCAGATACGTAGCGTGGAGAAACACGGAATAATTCGTAACCCGATGAAAGCCCGCAAGAAGGGCGGTGACGGAGATAGCAGCACAAATCCAGGGTTCTGAGCCTTTTGCAAACATGCCTCCTCAGTCCCCCCCAAACCTGTCCAGGATATTTTTCATTTCTCTGGAAAGGACAACCCACAAACCATCGATCAGATCCAGCAGTTCCGGCAGGATGCGGAGTACTGCGTATGAAATTAAAAAGAGAGCTATTCCTGAGCCTGCCTTTGCAATATAGTTGTGGGCAATCGAGAAACTGTTAATGCCAAACCACTGTTCCCCGTAAGCCAGAACCACAAAACTATCCCTGATAAGATTGAGCACGTAAATCACCGGCACTGAAACAATGAAAGCGGCAACCAGGCGCCTGAAAGGAGCACTAACAGAACCGATAAGTCCCATGAAAAGAGCAATGCTTTCGATTGCCGTACAGGCGAGGATGATCTCCACGGTGTACCCGTTCAGGGTTATCATGTTCCAGTCCTTCATATACGCAGGGATGTCGAAAGAATGGAGTATCCAGACAACCTGGGAGGCTACGCCTCCTATGATCCAGGTGTTAAGGGCTGAAAAATTCGCAAATGGGAAATAGATAAGAGCTCCGAGGGCACTTGCACTGGTAAGCATGGAAGTTATTTCCATGCCGTTTTCCCTCCCGTTGGGGGAAGGAATTTTCGAGCGTACCAGGTCCCTGTTCTTTCCTACCAGGAGGAAGCCTTCCCTGTATTCCCGGAGCATTATGTACGCAACGAACACACAGAAAAGAGCAAAGATAAAGGTTAAGCCTACATTTGCATAGTCCTGAATCTCTATGTAGTGAAAGGGCTGGTAACCCCAGTGAACGGAAAATAACCCCCATCCTATTCCGCCGACCAGTTTGCGGACCATAAGGTTCCTGGGAATTACTGATGATGCAATCATTAACCCGACTGCAAGCCAGAGTACATTTTCAATCATTTTTCAAGCACCTTTTTCCGGAAAACAGTATCTGAAATTCTCCAAGATGATTAAAAGCATTTCTATTGAAGATTCAGTTACAAGCTACCAGGCATGCGGATTTTAGTCTCATTCGAAAAAACCCGATGCGTTATGGCTACAAAGGCCAGAAGAAGCCCGGGAGAGAGCACTCGATTTACAAGCACTTAGTAAGTATGATAATAAATTTCTAATATAGAAGAATACCGATTACATGAAGGTTTCCGTTAATAAAAAACCTGCTGCCTGACAAAAAGAAGTTTACCAGATGGAAAAGAGAAGTTACTCAGGAAGCAAAGAATAGAAAACTTTAAGAAAGGCTTCATCAAAAGGAATCTTTTTGCATGAGAAATTCCTGCAAAGAAAAAAAGAATTTAGAAGAATAATTGAAATATGAGAACGATTTTCTACATATGTACAATAATAATATAAAATTCCGCTATAACATAATATAATATTCTACTTCCGGCACACCTGCCGGAAAAACAGCATTCATGAGGAGATTGATAGCGGTAAAAATATCTCCATGAAAGTGTGTTACGAAGGCGTTTTATGAGTCCTCCTCCCAGTCCCAGTCTAACAGTAGACGCGGTGATCCTCTATAAAAACAGGCTTGTTCTTATAAAGAGAAAAAACCCCCCTTATCAAGGAAAATTTGCCCTTCCTGGCGGCTTTGTTGAAGTCGGAGAAAGCACGGAAAGGGCAGCTTTAAGAGAAGCTTTTGAAGAAACCGGACTTTCTATAGAGATCGTCAAGTTAATTGGGGTCTATTCCGACCCCCGGCGAGACCCGAGAAGGCATACGGTTTCGGTGTGTTACCTCGCGACAGGGCACGGACAATTAAGATCGGGCTCTGATGCCGCTGCTGTGGAGCTTTTTGAACTTGATTCAATCCCTGAAGTGGCTTTTGACCATGATAAAATGATAAACGATGCAAAAAGTGATATTAATGCGGTTTTGTCCCAAATGTAAAAGTATGATGTTTCCTAAGAATGGCAATTTAGAATGTAGAAAATGCGGTCATTCGGAACCCGTTGAAGAAAACGCAAAAGCGTTTGTCTCCAAAGCAAAGATGGAAGAACACGAAGTGGTAGTCCTGGAAGGTGAACAGATGTCGGGCCTGCCCTCAACAAACGCAAAATGTCCGGAATGCGGGAATAACAGCGCATACTGGTGGTTAAGGCAGCTCCGGTCAGCAGATGAATCCGAAACCCGCTTTTTCAAGTGTACTAAATGCGGGTTCACCTGGAGAGAATACGACTGAAATTCCGGGAAAAAATTTGATCTAGAAAAAAAGCTTGAGAACTTTAAGGGGGTTGCTGTTCCCGCAACCCTGCATTCCTGAGAGAAAACGAATACCCCCTGCGAACCTGCCTTCCGACTTTCGGATGAGGTTAAAGCCTCCGGTTTTCTAACCAAGCTTTATATAGTTGCCGGGACTTTGAATCTATTGATTCCAGAATTCCAGAAGGTTGTTTCCCCGGATTCCGGATTTTTCCGTCCGAAACAGCCTGAAAGCGCCCTCATCTATAAAGAAATTTATATATCTCAAGGGTAAATAGGAGTTTAAGATTTAAATTTATTTAACGGAGAAGAACTATGTTAAAGGCAGCGATTAATGCAGAGCTTCTGAAAGATTCGATTGCCTCACTGGCTGTAATTGTCGATGAAGTCCGCTTCAGGATTAACTCGGAAGGATTTACCGTAAAAGCGGTTGACCCCGCAAACGTTGCGATGGGGATTTTCGAGCTCAGGTCGGCAGCTTTCGATGAATACAGCGCAGATGAGTGCGAAATCGGAGTCGACCTGAACAAGATCACGGACCTGCTGGGAATTGCGGACAGGAGCGATACCGTGAGGATGGAGCTTGACGAAGTAAACCAGAAACTCCTTATCGACGTCGGTGGGCTTTCCTACACCCTTTCCCTCCTTGACCCCTCAACCATCCGGGCAGAACCGCGGGTACCCCAGCTCGAGCTGCCTGCAAAAGTAGTTCTTAACGGAGCTGACCTGAGGCGGGCCGTAAAGGCGGCCGAAAAGATCAGTGACCACATGCTCATGGGAATTTCCGAAGACACCTTTTACATGGAAGCAAAAGGCGACACCGACCAGGTCCGCCTGGGGATGGGCAGGGACCAGCTAATCGACATGAAGTCCGGAGATGCATGCTCGCTTTTCTCGCTGGATTACCTGTCAGATATTGTCAAACCCACAAACAAGGTCAACGAGGTTACCCTCTCCCTTGGCAGAGACTTCCCAATCCTGATTGATTTCGAAATCGCAAACGGGGCAGGAAAGATCTCCTATCTCCTGGCTCCGAGAATTGAGTCGGACTAACATTTATGGAAAATGAACAACTGGCATACTACCCATTTGTTTCAGAAGCATCTGCTTACGTGGAAAGCCTGGGGGTATCTCTGGACAGCCTCCTCAACTCCCGTGTCTACCGGGCTGCCAGAGCCCGGGGGATAGAACGGGTCAAAGAGGCGCTCGAAGGAGAGATTGGAAAATCTTCCCTCAACGGGGAAGCCCAGATCCTTTCAGAACTCCTTTCTTATCCTTTTGCCAGGATGCTGGTCGCTTGTATTGATGATCAGCTCTTTACCCGGCGCTATGCCCTGGCAGAGGCAAAAGCTGCTTATACTCTCCTGAAAACGGAAAGTCACGATTTTTTGCTGGAATTCGGGGAGGACTTCGGAATCTCCGCCGAACCCCGGGAAACTCATTTCAGCATGCATTTTACGGATTACATCAGGTTCTCGAATTCTTTAAAAGACCCCACCTGGAAACTGACCAACCGCCAGCTCCGCGCAGGAAAAGTCCGGGTTACCAGGGAAGAATTCGCAAGGTTGCTCCAGGAAGCCGTCAGGGAACGCATCGAGCAGTCCTTTCCCATCCCCGAAATCCCCGAAGAGGTTTCAGCCTTTTGCGCCCCGCACGCTGCCGGGATCAAAGAACAGTTCGAGGTCCAGAAGAAAAAGTTCGGGGCAACGGATTTCGGGGTTGTGGAACCCGGACTCTTTCCTCCCTGTATCACCCATGCTCTGGCAAACGTGCAGGGCGGGGTGAACCTGGCACATTCCATGCGCTTTGCAATGACCTCTTTTCTCCTGAACGTAGGGATGTCCGTGGACGAAATCCTGAACCTCTTCAACGTCTCCCCAGACTTTGACGCGGAAAAGACCCTCTACCAGATCGAACACATCGCCGGAGCTACGGGCAACGAGTACAAACCCCCTGCCTGCGACACCATGCGGACCTACGGCAACTGCGTAGGGAAGGATGGGATCTGCGCAAAGATCAGCCACCCCCTGGGATATTACGAGAGAAAAGTTTTCCTGAAAAATAAAGACAGGGAGAAAGAAGAGCAGAAAGGGGAGCAGAAGGAGAAAGGGCAGGAAAGAGGAGAAAAGGGAAAAACCGAAATTAGTGAAAAAAGAAGCAGAAAAAAAGAGAACGATAAAAATTAATGAAAAAAGAAGCAGAATCAGTGATCTTAAACCTGATAACCTTCTACCTCTTCTTATAGAATTGCTTTTTTACTTCCTTTCACTCACTTCCGTTTGTATTCCCTGCACTTCTCCACGAACTTTTCTACCGGGAAGGTGGTGGGATGGGCGTGCATGTACCCTGCAAGGGTGTTGTGTTCCAGCAGCCCGTCAAAGCCGTTCTGGATGCCTTTTCCGCGGAGCATCTCATAGGCGAACCTGGCGTCCCGGTCGCAGTCGGTGAGGGAGTAGTGGAACTCGTGCCCTTTGAGGTTGTGGGAGCTGAAATTTCTGTCAAGGGGGCGGGCTTCGGTGTACCCGAGGCCTCTTAAACGGTTTGTCATGCGGGTGTCGGCGGGCACGACGTCTGCAAGTTTGTAGGTCCGGCCTTCCACTTCATAGGTGCCGCAGAGGTAGAGCAGGCCTCCGCATTCCCCGTAGATGGGCAAACCGTCGGCTGAAAGGTCTTTTAAGCTGCGGGTGGTCTTCGAAACTTCCAGTTCCCCGGCGTAGAGTTCGGGGTAGCCGCCTCCGAAATAGATCCCGTCTACGTCCGGAAGTTCCCCTTTCATGGGACTGAAGAACTCGATCTCAGCCCCGCAGGCCCGGAAGGCGTCGAACATGTCCTGGTAGTAGAAGCAAAATGCTGCGTCCCTGGCGATCCCTATCCTTACATCCGCATCCTTATCCGGGATTTCCCGGATTTCAGGAACGGAACAGGGCTCAGCCAGTTCGAGGACTGCGTCGAGGTCCACATTTTCCTCGATGAATTCCGCCATTTCGGCAGTATTATAATCCTTTTCATGGGCCATGTAGAGCCCGAGGTGCCGGGAAGGGACCTCGATATCTTTCCTTCGCGGGATCATTCCGACAATCGGGATATCCCCGGGAAGGGAGTTTTTGATCATTTCCCCGTGGCGAGGGCTTCCGACCTTGTTCAGGATGACACCTGCAATCCGGACTTCCGGGTCAAACTCGGAGTAGCCCTTGAGGAGAGCTGCAGCGCTTCGGGACATCCCGTGAACGTTGATGACCAGAAGTACCGGAATGTCAAGGATCTTTGCAACATGCGCCGAGCTTGCAATTTCCGTAGAATCCATTCCGTCAAAGAGCCCCATTACCCCTTCAACGACAGAAATTTCTGCATCTCCGGAGGTTCTTGCAACCGTTTCCCCAACCCCGTCGGTGCCCATCATATAGGTATCCAGGTTCCGGGAAGGACGCCCGCAAATTGCGGTATGGTGAGAGGGATCGATGTAATCCGGGCCAACTTTGTAAGGCTGGACCTTAAGCTGCCTGTGCTTGAGGGCCGCCATTATACCCATGGAGACGGTGGTTTTTCCAACTCCGCTGTGGGTTCCTGCGATAAGTATTCCTTTTGTCATTTGCTCACTATTGTACAGATTAATATATATTAATTGGGCTGCTGCAAAACTCTGAGAACCTGAGACACTGAAGCCCCGTGCAGAAAATTTTACAAATAGGGTTATAAATAGGGTTACAAATGGAGATATAAATAGGACTATAAAAAGAAATATAAATAGGGACGTTTTTTATAAAAAACGAAAAACCTATCCGGGAGCCGAAGAATAAAATTCCTTCCACCTGAGTTTATCCCGGACCTGCGCTACTCATTTATAATACCTGCTATTAGGTATATTACCGGCTAGACATAACCGGGTTTTATTCCAGAGACAATTTTCGCCTTCTGTAGTGGCATTTTTCAGCTGCGGGAGCAAAAAACTATAATTCAAACTACAACTACAATTATCTTACAATTATAAGTATAAAAATATAAAAAAGGCTGGAAACCCATGTCAGAAGACAGGCCTGAACTCAATGCTCAAAAAACATCATCCGGAGCAACAAAGAAAACAGGAGCAGGAAAAGATACTTTTGAAAACGTTCTGCCCCTGGCAGACCCTTACGGACGAAAGGTAACGGGGCTGCGCATATCGATCACGGAGAGGTGCAACCTTGCCTGCATGTACTGCCACAACGAAGGCTCGGAGGGCTGCACCCGGGGCCCCTCCGAAAAGGAGATGCCTGCGGAGCTTATCTGTGAAATTGTCCGCAAGGCGGCAGAATTCGGGGTCCGGAAAGTCAAATTCTCAGGAGGAGAACCCCTGCTCCGAAAGGATTTCGAGGAAATCCTGTCCTGCCTCCCACCCCTGAAGGAGGTCTCGGCAACTACCAACGGCGTCCTGCTCTCAAAACGCGCAAAATCCCTGAAAGCGGCGGGCCTGGACAGGGTAAACGTGAGCCTTGACTCCCTCATTCCGGAAAGGTACGAAGTAATAACCGGAGCTCCTCCGGGCACCCTGGAAAGGGTAAAGGAAGGAATCGACAGCGCCGTTGAAGCGGGCCTGACCCCGGTAAAACTGAACATGGTACTTCTGAAAGGCGTAAACGACGACGAGATCGATGCCATGATGGACTTCATCCGCCCCTACGAAGGACAGGTCATCCTGCAGCTGATCGAACTCATGGACATCGACCCGGAACTCTCCCCTTACATGATCGATTCGGAATCCCTTAAAAAGTCCCTGGGAGAGAGGGCAAGCGAAGTCAGGGTCCGGCACCTGCACCACAGGAAAAAGTACATGATAGACGGGGTAGAGGTGGAGTTCGTACAGCCCATGGACAACTCCGAATTCTGCGCCAACTGTAGCAGGCTCAGGGTCACTGCAGACGGGAAATTAAAGCCCTGCATTCTCGTAAACGACAACCTTGTAGATGCAATGGATGCAAAAGATCCGGAAGAGATCGAAAAACTCCTGAGACTCGCGGTAAGCCGGAGAAAGCCCTATTACATAGCTGGCGCTGAAAAGAAAAGAATCGAAATCAAGGTTGCAGGGAAAAAAGATTGAAGTAACAAAGAGCAATAAAAAACAGGATAAAGGAAAGGAAGGAAAAGAAAAGAAAAGAAAAGAAAAGAAAGGAAAAGAAAAGAAGGAGGAAGAAAAGTGAAAATCGAACTCGTAATTGATGGAAAGAAAGTTCCTATGAACGACTTTATAAGGAAAATCTTCACCAACACCGTAGGAGCAATGGTGGAGTGCCTGCACGGAATCGACGAAAACTGGACAGAGATTTCGTTAAAAATAGAAAAAGACGGGGAAGAAGAAAAATCCTGATCTATGGATTTGACTTCCCAATGTACTTCCGCTTTTTAAGACTTATTTAATTTTTAGAACTGATCAAATTGTTAGGACTTGAAGACGTCCAATTTTTCTGATTTATTCAGGTTCTCTGAATTGCCTAATTTTTCAGCTTTATCTAATTGTCAGGCATACCTAATTGTCAGGCATACCTAATTGTCAGGCATACCTAATTGTCAGATTTGCCGGATTCAAAAATACTTCTCAATTTCTGAAAACTCGATCCGGGCCGTGGAATCCAGGGATATGGGAGTTATCGAGATGTGTTCTTTTTGCATAAGGGAATGCACGTCGGTCCCTTCGGCTTCTTCTTTTATAAGGTCTCCTGCGATCCAGTAGTAGGGCCTGCCGCGCGGGTCGTGCCGCTCTTCCACGTCGGTTTTGAAGACCTTCCGGGCAAGGCGGGTTATGTCTATAGGTGTATCCTCTTCCGCATGGTAGGGGACGTTGATGTTCAGGAGGTCCACGGAATCGGGCATGCCGTGTTTGAGGACGTTTTTTGCAATTCTGTTTACGACCTTTATCGCGACTTCGAAGCGTTCCCGGTGGTAGTCCCGGGGGTCATCGAATTTTTCCCCTTCTTCCAGGACCTGGATGGATGCTGCTATTGCCGGAACGCCATAGCTTGCGGCTTCAAGGGCTCCTCCTATGGTCCCTGAAGTCGTGATCGTATCCGTACTGATGTTTTCCCCGATATTGAAACCTGAAAGGATGAGGTCCGGCATTTCCTTCATGATCGTAAAAATTCCGAGAATAACCGAATCCGTGGGCGTCCCGCCAACGGCATTTGCAGGGACTCCTCCGATATCCGTTTTCGTAATCCGCAGGGGTTCAAAAATAGAAATCGAACGTCCGACCCCGCTCTGCTGCATCGCAGGGGCCGAGATGGTGACTTCCCCGAGGTCCGCAACGCTTTCATAGGCAGCTTTGAGACCCGTAGAATAAACACCGTCATCATTTGTAACAAGGATTTTGGGGGACATTAGCTTCACTCTTAAGTTTCCTGATGATTTAAAATTAATGGAGGGGAAACAGGGAAGTAACCCATGCTCCCGACTTTTTTCAAGCATCACTTACGAACTTTTTAATTGGCATATTAAGAGCCTATCCGAAAAGTCAATAACGACATGTTGTAAAAGTTACAATCGGTTTAAGTATCAGAGTATCCTTTCCGGTTTTGCGTATTGCATTTTGTATAAATCACAGTAGGTCACAACACTTTTCGGATAGGCTAAGTCAAAATCTCTTCTTTAGAATACAACACCTCAGGAATCATTCAGAAAAAATATAAAGGATCGGGAATTCTAATAGAATATACTCAAAAATTTTAATAGTGAACTTGATTTTTGACACTGTTTGATAATTTTAACTTATTTCCACCTTTTTGACGATGCGTAGGGGATAAATATGATAATTGAAAGTAAAACTGTTACCCGGGGAATTATTTTTATTCTAATACTCATTGCTGCAGGAACAACTGCAGTAAAGGCCATTGAAGTGCGGGGACCTGTCTACGAAGGAGCAAGCCTTCAGGAAATAATCGGGATCAACAATGATGATTATATCGAAATGAATGCTGGAAATTTTGCAGGTTTTTTTTACGACGTAGATAAGAATATCTCAAGTGAAACACTGCGTATTTACGGCGGGGACTTTCTTCCGGATGCACGGATCATAGCTGAAGACGGAATCGTGTATACCTGTAAGGTAGCCAGTACAGGTTATAAATATGAAGGGGACTGGAAAGGGCAGGAATATCCCGTTATCGGCTTCTTTGGGGAGAAATATATCCCATTGAGGTCCGCAGAAAAAGAAATATGGGAATGTAACCCGGAGAAGATTGCTAAACTAATTCTGGATGATGACCAGAAATACACCCTGATGGCAGGGGATACTCTTGACCTCGGGGAAGGCTATGCCCTTAACGTCAAGCAGTTCGATGTTGACAGGGAAAAGGTATGGATCGAGTTTACAAAGGACGGAGAGTACGTTGATGACCAAATTATTAGCCTTACAGCCGAAACTCCGGACGAACTCAAGACCTGGGCTGTTGAACTTGACAGTATCGAGGGCGAAGACGATGTCATAGTCATGAGAGTACACATAAAACAGATTTTTTATGATGCTGTAGGCGGTATTATCCAGATAGAAGGGATCTGGCTAATCGACTACTATAATGCTTTCACAATTGAACTTGGCGATGAATACAAACTGCTCGAAGTTGCAGAAATCCAACACGGAAGCGGCCCTAGTGAACCCGGACATCTGACGTTCAGAAATAAGGAGCCTGTTTTTCTTCCCGGAGACTCCAGACAAAAACTGGCAGAAAACCTGAATTTTGAAGTTGCAGACGACGAAAACCTTAGATTCTACCTTATGAAGGAATTTACCGAACCGGGAGTTTATGAAACCAGAGGTTCCATTGCAAGAGCTAATGACCCTGAATTCGAATGGGACTGCAGCAATTTTGCAGGCTTCTTCTATGATCTGGACGAAAACGTGTCCTCCGAATCCCTGAAGATAAACGCCTCTACCCTGATGGGCAACGACCGCACGATTGATGCTGGGGAATTGACCTATTTTGCTAACATAACTACGGTTAATTACGAATATACTGATGATGACAACTGGACCGAAAAATATGAAACAATCGGGCTCTTTGAAAATGAATTTGTCGTGCTGAGATCTCAGGACGAGATGGACTGGGAAGCCCGACCAGACAAACTTGCAAAGCTTGTACTCGACAGTGGTGAAAAGTACACCATCAGACCCGGACAAACTCTTGACCTTGGCAACGGATATAACCTAAAAGCTAAAGAAGTTTATCTCGAAAACGACAGTGTCTGGCTTGAATTCATAAAAGACAGGGAACCCGTTGATGACAAAATCATTGAAATCAACATCAACGACACATGGGAAGTTGAACTTGATGACATTGAGGATAAAGACAACATCACTGTCCTGAGAGTACACGTTAACCAGGTATTCCAGGGAGCTGTTGACAGAATCGCCCAGCTCGAAGGGATCTGACTTATCGACTACGAGAATGCCTTTACAATTGAACTTGAAGATAGTTATGGAAGGCTCAAAGTCGTGGAAATTGGGGGTGGGAGCGGTCCAGATGACACCGGAGATTTGATCTTCAAGAACTACAAGCCTGTTTTTCTTGAAAGAGGTTCCGTACAGGACCTGGGAGATAACCTGAAATTCAGAGTTTTTGATGAGCCTGAACTCAAGTTTTATCCATTTGCGGAATGGAGAATCATGGGAGAAAGTCCCCAGGAAGAAACACAAATTCATGTTTGTAGGGACGGAACTGCCGATTATACGACCATACAGGAAGCCGTGGACAATGCAGTTGAGGGGGACATGATTGTTGTCCATCCAGGGATATATATTGAAAATATTAACGTTGACAAAGAACTTGCTATAATATCGAGATCAGGATATCCCGGTGATACGGTTGTCCAAGCCGCAAGTCCGAACAGCCACGTTTTCCACGTAAGCTCGGACAGGGTAAAAATCAGCGGGTTTAGCATAACAGGTGCCACCCAAGGAATTCCGAATAATGCAGTTGCATGGATCTATCTGGACGGGGCCAGTAAAAACACGATTCAAAACAACGAAATCGTGAATAACGAGATAGGAATCATCCTTTCGGATTTCAGTAATGAGAACCTCCTTCAAAGAAATACTGTTCAAAACAGCGATACAGGTATTTTGCTTGAGGGAGGAGCATATAATACACTTATACGGAACGATGCCTCATACAATACCGCTGGCATATATATCATCAATTCAAGCCTGAATCAATTTTTCCAAAACACCATATCAGAGAATTCCTTTGGGATCACTCTCCTGAACTCTGATAAAAACTATCTAAGGGAAAACAGGATAAGCCTGAACCGGAACGGAATTATGCTCGAAAACAGCAAGAGAAACAGCATCTACAACAACCGGTTCAACAATACGAACAATGTAGAACTGGAAGGCAACAATAATGCGAACTTCTGGAACACAAGTAAAGCGTCATATGCCAACACCCTGGGAGGTCCCTATCTAGGAGGAAATTTCTGGGCAAAGCCTGATGGAAATGGCTTCAGCCAGATATACCCCGTGGATGAAAATGAGGACCTGATAAGTGATTTATCATACAACATCGGAGAATACAATACCGACTATTTCCCACTACTGTTACCATACTTTAACAGGAGCACCAGCAAAGCTGTCGGAGATGAGGCAGAAGGGCCATACATCTGGAACTACTCGAACTGCGACCTATTTTTCTGTGACCCTGACACCGGTATATACACCGAAAACCTGTCAGTGAACGCAGTTGAAAGCCGGACAATAGGGGAAGGAAAACTTGTTTACAAGACACAGGCCGGATATGTGAAATACAGGTATCAGGAAAAAGACTGGAAAGGTGAAACCTATCCGATTATAGGGTTCTTCGGAGAGCCGTATATTCCATTAACCGATAAGTATGAAATCGTCCGGGTAAACAAGCTTGCCAAACTTCTTGTAGACGACGCTGAAAAACATACATTGAGGACCGGGGAAATTCTTGATCTTGGAGATGGATACACACTTGAATCCCGAATGGTCGATGCAGAGAAAAACAAAGTCTGGCTCATATTCCTAAGAGAAGGTAAATACGTAGCCGACGAAATCATAGACCTCTCCGAAGGAAACGAAAACGGCGGGACCTGGGAAGTTAACCTTGAAGACGTCGAAGGTGAAGATGGAGTCCTCGTCCTGAGAGTCCATATTAACCAGATACTCCGGGAAGAAGAAGGAGAGGAAGATATGGTCCAGATCTAGGGGCTCTGGCTCATTGACTATGATAACGCCTTTGAAATAAAGTTTGATGATGGATTCGGAATGCTTGAAGTTACGGAGATCAGATGCGGAAACGGTCCGGATGATCCCGGATACTTCATGTTAAAGAATAATGAACCTGTTTACCTGGATAGAAATTCCGTACAGGACATTGCCGTAGGGATGAAATTCGACGTAATGGATTCCCCTGAACTTAAGTATCATCTTTTTATAGAAGCTAAGGAAACAAAAATCGAAAATGCCCTTTCGTGTTATCCGTTCTATCCGTTCAACTCAGAAATAACATCAAAAGAAGGGGAGACTCAAGAATTCAACGTCACCTGCAACAAGATCTCCAATATTACTCTCTATCTGAACGGGAAAGAAGTTAAAAACGAAACTTCAGCAACTTTTCTATCTTACGAAAGCAGCACGGTTCCTGCAGGCACCTATCAAGTCAGGGCAACAGCCATAACCGAAGCCGAAGAAGTTCAACGCAACTGGAGATGGATTGTCGGCAAAGAGGGAACCAATAACGAAGACAGTTCAGGGAGCGGAAGCTCCTCTGGCGGCGGAGGTGGTGCGGGAACCCCTGAGTCTGCCAGAAACATTGAAATTAAAGAACTTTCCCAGCAGTTCGTTACCAACGGGAAGCATGTGAAATTTGAGTTCCTGCAGGAAGTCACCTGCGTCAATTGCGTGGAATTCGATGCCATGAGAACCGTTGGGAGGACCACAACCATTGTGGAAATGCTCAAAGAAAAATCCACATTGACCGAATCCGCACCTGAAGGGGAAATCTACCGTTATCTGAACATCTGGGTCGGAAACAGCGGGTTTGCATCTCCGGAAAATATCGCAGAACCCTGTGTAGGGTTCAAAGTGGAAAAAGCCTGGATTGCTGAAAACGGAATCCAAGAAACAACGATATGCCTGTGCAGGTACAGCGAAGGCAAATGGGACAAGCTTCCAACAGTAAAAGAGGGAGAGGACCAGAACTATCTTCACTTCAAAGCCAGTACCCCCGGCTTTTCCTCCTTCGCAATAACCGGGGAGAAAGAATCAAGCATAACCGAAAGCGAAACTGGGGAAAAACTCGCTGGAAAGGATGCAGGTATGGATAGTGAAAGTTCTTCAGTAGCCGTTTCCGATCCATATTCAGAAAAGCCAGCAGCAGAGGGAGAATCGGCAGAAAGCAAAACCATGCCGGAAATCGGAATTATTCCGGGCTGCCTGACCGTTATTCTGGCAGGGAGGGCATTAGGGAAGAAAAGATAAACTCCTGACGAACTGCTGAATCCTGAAAAACTCCCTTTTTTCAAAAACGTTCATTTTTTTCTTTTTCTCCTTTATCCTTTATCCTTCGCCCTAACAATGAAAATGCAGCCGGTATTCGGAGGCATTGCATTTTGCGCATTCGGTCTGTTCTGGTTCTCCCTTGCAGGACTTATACTCCTGCCCTCAGCAGGCCTGATTGATGCACCGACCCCTATATCGGTTGCAGCCTACCTATTCTTCTGGGGAATGTACACCTTCGTTATGCCCTTAGCCACCCTGAAACTGGGCAGCAAAGCCATAATGTTCGTTTTCGTGACCCTGTTCATGTTGTTCATGCTGCTGGCAATCGTAAACGCCACAGGAAACGCAGGCCTGCTTGTAATAGCCGGCTATGTGGGGCTCATCATGGCTCTGGGGTCCCTGTACACAGCCCTTGCGATAGTGCTAAACGATGCATACGAAAAAACGGTTGCCCCAGTCTAAGTAAAATACCGGAAAGGCAAACGGAAGGTAAACGAAAAGAAAGCAATATAAAGGCAAGAAATACACAAAAGTGAAAACAAAAACAAAAATAAAAAATTAAAGAGAAATATGAAATTTCAAGGCTGTTTCTTTGGCGTTTGCTGAGCCCTGGACTCTCTTTTTACATTGAATTCAAATAATTCCTGAAGCATTCCCTAAAACTCGCCTGTAAAGCGAACAAATAATCCCCATAAAAACATAAAAGGGGAAATTGAGGGAATGCTGTGGATTCGACTTAATTGCGGCTTAAAAAATAGTCTTAACCGCATACTCATATAGGTGATACAGGCTCAAAGAAATCATTATCACCTTTATTGCCAGAAATTCCAGGCTGTGGAGCGATTCCACAACCAGTTCCATACTTAATTCTCTTTCTTCAACGATAAACTTTAAAATATCTCTTAAACCTCTTTCAAACATTTTAATCGTACCCCACTGATAAACTCACATTTCAACCCTCTGCCAGTATGAGAAATTTATTTCTGTATATTGGCCATTTGATTAATAGGGTCTCAACAGAATAGCACATTTGCACCGTTAATTTGTACAAAAGCACCAGAATTCGAAATGTGAGTGATAACGTATACCCAAAAAGTATTCGGATACCCATTTAACGAATACTCATAAAGTATCCTATTATCAATTATGCTCTGAAAAGGCATCTTCAAACGAAAACATCCTTTTCTCACCCCCGTGCAATCTAGCTTTACAGATCGATTGTATTAATAAATTTTGGGTTAATATAAAAAATTATAAATGAGTGCATTAATGATGCTCTAGCCCTCCAATCCACATATCAACAGCCTGAGCAGGAAGTAAAAACCGAACATGAAAAGTAAAGAATGGCGGGGCATAGGGTTTAGGAAGAAAATGTGAAGGAAAAAACAAACACAAGAGAAGCCTTGAATTGAAGACGTTCATCTGTACATTACCCTCACTCTGGGTCAAAAAATCCATTAAATTCAGGGAAAAAAGGGCTCAGAAGAGACTTTGAGAGTCAAAAATAAACGAAACACTTGCCTTTTATTATGCTGTATTTATTTTTTAGCTGCCTGCTCCGCTTTCTGAAAAACTGTTTAAATATTAAAAAGGTCTCTCAGAACTCAAGGTAAAAAGACAAAAAAGGGTTCAATCTTTCAAATATTTATCTCGAAAACCGGGAAAATGCCTGAGAATTCAAAAGAACAAAAACCGGGGCAGCATTAATAGCCGTCTCCCGTCTGTCTTCCCCCGCGCCCCGGCGCGGCCCGAGCAAGAATATAGGCAACATCACCTGGCAGAAAGATCTAGCTTACAAAAAGTATTTATCAAAATTCAAATCATTATTTTCATGAAAAACGGAACCCTTGACCGCCCCTTTTCATTAAAAACCTATTTGCTGATCATCTTTGCACTTTCCTGGCCTTTTCAGATTGCCTATCCATTTTTAGGGGAAGCTTTCAGACCTCTCCTTTTAATATCAATGATCATGGTTGCTGTCGGCACTTATATTGCCGGCAAGTTTGTATTTCGTGACGGGTTTGAAAATGCCGGCTGGCAATGGGGCAGGCCCAGGCATTATGTATACGCTTTTGGACTGGCATTATTTTTGTGGGGTTTCCCGAGAGTTATCGAACAGCTGCTGGGAATTTATGAAACTCCTCAAGATATAAGCCTCACGACCATTCTGGCTGAGTTTTTACTTAGCTTTACAATCACGCTTATTCCGGCTTTTGGGGAAGAGTTTGGCTGGCGTGGATATCTGCTGCCTCGCTTATTTGCGCGATACAGTACCCGCCGAGCACTGCTTTTTCACGGCTTTATCACCTGGGTCTGGCACCTGCCGGTTTTAGTTGTGATGGGAATACAAATGACGGGAAACCCTCTTGTTTCAGTGCCGCTTGTCATGCTTGTCAGTTTAATACCGACAGTCATGCACGCAGTTGTATTCGCCTACATCTGGTCAAGCACGCAAAGTTTAGCCGTAGTGACTGTGTATCACGCCGCATTCGATGAAGTTCGTGATACCCTTGAAGGATCGGTCGGGTTAGGTCCGCTTTCACAAAACTGGCAAATGCTGATTCTGACCATTTTAGGAGTTGCACTATTGTGGAAAGCAAAATGGAAAACGAAAAGCGAAAACTCCCTATCATGACCTTAGTAAAGGTAAAAACCAGGCAAATCATACAGATATTTACAACTTTATTTTTATATTTCGTCGGCGGGTGCCAGGAGCAAACCAACGCAACGTTCAAAGTATGAGCGCTTGAAGTATGAGATTTCGGGGCAGGGAGAGTTTCAAACTCAATGACTCAAAAAACGGAGCAACATTAATAGCCGTCTCCCGTCGGTCTTCCCCCGCGCCTCGGTGCGGCCCGAGCAGGAAAAAACCTGAAATGAAAAAGAAAAGAACAAAACGGCGATTTAAGAAGAAGCCTCATCCTTCATGGCTTTTCTCTTCCTTGAGAACTTGCCTTACATTTGTTTCCAGGGGATTGAGCCTGTACTTTATGACATCCCAGACAATATCAAGGTCAATTCCAGAGTAATCATGAATCAGTATATTTCGCAAGCCCACAATTTTTTTCCATTCAATTTCCGAATATTTGAAGCGGATTTCAGGGGCAATATGTCCAGCAGCTCCCCCTATTATCACAAGATTCCTGATTACCGCATCTATTAGCATTTCATTTTCCAAAAACTCGTCAAAGGAAGAATCACCCAGGTATTTTCGAATTTTTTCAATCGATTCAAGAATGTCCTCCAAATAAAGAACAGGACTTTTCTCAGGCATACACAACTTCCTTCATTATGATGTCCTTGAGTTGTCTCTTGAGTGCTTTTTCAGTAACGAGGTCAACTTTCCTGCCAAATAAGTCTTCCAGGTAAAACTTCAGATCCATATAATTATCGAATGTTTTCTGACCCTCTTCAAACTCCACGAGTACGTCAAGATCGCTATCTTCCCTTTCCTCCCCCCTCGCAAAAGAGCCGAATATCCCGATCCTTTTTACCCCGAATTTCTGCCGGATAAGTTTCTCGTGCTCCTTCAAAGTCGAGATGGCATCCATAATTAGTACTAGACATCAATCTTTAAATATTTGTCTCGAAAAACCGGAAAAGGAGAACATTTGGCTCAGGAATCAAAAAACGGGACAACATTAATAGCCGTCTCGCGTCTGTCTTTCCCCGCGCCCCAGCGCGGCTCGAGCAGAAAAAACCCTGAAGTGTAAGAGAAAAGAACTCAATGAAGGCTTCGGGAATCGAAAAACATGGGAAGCGATTCCAAAATTATACATTTTAGTCTTCAAAATACATTTATGGAAAAGCCGGTCAGCAAGCTGACCGGTGAGAGCCCCGGTACCTAGAAAGCAGATCAAAAAAGGTTTCCTGGGATTTTTGCCCAATTTTTACAACTCTATATTATATTTCGTCGGGGACGCCAGAACCAACCCCACGCAACATTCAAAGTATGAGCACTTGAAGTATGAGATTCCAGGGCAGGGAGAGTTTCAAACTCAATGACTCAAAAAACAGAGCAACATTAATAGCCATCTTCCGTCTGTTTTTCCCCGCGCTTCAGCGCGGCCCGAGCAGGAAAAACTCTGAAATACAAAAGAAAAAGCTCAATTACGTCATCAGGAATCAAAAACAGGGGAAGCTATTCCAAAATCGTCCCTTGCATTTTTTTCTGAACATTTCGCCCCACAGCCGGATTCATTTCTTGTTCATTAAAATACAATTTATGGGAAAAGCCGGTCAGCAAGCTGACCGGTGAGAGTGCCGATACCTATGAAGCAGATCCAAAAAAGGTTTCCGGGGATAACCAAGCAGGGACAATTTGCCCGATTTTTACAACTCTATTATTATATTTAGCCCGGGGGACGCCAGAACCAACCCGACACAACGTTCAACAAACGCGCCCCAAAAAAGAACCTTTTAACCCTCTTCCTCGACCGCTTCGACAACCCGCCTGCAAACCTTATCCATCAGCACCCAGTAATCCCCTATCCGGCGATAGATTTCTTCCGCGACTTCCTCAAAGTTAACATGCTCGGTAATATTCCCAATCTCTTCCCTCTGATCGATCATCTCAAGTGCCTGCACCGTTTCTTCTTCGTCCATAAGCCCGACCTTGAACGCCATCCTCATGCAGGACTTGGGTAAATCGCAGACGAGACCTTCATGGACGCAGAGGTAGTCTTTCAGGAGCCTGCTGAAGATTTCGACGCTGCGGTTGAATCTGAGGATAGCGGCGTCACGGATGATTGGGGAGTAAGGTTCGGAGAGGATTTCTTGGAGAGAGGTTAGGGAATTTTTTGTGACGGTTAAGATTTTTAGGCTTGAGTTTTATATTGGATCCACTTATTATCACTTCAAAAATGATTGAAACAAATTTTTTCGGCAAATTATTATTATTATTATTATTATTATTAGTAAATGTTATTGAAGAATAAGGAATTCTGTGAAAAATGGCTAAACCTCATCTACACCGAAAAATAAAGTACATAAAAATGAGTATTAGAAAAGGTTATTTTTGAAACAAACACTATAAAAGGTTTTCCACTAGATATGTATTATGAGATTTAATCCCACATAAGAATAAAATATACATTATAAAAGATTGTTAGCGAATGAATAATTTGGAAAAGTTTAAGTAGTTGCATGCAAATGTATGACGAAAGAACACGGGGTATGAAAAGTATACTCCAGTATATGGAAGAAATCACTAATTACGCTGATAAAACGAAATAAAAATTAGAAAATCAGTTTCGAACGATATAAGTACTTATATGTGGTTATAAATATGGATGTATAGAAATTATACATCAGTATAATATTGAGGATGGAAATTAGATTTGTCAGGAGATAGAAGAGTCTCAATATTGAATTATGGTAAATCTTTAAAAATAACTGCTTTGTAAACTTAATAAAGAAGGTATATTTTAAAGATTTAGGCAAGGATTTGGGAGATTCAGCGTTATGTGGGACTTCTTTGAATAAAATAGGTAATTTTGGAAGGCACACACAAATAGAAACTGCATTAGTGTGTTCTTTTAAAGAGTGAGGAGGAGGTGTTTCTTATGACTGCCGCTAAACGAAGTATATTGTCTCAAGAGGAAAAAGTGGCCCTTGAGATACAAAAATACAATGATCGCAAAGATCCAATTTATTTTTCAAGACTGATAAATGTACTGAAAGAGGAAATAAGTAGAAGTACTATCAGTAAAATAATTGATAAGTTGTTTGATCTAGGGATGGTAGAAGGTCGCTGGGAAACTTATAATGGAAAATGGGTTAGAACCCTCTATACAAAAGGCGAATATCGAGAATATTTTAGAAGCTTGAATGAAAAAATGAATGATAAAGTAAATGAAAAAGAAAATAGTTAAAAAGATATTTGGAAGAAGAAATCATTCAAAGTTTTTAATGTAGATAATTTTACCTTCGTAAAACCATAAAACCTTTTTGAAATTCCCTTTAACTTTTTTTTCAGAAATATTATTTAGGATCATATCTCTCACTTTTTCAGTAAGATTGTAAATGGCACAAATTAAGCAATCTCGGTTTAGATTCTCATTCATTCCGGAACAATAGTGATATTTGTGTTTAAGAGCCTTTTTACACCCAGAAAAATCTGCAAGTTCTGGTAAAATAACATATTCAATAAAGATTTTCGTACTCATTTTTGATACATGCACATATAGCCTAACCTTGCAAGGATTGACTTCAAAATCTAATATCTCAGGAAATATGGATTCCTTCAAATTTCTACGGTCTTCATCGCAAAATTCTAAAACCATTTTAAACCGATTTTTATTTTCTAAAAACATGCCCCCATCTTCAACAAATGATTTTTCAATACTAAACAAATCTTTTACATTCTTTTTCGATAATTCCCCAGGATGAACAAACTCATCTACAATCAAATCTTTTTTACATTTAGGCATGCAAATTGAATCTAAATATTCACGAATGTAAAGCAAAAAAAACTCACAGAAATCTTCCTTAGTAGAGAATTTATTATAAGATAAAAAATTAACATCCGGATATTTAGAAGAAAGATCCCGACATTTTTCAATGGTAGTTGATATTACTGCAACTGTAAGCGATTTTGGACAATGTTGGGAAAGGATACTTATTTGTTTTCCTATCGTTTTTCCACTGTTAATTGTGTCATCAAAGATAAGGATTCTTTTATTTTCAAAATAATCACGCCCATAAAAGTTGATTTCAAAATTTGATATGTAAGTAATATTTTCCTCTAATTCGGAAATCATATCCTCAAATATAAACAGACCTTTTTGACCCACCACAAGTACAAGATCCCATTTATCCATATTTTTAATGATATCATTTTTGAAGGCTTCAAGAAGACCTTTCTTAAAAGTAAGTAATTCAGATTCACTTACATGATTTTCAAATAAACGAAGTTTGGAGGAGCACATAAAAAGTAATAAGACATAGACTGATTTAACTTTTTGGATTACATCTATCCTAAGTTACATAACTTTTTTTATATTGCAGCATTTTTCAAGAATAAACTGTTTTTAATAGAGACTGTTGGAAAAGTCCATAATTGCCAAAATTTTGGCACATTTAAGCATTGAAAATAAATTTCAAAAAGCTGCATGACCCACCTTTTTATAGGATCTGACTTTCCGCAGATGTCTTCAAAAAAATAACATTTTTCCTGTTATCTTTTTTGGAGAATTATTTGAAAATTTGCAGTTATTATCTCAACTGAAGCTTAGGGAAATAGCTGCTGGAAGTTTTCAATGAAGGTGAAAGGCCGAAAATTTTGGAAAATTTCAAAAATACACGTTTGAGTAACCAGGACGGTTTTCAGAAAAAACAATAGCAGGAAAAATTATGAAAATTGAAATGGCATCTGCGGAAAGTCGGTAGGATATCTCGGTACTGTGTGAATTTAGGTGTAAACTTTCGATTTATTCTGACACTCTCTTATAACCCACATCAACATACTTAAAAAAAGGCGAAGTGGAATGTTTATTTTTATCTCAGACCGGAGTTTATAAGATCTCA